>JASJCN010000203.1 GCA_030065975.1 Myxococcota bacterium
GGTCTCGGGTCCGTCGCCGTCGGGTGGTCGGGTCGTCGCGCCCGCCCGCCTCGAGTCGGCGGTCCCGCCTTTCCATCGGCCCGGCTTCGGAGCGCCGGGGCCGCGGTTTCGCCACCGCTCGTCGCGCTTCTGGCCCGGTTTGCCAGTGCGCCTTTGCCAGTGTGCCGGTGGGGTCGTGAGGGGGTCGTCGCCGAGGACGGCCGGCCGGTTGCCAGCCTGTGGCTCGGGCCGCGCGAATGGTGACAAAACCGACCCCGGTTTCAACCGCGAGAGCCCTTCCAGCGCCCGGGTCGAAACGCGCGCAGCCTGGCCGTCCGGGGGCTCCTAGAGCTCGATCGGCGCGTCCGGATCGTCGGTCTCGGGCGGCTCCTCGCCCGGCTCGCGGGTGGCGCAGCGGGCCTGGAGACGGCCGCCGTCGGCCACGGACAGGAGCGGGGTCTCGAGCTGGCCCTGGATCGCGCCGGTCTCGAGCACCTCGACCCGCAGGCGGGCCCGCACGTCGCCCTCGAGGGCGCCGGCCACCACCAGCTCGTCGACCTCGACGTCCCCCTCCACCCGGGCGCCGGGGCCGAGCAGCAGGGTGCCGGACTCGCCGATCACGTCGCCGTGGATCTCACCCTCGATCCGGGCCGTCCCGGCGAAGCTCACCAGGCCATCGAAGCGGGCCCCATGGGAGATCAGCACGGGCGGCTCGTCGGGCCCGGGCCGGGCATCGGCCTCGTCCGCGGCACGGGTCGCTCCCGTGGGGGAAGCGGCCTCCGTCGCAGCCCCCTCGAGGGGCTCGGTCTCGGTCTCGGTGGGGGTGGCGGGCACACTCATCGGGCGTCGGGTCCTTCGAGGATGGCGCGAGTGATCCGGTGCAGCTCCTCGGGCCCATAGAACTCGATCTCGAGCTTACCCTTCCGGCCGTCCCCCTGGATGCGGACCTTCGTCTGGAGCGTCTCCCGCAGCGAGTCGAGCAGGCTCCGCAGGTTCGGGTCCTCGGGCTCGGCGGCGGGCTTGGGCGGCCGCCGCTCGGGGCGCCGGGTGCCGGCGAGCGTGCGGGCCAGGTCCTCGGCCGCGCGCACCGAGAGCCCGCCCTCGACGATGCGATCGCGCAGGCTCTGGCGCCGCTCGGGCGCCTGCAGCTGGAGCAGCGCCTTCGCGTGACCGGACGAGAGCGTGCCGCTCTCGACGTCGGCCTGCAGATCGGAGTCGAGGTCGAGCAGACGCAGGTGGTTCGAGACGCTCGAGCGATCGAGACCCACGCGCCGGCCCACCTCTTCCTGGGTCATGCCGGCACCGATCAGCTCGCGGAACGCGTGGGCGAGCTCGATCGGGTTGAGGTCGCGACGCTGCACGTTCTCGACGAGTGCGACCTCGAGCAGGGCCTTGGGCGCCACGTCCTGGATCGTCGCCGGGATCTCGTCGAGCCCCGCCTTCTGCGCGGCGCGCCAACGGCGCTCGCCCACCACGAGCTCGTAGCGCCGCGGCTCGCTGCCTTCGATCTCTCGCACCACGACGGGCTGCAGCACACCGTGACGCCGCAGCGAGTCGGCCAGCCGGTCGAGCGCCTCGGGGTCGAAGCGTCGTCGCGGCTGATCGGGATTGGGCTGGATCGCCGACACGGCGATGCGCCCGCTTCCCGTCGCGGGCGTCTCGCCCTCTGCGGGCTCGCTCGGCGCGGGCGTTCGAGTCGCCGACGCGGGGGCGCTCTTGCCCGTGGCTTCGGGCCGCGGCGACGTAGACGGCGATCCGGGCAGCAGCGCATCCAGCCCGCGCCCCAGCGCACTCCGGCGTGCACTCATGAACTCTCCTTCGCGGCGCCACCGTCGGTGGCCGTGGGTTCCCGGCTCGGCAGGAGCGGCGGCTTGCGGGCCGGCCCGGTCTCCGGGTGTCGTAGCAAGAGCTCCTCGGCCAGCTGCAGGTAGGCGATGGCGCCCTTCGACTGCACGTCGTAGAGCAGGATCGGCTTGCCGTGACTCGGCGCTTCGGAGAGGCGCACGTTGCGCGGGATCACGCAGTCGAAGACCGACTCACCAAAGTGTCGGCGCACCTCGTCACTCACCTGGCGCGTGAGGTTCGCGCGCAGGTCGACCATCGTGAGCAGGATGCCTTCGAGCGCGAGCGACGCGTTCAGACCGCGCACGCGGTCGACCGTCTCCATCAGGCGCGCGAGCCCTTCGAGCGCGTAGTACTCGCACTGCAACGGGATCAACACCGCGTCGGCCGCGACGAGTGCGTTGAGCGTGAGCAGACCGAGCGACGGGGGACAGTCGATGAGCACGAAGTCGTACGCCGGGCGCACGGGCTCGATGGCGAGACGCAGCCGCGCCTCGCGCCCTTCGAGACTCACGAGCTCGATCTCGGCACCGACGAGATCCGGACCCGCCGGTGCGACGTGCAGGTGCGGCAGCTCCGTCGGCAGGCTCGCCTTCGCCAACGCGCACTCGCCGAGCAACGCGTCGTAGATGTGCGGCCGCTCGGCGGCGAGCCCGTAGGCGCTCGAGGCATTGCCCTGGGGATCGAGGTCGATGAGCAGGGTGGGATGCTCGGCGGCGGCGAGCGACGCCGCGAGATTGACGGCCGTGGTGGTCTTGCCGACGCCGCCCTTCTGGTTCACCACGGCGATCACGCGCGCGCGCGGTCCGGCCGCAGGTCCCGAGCCTGGCTGGATCTCCACCTGAATCGGACTGCCCCCCACTCCGATCGCCGACTTCGGATAGCCGATTGCCCGCTCAGTCAGGATCCCCCAGGGGCATCCGGCTGGCCTGAAACATAGCCACTGGGAGCGGGTCCGGTCCACGATTTCGTGCCCGATCGCCTTCCGGCCCGATCGCCTCGAGTTCGAGGGCGACCGAGGTCGATCCGTTCCACGTGGAACGCCGGCGCCTGCGATGCGCCTCACCGAGGGGTGTAGAACACTGTTCCCCGCCGCCGAACGCCCCCAGGTCGAGAAGGCTCGGAGGAGATCTGCATGTCGATGTTCAGGCTCGCGATGGCGCTGCTGCTCGTGGCCACCGGCCCGGGCTGGGCTGCCGATGGTCAGATCGAGATCAACCAGGCTTCTGCCAGTGCTTCGGGCTTCCCGGTCGTGCTGAGCCAGCCCGGCAGCTACCTGCTGACGAGCGACCTGCAGGTCCCGCAAGGCGACGGTGGGATCCGTCTGCTCACCTCGGACATCAGCCTCGATCTGGGCGGCTTCCGGATCAGCGGCCCGTCCGGCTGCGATGCGGGCCAGGGCGAGTGCGCGGAGGAGCTGATCAGCGCCGCCACCGGCCAGGGCGACCGCGTGACGCTGCGCAACGGGACGGTGCGGGGCTCGAGCGAGAGCTGCATCGAGCTCGATGATCTCGCCCACGTGACGGGGCTGCTGGTACTGGACTGCGGCAAGCGCGGCATCGACGTCGGGGACCGCAGCCTCGTGACCGACAACCGGGTCTCGCTGACGGGCGAGGACGGCATCCGGCTGGGCACCGATTCCGGCTACGCCCGCAACGTCGTCAGCCGCGCCGGCGAGCTCGGACCCGCCTCGGCGATCGTCGGAGGCCGGGCCATCGGCGGCAACCTATGCGACGACGACACCTGCTCGGCGCGGGGCGCGCGGCGCTACTTCCTGACGACCAACGAGGTCGTTGGCGAGGCGGCCCAGGCGGCCTGCGGCCCCGGCTTCCGGGTCGCTCGCCTATGGGAGATCCACGATCCGTCGAGCCTCGAGTACGACTTCAAGCGCGGCCTCGACATCGGCAAGTTCCAGACGGCGAGCGACGCGTTCCTCGGCTGGATGTATGCGGGCTCGGACGTGCACTGCGGCGATTGGACGGGCGTGGGATCCTTCGGCCAGGGTCGCCTCGGCATCCTGGTCTTCGATCTGAGCCGGCCGCCCGACGACCTCAACCACTGGTCGATCGGCTCCAGCGAGTGTGACTTCCCGAGAGCCGTGTGGTGCGTGGAGGAGTAGCGCGCGTTCCACGTGGAACGCGCGGCTCAGGCCGGGACATCCCAGACGATGAGCGACCCGGCCCGAGCTGGCGTCTCGTACACCAGGCGCCGGGCTCCCGGCGGCAGCTCGACCAACCGCTCGCGCCCCTCGATGGCGATGACGCGACCCCCCGGCCGGACGACGCTGCGACCCCTCTCGAGCCACTCCGCCGGCGGCCAGACCGCTCGCGAGATCGCCACATCGACGCTCGGACGGTCCTCGCGGAGGTCCCAATCCTCGAGCCGGGCGCAGACGGCCTGGCCGGAATCGAGGCCGGCCTCGCGTAGGGCCAGGCGCAGGAACGTGTGCCGCCGCTCCCGCGGCTCGAGCAGCCAGACGTCGAGATCCGGGCGCAGCAGCGCGAGGGGGATCCCGGGCAGGCCGGCTCCGCTCCCCACGTCGAGGAGGACGGCCGCCTGGGGGAGCTGGGGGACGATCGGCAGGACGTCGGCCAGGTGCTCGTCGGCCAGAGTCTCGGCGTCCCGGGCACCGGTCAGGTTGATGCGCGCACCCCACTCGAGCAGCCGGGTCGCATAGGCGGCCAGACGGGCGAGGGCAGCAGGGTCGAGACGGACGCCCTGCGCCCGGGCGGTCGGGCCCAGTCGCTCGCCGAGCCAATCGGGGTCGACCGCGGAGCCAGCCAATCGCCCTCCCCGCCCGTCTCCCAAAGCCTCTCCCAAGGGCCCAAAGCCCGACGTTCCACGTGGAACGTAGAGAGGCGCGATCCCGCTTGGGTCCGACCAACGTTCCACGTGGAACGCCGGGCGGCCTCCCGGCGCGGGGGCTACTCGGCCTTGGAGGCCTCTTCGTACTCCGGCGCGCCCTCGGGCACCACCAGCACCTGGCGGTAGCGGCCCTCCCCGATGCTCATCGTGGCGATGTCGTCGGTGTCGCGCAGGGCGACGTGGACGCCGCGGCGGTCCTTCGGGTTCATGGGCTCGAGGGCCACGGAGCGGCCGGTGTCCCGGGCGCGCTTCGCGGCGCGCTCGGCGATGCGGCCGAGCAGGTCCTCGCGCTTCTCGCGGTCGCCCTCGACGTCGACGACGACGCGCTTGGGGTCCTCGAACTCCTGGCCCGCGGCCTGGTTGGCCAGCAGCTGGAGGGCGTCGGGCGCGCGGCCGTCGCCGCCGCTCAGGGCCTCCGCGGCCGCGCCGGCCACCTGGACGATGATGTACTTCTCGTCCTCGCTCTCGGAGACCTGGAAGGGCCCGATGTCCATGCGCTCGACGGCGCCGAGCACGAACTGGCCGATCGGGCCGAGGTCGCCCTGGGCCGTTCCGACGCTGGGCTCGTCGGAGAGCACCGGAGCTGCTGCCCGCTCGCGATCGCCACGGTCTCCGCGGTCGCCCCGATCCCGGTCGCGCCCACGGCCACCGCGATCACCGCGATCCCGGTCCCGGTCCCGGCCGCCACGGCCGCCCCGGTCGTCGCGATCCCGGCCCCGTCCTCCCCGGGGGGAGCGATCCCGGTCCCTGCCGCCTCGATCGCCGCGATCGCCGCGCTCCTCGCGGTCTCCACCGCGGGCCGGCGCCTTCCCGACGCTCTCGGTCGGCTGGGCCACGACCACCGTGCGGCCGGCCGCGCCGGAGACGCTCTCGGGCGCGTACTCCTGGATGGTGAGCTCGTCCTCGGAGACCCCGAAGTAGCTGGAAGCCTTGGAGACGGCTTCGGCCTTCGTCTCGGCGATGAACTCGTGCGCTTCGGATCGCGCGTCGTACATGGGAAGCTCCTGTCGCCGCAGGTGTGGAGCGGCTTTCTCTCTCCGCTTGTCAGCGGTGATCAGCGGTTGTGCGCCTAATCCTTGGCGCGGTTCGTGATGTACTGCTGGACGATTCCCAGCAGGTTGCTCACCAGCCAGTAGAGCACCAGGCCCGACGCGAACTGGTAGAAGAGCACGGTGAACATGATCGGCATGATCGTGAGCATCATGCGCGCCTGGGCCGGATCCATGGCCGTCGGCGTGAGCTTCTGCTGCAGCACCATGCTGCCGCCCATGAGCAACGGAAGCAGGCGCACGGGAAGGTCGATCCCGGGAACGACGAAGAGCGTCTCCGGCTCGGAGAGATCGTCCATCCATCCGAAGAAGGGCTGCTGACGCAGCTGGATCGCACCCTGCAGCGCGTAGTAGAAGCCGATGAAGACGGGCAGCTGCAGCAGCATCGGGAGACAGCCGGTCATCGCACTGAAGGGGCTCACGCCCTCTTCCTTGTAGACCTGCATCATCGCCTCGGACTGCTTCTGGCGATCGTCCGGGTACTTCTCCTGCAGCTCCTTGATCCGCGGCTGCAGCTTCGACAGCCGCTTCATCGACTTCATCTGTCGCGCCATGATGGGCGCCATCAGCAGACGCACGACGATGGTGATGAGGATGATGGCGACGCCGTAGTTCCCGACGACGGAGTAGGTCGACTCGAGCGCGTTGGCGAAGAAGCGCGTGAGCCAGGGGAACCAGCCCTTCAGGATGGCCTCGTCGAGGTGGCTACCGACGGCGTCGAGGCGGTCGGGGTACTTCGGGCCGGTGTAGATGCGGTACTCGCGGTCGGCGCGCTGGCCGGGCGGAAGCTCGAGGTGCTGATAGGCGACCTGCAGGAGACCGGACTGGCCGGCTCGCACCGGGCCCATCCGCGCCGAGGCCTCGCGCGGGAGCTCGGGCAGGATCGCCGACACGAAGTAACGCATCTGTGCGCCCGCCCAGCTGAGCTCGGCGGGCCGCGTCTCGGGCAGCGTGATCTCGGCATCCATCGTGCCGCCGCCGAAGCCGAGGAAGGACGGGCCGGGCACGACCGGGAAGTAGTCGAGGCCGTCGACGTCGGTGAACGCGGCGAGCTGGAACTCGCGGAAGTCGGCGCTCTCGATCGAGGACGCCGGCCAGAGCACGCGGAAGGTCGAGCGCAGGTAGCGGTTGGTGCCGTTCTCGACGTCGAGGTTGAGGCGCCAGAGATAGCTCTCGGGATCGAACGAGTAGGTCTTGCGGATGACCACCGTGTCCTGCTGGCGCGTGAACACGACGGTGTAGGGGTCGGGCTGGCTCACGGCGTACGCCGCGCGCGACAGATCGCCGGCGCCGAGCTCCTGGAACGGGGTCGCGAGCGCCGGCGCTCCGCCCGGCTCGAGGGTCGCGAGGTCCACGTTGGGGCGACCCTCGCGCGAGGCGTCCTCGTACTCGAGCAGCTCGAAGCGCACGAGACCGCCGCCGTGGCTCGTGAGCTCGGCGATCCACAGGTCGCTCTCGATCACGACGCGCTGCTCGGCGGCGTCGGGGACGACCACCGGGGTCGGCGCCTGGCCGACCACGCCGGCCGCCGGCGGCGACGGGGCGGGCCCAGGGTCGAAGCTCGGGGGCGCGGCGCCTGGCCCGGTGGCGGGCGCGGCGCCCGGATCGGTGGCGCCCGGGCTCTGCCCGGTCTGCGCCTGGGGCGTGGGCTGGGCGCCTTCGCTCCCCGGGGGAGGCGGCGGCGGCGAGTTGAGCATCGACCAGAGGACGAGCACCAGGAACGAGAGCGAGACGGCGAGGAGGAAGTTCCGATCCATGACTCAGTGCTCCCAGTGCTCGCGGGCGCCGGCGTGGGGAACGGGGTCGAATCCCCCCGAACAGAACGGCTGACAGCGCACGATCCGCCGCAGCCCCAGCCAGCTGCCGCGCAGCGGGCCGTGCTCGCGAATCGCCTGGGCGGTGTAGTGGGAGCAGCTCGGCTCGAAGCGGCAGCTCGGCCCGAGCAGCGGCGAGAGCGTCAGCTGATACAGCCGGATCACCGCCAGCAGGAGGGCCGAGACCGCGCGGCGGATGCCATTCATCGGCCCGTCGCCTCCGCGAGCTCGCTCCAGAGCGCGCGCGCATCGAGCTCGGCGGCCCCCGGGCGAGCGATCACCACGTAGTCGCGGCCCGGCAAGAGACGGCCCCGCTCCCGGCGGAACCACTCGCGGACGCGGCGCTTCACGCGGTTCCGCGCCACCGCGTTGCCGACCTTGCGGCTCACGGTGAGGCCCAGCCTCGGGCCGGGTGTGTCGGAGCCAGCCGGCTCGACGCCGAAGCTCGGGCCCTCCACCACCACGAGGTGGGCCGCGCGGCGACGGCGCTGGCCTCGGCTCAGGCGTCGGAAATCGCGTCCACTGCGCACACGGTCCGCGGGCCCGAAGCGCTGTCCGCCCCGGCGCGACCGCTCGTCGGTCTGCACGGCCGCCTCGCTACTTGGAGGCGGTGGTGGCGGCGAGGCGCTTTCGCCCCTTGGCCCGACGGCGCTTCAGGACGGCGCGTCCTGCCTTCGTGGACATGCGGGAACGGAAGCCGTGGCGGCGCTTCCGGCGGATTCGGCTCGGCTGATAGGTTCGCTTCATTTCGCGCGTTCTCCGGGCTGTGCGCGCCGAGGTCGAGACGCGCGAGCCACTGGACGGTGGAGCCCTGTCGTCGGGGGCCGGCACAGCCCTGGAGTGCTGAATCCGGCGGGGAGGCCCTGGGACGGGGAGCCGCGGAGGCTACCCCCAGCTCCCCGAAACAGCAAGGATCCCCCGTTCTCGCGGCCATCGCCGCGCCCGGCCGTGGCTCCGCGCCGCTCGCGCGTCCTCCGTCGGTGGAGCGGTCTCCCGAAGACGTGCCCGGAAGCGCTCCTGGGGGTTCGATGCAACGGCTTCGTGGTAAGATGGCACCGCTTCCGGGGGGTGACCGGACGCCTCAGGGTGTCTTTGGCCCATGTGTTCGCGGCACCTGGGCAGACAGAACGATTCCCGAGCAAGCACCACCGTTTGCAGGGGTTTTGTCGTCTGTCGGGCGCTACCCCAGCCACCACCAATTCAAAGAGAATCCGGGGAGCCAGAAGAGATGAAGCTCTCGATCGACAAGAGTGAGCTCCAGCGTGGTCTCGCGCGCATCCAGGCCATCGTCGAGAAGCGCAACTCGATGCCCATTCTCTCCAACGTCCTCTTCACCGCAGAGGGCAAGGGAGAGGACGGAACCCTCGAGCTCGCGGCCACCGATCTCGAGGTCGGCATCCGCGGTCGTCACGGTGCCAAGATCGACAAGCCCGGTGGCGTGACGGTCTCGGCGCGCAAGCTCTACGACATCGTACGCGAGCTCCCCGACGAGGTGGTGAATCTCGAGACGACGGCCAACTCCTATCTCGAGGTGCGTTGCCACCGCTCGCGCTTCACCCTCGCCGGCACCGCTGCCGAGGAGTATCCGAGCCTTCCGGACTTCGCACCGGGACGGCTGGTGACGCTCCAGGCCGCCGTGCTCTCGCAGATGATCGAGCGCACGATGTACGCGGCCTCCCAGGACGAGACCCGGTACAACCTCAATGGCGTCCACTTCGAGGTGCTCGCCGACGAGGGCAAGATCCGCATGGTCGCCACCGACGGTCATCGCCTC
>JASJCN010000204.1 GCA_030065975.1 Myxococcota bacterium
ACCGAGATCGGCACCGGGTTCGGAACCGGAACGAGGTTCGGAGGCGGAGGGGTCGGCCGGGGAGGACATGGGCGCCACAGGCTAGCGACCGGGCCGGAGGCGACCCGAGTGGCGGGCTAGCGCCGGGAGAAGCGCCGCTCGATCTCCTCGAGGGAGAGCGGCACGGCCACCGGGCGTCCGTGGGGACAGGTGGGAGCCCAGGGGATCGCGTCGAGCGCGTCGAGCAAGGCACGCTGCTCGGCGGGCTCCAGCCGATCGCCGGCACGCCGGGCGGCGTGGCAGGCGAGGCTCGCGAAGACCTTGTCGGCCGCGTCGAGCAGCCGCGTGTCCGATCCGGTGGGTGCCGTGTCGCTCGCTCCCGGGCCCGCCTCGGCCAGCTCGTCCGCCAGAGCGCGCAGGATGCCCACCGGGTCGCGGTCGGCCAGCAGGGCCGGTACGGCGCGCAAGACGACGGCGCTCTCGCCGAAGGGCTCCGCCTCGAACCCGAGCGCGAGGACCCGCTCGCGGCTCTCCTCGAGCGCACTCCTGCGGCTCGCATCCAGCTCGACGGTGATCGGGACCAGCAGGGCCTGTCGCTCGACGCCACCCTCGAGCCACGCAGCGCGCAGGCGCTCGTAGAGCACGCGCTCGTGGGCTGCGTGCTGGTCGATGAGCAGCACGCCCTCCTTCGTCTCCGCCATCAGATACGTCGCGTGCAGCTGGCCGAGCACCGTGAGCTCGCCGAAGCGCAACGGCGGTGTGGGAGCCGAGGTGGGCGAGGCGTCGACCGGCATCGCCGCTCCGCCGCGCCCGGCGACGCTCCAGTCCGTGAGGAACGAGGCCGTGCGTGCGGGGGCCTCGGCGATGAGACCGGCTCCGGGCCTGGGCGAGCTCGCATAGGAGGTCGGAGCCGCCATCGGCTCCGGGGCGGCGCCCTCCCCCATCCAGCCGCGGCGCTCGATGGCGGCCCGCACGGCCGCACCGAGGGTGCGGTGGACGCTCTGGGGATCGACGAAGCGCACCTCCCACTTGGCGGGATGCACGTTCACGTCCACTGCGCCCGGCTCGACTTCGAGGAAGGCGAGCACCGTCGGGTAGCGGCCCCGCGGCAGCAGATCCCGATACACCTGGAGGATCGCGTGGCGCAGCAGGCGATCGCGCACGGGACGGCCGTTCACGAACAGGTGCAGGCCCGCGGCCGTGGCCCGGTGGTGCTCGGGGTGCGAGGCGAAGGCCCGCACGCGGATGCCGCTTCCCTCGGCCTCGCCGAGCTGGAGCGACTCGGCCTCGCGCTCGGAGAGCACGGCGGCGATGCGATCGAGGGGATCGCTCACGGCGGGCCACGACAGCGCCGGCCGGTCGTCCCGGATCACGTCGAAGTGCACCGCCGGCAGGGCCAGGGCGGCGCGCGACAGCCAGTCGGCGATGTGGCCCCACTCGGTTCCGGCCGTCTTCAGGAACTTGCGGCGCGCGGGGATGGTGGCGAAGAGGTCGGCGACCTCGATCCGCGTCCCAGGGGGGCAGCCGGCCGCGCCGGCGCCCTTCTCCACCCCGGCGTCGACGCGGATCTCGAAGCCCTCCTGGGCGTCGTGCGGGCGAGTGCGCAGGCGGAAGCGCGACACCGACGCGATGGCCGGCAGCGCCTCCCCGCGGAAGCCGTAGCTCGCGATGCCCCGCAGGTCCGAAAGGCTCGAGAGCTTGCTCGTGGCGTGACGCTCGAGGGCCAGCCGTGCGTTCGCGGGGGTCATGCCGAGCCCGTCGTCGCTCACGGCCACCAGGGCCGCGCCGCCCTCCCGGACCTCCACCCGGATGCGCCGCGCTCCGGCATCCACGGCGTTCTCGACCAGCTCCTTCACCACGGAGGCCGGGCGCTCGACGACCTCGCCGGCCGCGATCTGGTCGACCAGCGCATCGGGGAGCCTTCGGACCTCGCTGGCGGGCTGAGTGGACTGTGGCATTATCGACACGGCAACTCTCTCGGGGGTCGGGTCAACCGGCTCGGTGAGGGCGAAAGCGGAGGTTCCGGGCCATCCCCTGCCGCGCTTCGCCCTCCTCGGACGGGCGGGCTCGAGCGTGGGGGGCGGCGGGAACACCGACGGTGGGCCGACTGTAGCGGTCGCGAGCGGTGGGTCGCCGGGGCCACGACGACCCCTGGGTGCTCCTCACTCGAGTCGCAAATACATTGACAAACCCACCGAATTCTCTTTAGTTTCGCACACCGTTGGGGAGGGGTCCAATGGATCGTATGAGCCAGCTCGATCGGAGTTCCGGGGCGACCACGGGGGCGCCGGCGCCCTCGCTCCGTTCTGATGCGGCGGGGCGCCGCCGCGAGGATCGCATCGTCGGCGCCAGCGAGTCGACGCGTCAGCTGATCGCCCAGGCGACGGGAGCCGCGCGGACCGAGCTTCCCGTGATCCTGCTCGGGCCTCAGGGAAGCGACCGCGAGCTGGTCGCGCGCGCGATCCACACGTGGAGCTCGCGCACGACCGACCTCGAGGTGCTCTCCTGCGCCGCGATTCCCGAGGCGCTGCAGTCGCGCGAGCTGTTCGGCTGCACCGAGGGTGTGTACCCGGCCGTGCCCGGCGCGTACCAGGGCGCTCTCGAGCGCAGCGCGGGCACCACGCTGCTGCTCGAAGACCTCGACGCGCTTCGGCCCGACGTCGCGGCGGCGCTGTGGAAGGCCGCCCGCGAGCGAAGCTACCGGCGCGAGGGCGACGGCAGTGCCCGCACGCTGTCGGCCCGTCTGATCTGTACCGGGGATTCCTCGGCCGCCCTCTCGCTGGGGGAACTCCCCCATCACCGCATCGAGATCGTGCCCCTCGACGAGCGGCCGGAAGACGTGCTGCCGCTGGCGGCGCACTACCTCCAGGCTTTCTCGGAGGAGGAGTCGAAGGAGCCCATGGGCCTCACCGCCGACGCCCGGGCGTGCCTGCAGAGCGAGTCGTGGCCGGGCGACGTCCAGGAGCTGCGCGAGCGGATCCGACAGGCCGTGCGCCTCGCCGGAAGTGCCACGGTCAGCGCGGAGGCGCTGATGCTGGCCCGGGACGCCGAGCGCGTGCCCTCGTTCAAGGAGGCCAAGCGCGCATTCGAGACCCGCTATGTGACGGGACTGTTGCGGCGCTGTGGCGGAAACATCAGCCGCGCGGCGCGCCTCGCGAAGAAGGACCGCAAGGACTTCTACGACGTGATCCGCCGGACCGGCGTCGACCCCTCGCAGTTCCGGTCGTAGACCGCCCGCAGCTTCCGGCCGGTTCGCTCGACGCTCGTTGGGAGTTCGGGAGTCTGGGAGTCCGGGAGCTGCGCGCTTCGCCTATGCTGCCCGCCATGCGCGTCGCCGCCGTCCAGCTGTGCTCGAACGACGACCTCGAGGGAAACCTCGCCGCGGCCGAGCACTGGATCGAGCAGGCCGTCGGGCTCGGTGCCGAGTGGGTCGCCCTGCCCGAGAACTTCGCCTTCCTGCGCCGCGAGGGGCAGCCCTTCCCGTGCGCCCAGGGCCTCGACGGTGACATCCTCGGCCGGATGCGCGAGCAGGCGCGCCGGCACGGCATCTGGCTCCTGGCCGGCACCTTCCCGGAGAAGGCCGAGGAGGAGCGCGTCTACAACACGAGCACCCTCCTCTCGCCCGAGGGCGAGATCGTGGCCGTGTACCGGAAGATCCACCTGTTCGACGTGGACCTGCGCGATCAGGGCGGCGGCGAGTTCCTCGAGTCGAAGACCATCGCGCCCGGGAGCGAGATCGTGACGGCCGACACGCCCTTCGGCGGGGTCGGGCTCTCGGTCTGCTACGACCTGCGCTTCCCGGAGCTGTACCGCGAGATGGCCTCCCGCGGGGTGCGCTTCCTGACCGTCCCCAGCGCCTTCGCCCGGGAGACCGGCCGCGACCACTGGGAGGTGCTGCTGCGGGCCCGTGCCATCGAGAACCAGGCGTTCGTGGTCGCTCCCGCGCAGTGGGGCCCCCACAGCCCCGATCGCCAGAGCCACGGGCGCGCGCTGATCGCCGACCCCTGGGGAGTCCTGCTGGGCGTGGCCCCGGATCGGCCGGGGCTGGTCGTGGCGGACTGTGATCTGGAGCAGCTCGAGCGGATCCGCGGCTCCCTCCCCGCCCTGCGCCACCGCCGCCTCTGAAGCGCCTGGGGAGAACCGCGGCTCAAGCCGGCCGCGGGATCCTCCGATGAGCCCACCGGCACTCTGCCATTGGGGGAGGGGGTATGCCCCGCACAGCCGTGCTGCGCATCTGCAACGGTGGGTTCGAAGGCATGAGCTACGAGCTCAGCGCCGACGAGACCATCATCGGGCGCAACCCGACCACGGACATCACGCTGCTCGACGAGGGCATCAGCCGCGAGCACGCGCTGATCCTCTACGACGAGGACGCCGACACCTATTCGATCGAAGACCTGCAGTCCACCAACGGGACGAAGGTCAACGGGAAGCGCGTCCGCTCGGCCGAGCTCTCCGATGGCGACGAGCTGCAGATCGGCCAGACCCGCTTCGACTTCAGCCTCGGCGGCTAGCCCCCCGCCGAGCGATCCGAGGACGGCTCGGCGCTCGCGCCCTCGAAGGCGGCGAGCACCACGCTCTGCGCTCCGCGCGCGGCGATGGCGAGCCAGTGGCCGCTCGCGAGCGCGTGCAGCTCGTGGCGGTACTCCGGCGCGCCGCCCTCGACGCGATCTCCCGGCCCGAGCGCGAAGACGGGGTTCCCCAGCACGGGGCCCACGCCCTGCCCCAGCGCCTTGCCGAGGGCCTCCTTGCATGTCCACAGCGCGAGAAAGTGCCGGTGGACCCCATCCTCCGGCAGCGACTCGAGGGCGCGCACCTCCGCGGGGGCGAAGTAGCGCCGCGCCAGGGCCAGGCTCCGGGGCCGGCGATCCTGCCGTTCGGCATCGACGCCGAGCGCCGAGACCCGGCCGACCGCGCAGGCGACCAGGCCTTCGGTGTGGGTGACGCTGATGCGGACGTCGCCGTCCCCGTCGAGGAACGGGCGCCCGCTCTCCTCGACCGACAGCGGAATCGCGGCCGGCTCTCCCCCGAGCCCCTCGGCCAGGAGACTCCGCAGCAGCCCGCGGGCGGCGGCGAAGGCGTGGCGCCCGCGCGCATGACGGATCCGCTCGGCGCGCCGCTCCTCGTCGAGGGTGAGCCAGCCATGGGCCAGTGCTCGCGGGCCCAGCACGTCGGGCGCGGCGGTGCGCACGAGGACGTGTCCGGGCGCGAGCTCCATGCCCGACACGGTCCCCGCCCCGCTGCGGCTGTCAACGCCGACGCCGCGCGCGCACGAGGCACGGAGCGGCAACGGGTGGTAGCTTCGGCCGCCATGCGGAGGGGCATCGCTGTGCGGGTGGCTGCGTTTTGCGCGGCGGGCGCCCTCTTGCTCGGCCCGTCCGGAGCCGGCTCCCAGGCCTATGGAGACCTCGCGCTCGCCTGGACGGTGGGCGACTACCGCTCGCCGCTCCTGTGCGAGGTCGACGGGACGCCGTTTCGCGTCCTGCGGCGCATCCGCGTGAGCCCGAAGCGGCTGCAGCAAGGCCAACGGCCGACGATCCGCGTGCAGTTCTACGACCTCGAGTCTCCCGAGGAGACGCGCTGCTACAGCGAGGAAGGCGCGGGCGAGGAGAACCTGATCGGCACCCTCGAGGTGGTGCACGAGTCGCGACGGGACCGCACCGACATCGCCGAACGCGAGTTCACCGACATGCTGCGCCGCGAGGGCGGATTCGGCTTCAAGGTCAAGCGCGGACGCCTCCGCATGGGGACGCCTGGCGCGGCACCCGAGAGCCTCGCCGTGGTGGACTTCAAGGGCGGCTCCCTCGAGGTGCACGAGGTCGAGCGCGGACAGGACGCCTACCGCAAGCTCCTCGACTTCGGCGAGCGCCGGAAGCTGACCTTCCGCCTCAAGGCGCCGGACGGGACCTCCCTGCGCTTCGACCTCGCGCAGATGGACGGCGGGCCCGGGTGAGCAGCGGGGCCGACACGGGGCGACTCGACCACGCCGGTGTGCGTTGGTGGGTCGGCCCGGGCACCCGCGACGACGAGGACCTGACGGCGCTGCTCGACGAGGTGATGCAGCGCTTCCGCTCGGGCGAGCTCGTCGACTCGAAGGACGACCCCTACAAGCAGATGATGCGGCTGCGAACGCGCGACGGCCGCGAGTGGCTGCTCAAGGTGCGTCGTTACGACGGCACCCAGCGCCTGCGCCGACGTTGGCAGGGATCGAAGGCCCGTCGCGAGCTCGACATGGCGCGCCGGGTGGCCGACGCCGGCGTCGTGACCCCGCTCCCGCTCGCGGCCGGCGAGGAGTCGTCCTGGGCGGGCCTCGAGCGCGAGTTCCTGATCCTTCCCTTCGTGGAGACGGCGGCGGATCTGCGCGAGATCGCCGCTCGCGAAGCAGACGCGTCGGTGCGTCGCGGCCTGGCCCGCGCCCTGGGCGAGTGCATCCGGCGACTCGAGAGCGGGGGCATCTTCCAGGAGGACTTCGCGCCCAACAACTTCCTCGTCGAGCCGGGCCCGGAGCCTCGCGTCCAGGCGATCGACTTCGAGCGTGCGGAGCTGCGGCCGGTGCGCGAGCGCGAGCTCGTCTTCTCCCTGGCAAAGCTCCTGCGCGAGCTTCCGCGCGCCGGGGCGCTCGAACGGCGGGCGCTGCTGCAGGGGCTGCGCCCCGGTGATCCGGTGGCCGTGCGCGCGCTGTGGCAGGCCGTCGCCGCAGAGCTTCCGCGCCAGGCGGTGCGCGACCACGCCCGCCTGGTTCGTGTGGTCTCCCGCGAGGGGCGGCGCTTCCGCACCCTGCGCCGGGGGGACGACGTGGTTCGCGCGCGGCGATCCCTCGACGACGCGGCGCTCGAGGAGCTGCTCGGCGATCGCCACGATCGCCACAGGCTCCTCCGCCGCGAGCTCCGCGGGGGCGAAGGCGCAGTGCCGGACGCCCTGGCCCGCGCCGAGCTCCTCGCGCACCGGGGTCTCGGGCCGACGCCGCTCCTCGGCGTGGCCGGGCGGGAGAGCTGGATCGGCTTCGCACCGCTCGAAGACCCGGCGCCGCCCGAGCCGCGGGCGGTGGAGTCGCTCCTTCGGGGGCTCCTCGCCATCGGCAACCTGTGCGCAACGCCCAGCGAAGGTGCCCTCGCCGGGGCGCGGAGCGGACGTGTCGCGTTGCTGCTCGACGCGTCCCTGCTCGAGCTCGGGAGACCGCCACGCCATCCGAGCCGCGAGCTCCGAAGGCTTGGGCCGCCCACGACACGCTAGACCGCCGGGCCCGTTCGGAGCCGTTCAGCTCGGCCCCAGGCTCGCCGATACGAGCGACATGCCGCTCGATCCCCCGACCGTCCCCCTGGTCTCCACCCGCGCCGAGGAGGCCGATCTCGAGGAGGCCATCGACGAGTTCGTCGTGGGCCTCGGAGAGCGGGTCGACGCGCTCCAGGATGCGGAGGCCGGCGGCGACCTCGAGGACCTCTCGAAGCGCGCCTTCGATCTCGTCGAGCGCTCGCGCACCCTCGGCTACGGCCCGATGTGCGACGCGGCCCAGGAGCTGCTGCGCGCCTGCGAGTCGCCCCCCGGCGATGCCGTCCACAAGGCCGTGGCCGACATCACCGAGATCGCGAAGCGCATCCGACGCGGCCACCGCACCGCCGCCTAGCGGGCATAGCGGGCCCAGCGGGTCCAGCAGGCCTGGCGAACCCAGCGCACTGGACGCCTCTCGCTAGAGGAAGTCCCAGAGGTCGACGGGGCCGGCGACGACGGCGAGCCAGATGCTGCCGTTGGTGACCGCGTGGGCGATGACGGCTGCGCCGAGATGCCCCCGGGCGTAGAGCCAGAGGTTGAAGAGCACGCCGCAGACGGCGGCCACTGGCCACTCCCAGGAGACGTGGGTGAACGTGAACCAGAGGGTCGTCACCACGAAGCCGGCCGGCGCGAAGACCCCCACCGGGAGCTCCCGGAAGTCCGGCTTGCCCTGCCACCAGGCGTCGGCCAGCCGGTGTACGAAGCTGCGCACGAAGAGCTCCTCCATGAACGGCGTCACGAGGGCGAATCCGACGAGGCGGAGGCCGAGCACCAGGGCGACGCCGCTCTCACCGTAGAGGCTGGGCTCGAAGGGCTCGCCCCCGCGCTCGAGCCAACCCGCGAGGTACGGACCCACCCAGACCGCCGCGATGACGAGCCCCGCCGCCACGTCGGCCAGCACTCCGCCCACCCGCAGGCGCAGGCCCGAGAGCTCCGGGTACGCGCCCTTTCGCGCGAAGTAGATCAGCAGGGCACCGGGCACGACGACGCGCAGGGGCAGCAGCCAGGCCTCGGCCGTGGCACCGAGTCGGCCCGAGAGCTCGACGATGCACAGGAAGGTCAGGTAGGGCGCCAGATAGGGCCACAGGTCGCGCTGGTGGGTGTACAAGGTTCGGGTGTCCGCTCGTCTTCAGGGGACCGCTCGCGCGGTCAGCCGGACGCGAGGATGGCGGCTCCGCCGGCGCACGTCACGATGCCGAGGCCCATGATCGCCCCGAGCGCGAAGGCGACGATCGTGATCACGATCGCGAGGCCGAGGGCTCGCGGGAAGGTGTCGCAGAGCATGGCGCGCAGGACCATGGCGCTCACGGCGAGGGAGACGCCCATCTGGATGGCCTGGAAGGTCAGCACGCTGCCGAGCGAGCTGGCATCGGGCTCCCCCACGACGACCACGACGCCCGGCGTGAGCGCCGCACCGGCCAGGAACTGCACCACGACGATTCCGTAGCCCTTGCGGAAGCCCGGGCTCTCCTGCCCGACGAGCTGACACGAGATCAGGAGCACCCAGGTCGCCACGGCGAGCACCAGGCCGAGCATCACGAGGGCCACGAACCCGCCGATCAGGAGCGCCGGGCCCTGGAGCTGCTCCGCGAAGCGGCGCGCCTCGAAGGCGTCGACGTTGGGCTCGAAGCCGGCGGCCTCGCCCTCTTCGTCCTCCTCCGAAGCGAAGATCTGTCCGAGACCCTCGATCATGTTGACCGAGCCGCCGGACTCCTCCTCGGTCTCGAGATCGAGCTGGCTGCGATAGGCCTCGGGCACGTCCTCGATGCGGTCGGAGTAGTGGGGAACACCCCGCTCGTCGACCCAGCCGTAGATCTCGGCGAGGGCCGGCCCGGCCAGCGCGAGCAGCCAGAGGCCCAGGCCCAGGGCCGCGCCGAGCCTCGGCAAGGAGGCTCCGTGGCAGCAGTTCGGCCAGTTCGGCCGGTTCGAGCGGTTCGGCGGGCTCGGCGAGTTCGACGGGAGCGCGGGCTTCACTGGGGATCGCTACGGCACCCCCGGCGGGCTGCTTGAGCTTCCCGAGCCGGCTCCTAGAATCCCGGCCGATGCCCCCCTTCCTCCGCGGCCTC
>JASJCN010000205.1 GCA_030065975.1 Myxococcota bacterium
CGGCCTCGACCTGGCGCGGGTAGACGTTCTCGCCGCCCGAGATGTACATGTCGCGCGAGCGGCCGGTGAGGGTGACGAAGCCCTCGTCGTCGAAGCACGCGAGGTCGTGGGTGCGCAGCCAGCCGCCCTCGCGAAGCGTCTCGGCGCTGGCCTCCGGGCGCTCCCAGTAGCCGAGCATCGTGATGGGGCCGCGCACGACGATCTCGCCCGTCTCTCCCGGCGCGCAGTCGCGCCAGCCGTCCGGGTGGCCCTCGATGCCCGCCCGGTCGACGATGCGGAGCTCGGCGTGGAGGACGGGCCGGCCCACGCTGCCCGCCTTGCGGACGGCGTCCTCGGCATCGAGGCAGCAGAGGATCGACGTCTCCGTCTGGCCGAAGCCCTGCTTGAGGCAGAGGCCCCGGGCCTCGAACGCGTGGATCAGCGGGACGGGGATCGCGGCGCCCGCGGTGAAGAGGAAGCGCAGCGATTCGAGCGACGAGGCGTTGCGCGGCTGCGCGCGCAGCTCGTCCTCGAGGGCCTGGAACATGGTCGGGACGCCGCCGAAGTAGCTGATGCGCTCGCGCTCGACGGTGTCCCAGACGGCCGCCGCTTCGAAGCCTCTCTGGAGCACCACGGTCGCGCCCGCATACAGGGCGGGCAGCGCCAGGATCTTCAGCCCGAAGGAGTGGAAGAGCGGCACGACCGTGAGCACCCGGTCGTGGCGGGTGAGGTCGAAGAAGTGCACCGCGTTGAGGCTGTTGAAGAGGGTCTTGCGGTGAGGGAGCAGGGCTCCCTTGGGCACGCCGGTGGTGCCCGACGTGTACATCAGGATCACCGGCTCCTCGCCCGTCAGCGCCGCGACCTCCTCCACGGGGGAGGCGGCGTCGAGAGCCTGCTCGTACGCGCAGGGCTCTCCGCCGACGGCCAGCACGTGGCCCGGGGTGTGCTTGGCGCGGGCCACGGCGTCCAGGGCGAGTGCGCCGAGCGCGTGCTCGTGGAGCAGGACGCTCGGGCGGCAGTCGTCGAGCAGGGCCGCCAGCTCGGGGACGGCGAGCCGCGTGTTCAGGGGCACGGCGATGGCCCCGATGCGCGCGGCCCCGAGCACCGCCTCGAGGTAGGCCGAGCGGTTGGCGAGCAGCAGCGCCACGCGATCGCCGCCTCGAACGCCGGCCTGCCGGAGCCAGCCCGCCGCGCGCTGACAGCGCGCCTCGAGCCCGGCCACGTCGAGCCTTCGCTCCCCGTCGACCAAGGCCGGCCAGCGCGGCGCCGTACGCGCCCGCTGCGCCACCCAATGAGCCACGTTCCACGTCGGGTCCCGCACGGCGCCGGATCATGAGCCGTGTATGCTGGACCCGCAACAAGGGGACGGTCCTTGCAACTTGCATCTGGCCCTCGAGCGAGCGGGCCGCCCCGGGGGAGAGCTCCATGAACCTGATGGGAGAGCCGGCCTACGTCGGCCGCCACTGCGGAAGCCACCAGTACGACATCACCCGCGAGGTGGTCGACTTCTACGCCGACGCCCTCGACGACGGCAACGACTTCTCGCAGTGGGCCCCGCCGCTGATCCATCACTCCGAGTGCTACACGGTGCTCGGCCAGTGGTACCTGAAGAACCTCTTCGGAAACCTCCACGCCCGTCAGGACTGGGAGCTCTTCGCGCCGATCCCCGTCGGTGCGCACGTGAGCACCCGCTCGACCATCGTCGACCGCTACAGCAAGCGCGGGCGCGACTACGTGGTGAACGAGACGGACATCCTCGACCGCGAGAGCGGCCAGCTCTACGTGCGCGGCCGCACCCACCAGTCCTTCCTGCCGCCGAAGCAGGATGGCGGCGAGGGCGGCTTCGTGGTGGACGAGAAGACGGCGGCGAAGAAGGCGCGCCCGAAGCCCGAGCTGCCGGCGGGCGAGCCCTTCGGCACCAGCACGAAGCACATCGACAAGCGCCGCTGCTGGATGTTCTCGGGGCCCGGCGCGAACTACCACACCGACGAGGAGCAGGCGAAGAAGCTCGGCTTCCCGACCATCGTGGTGCAGGGCATGATGACGACCTGCTTCCCCGCCGAGCTGATGCAGCAGCGCTTCGGCGAGGGCTTCCTGCGCGGCGGGCGCATGTCGCTCAAGCTCACGAACGTGGTCTGGGTCGGCGACACCCTGACCGCCCGCGCGTGGGAGCGCGAGCAGGAGCCCGAGGGCACGCAGACGCGCGTGCACTGCGACGTCGTGGTGGAGAAGGAAGAGGGCGTGCCCGTGCTGGTCGGCACGGCGAGCGCGCTCGTCTAGACCATGGCCGTCGGGGCCCCGCGCGGGTCGGACGTCGCGGCTCGCGTGGCGGCCGCGCTCGAGCGCGAGGGCATCCACGGCACCCACCTGCTCGTCGCCGTCTCGGGCGGGGTCGACTCGAGCGTCCTGCTGCACGCGCTCGCGCGCCTCGCGCCGGAGCACGTTCTCGAGCTGAGCGTGGGCCACGTCCATCACGGCCTGCGCGGGGCGGAGGCCGACGCCGACCAGGCCGCCGTCGAGGAGCAGGCGAGCGCGCTCGGCCTGCGGTTCCGCGCGACCCACGTCGACCCGAAGGCGCTCCAACAGGACGTCCCGAGCCGGGCCCGGCCCACCCTGCAGGAGGCCGCCCGGCGCGTGCGCCACGATGCGCTGCGCGAGATGGCCGGGTGGCTCGGCGCGAAGCACGTCGTGACGGCCCACACACTCGACGATCAGGCCGAGACGGTGCTCCTGCGGCTGCTGCGCGGGGCGGGCCCCGACGGCCTCGGCGGAATCGCGCCGCGCTCGCCCGACGGCTTCCTGCTGCGACCGCTGCTCGACGTCTCGCGCGCCGAGATCGAGGACTGGGCCCGCCGCGAGGGGATCGCCTGGCGCGAGGATCCTTCGAACGGCGATCCGCGCTTCGCGCGCGCGCGGCTCCGCACCGGCGGGCTCCCGGCACTTGCCGCGCAGATCAACCCGAACTGGCTCAGGGCCATTGGCGATCTGGCCGAAGCACAGAGAACCGACGCAGCCTGGATGACGCGCGAGGTGGAGCGCGCGAGTGCCCGGCTGCTCCGGCGCGAGGAGGGGGCACTGTGGATCGAGCGCGACGGCCTGCTGGCCCTGCCCGACGCCCTGGCGCGGCGGGTGGCGCGGCAGGCGCTGCGCTCGGCCGGCGCCTCTCGCGACGTGTCCCGGACGCACCTCCGCCGGATGCTCGACTTCCTAGGGAACGGCCGGCCGGGGAGCAGCATCGAATTCCCTGCGGGCGTGATGCTCCGATGCACGAACGAGGGGTTTTTCCTGCACTCGGGCTCGGGCCCGCGCGGGGTGCAGCTCCCACGCCAATGCTAAGCTCCGCGGGGAGAAAGGGATTTTCGCGGTACGGGGGTGTCGCGGACATCCGCCACACGACCCCCACCGCTTCTTCACCATCGAACCGACCCAGGACCCGCAGGGACCCCCTGCCCCGCGGGCACCGGGGTCGACGGGGTCAAGCCCAGAGCCGATCGATCGTCGCGAACGCCACCGAGAACCGAAGCCCCGCGACCTTCGAACGCGCCGCCGGCCCCGCCATCGCCCGAGCCAACGCCCGAGATCAGGAGCCCAAGTGAATCAGCAGTTCTACAAGAACATGGCCCTCTGGGTCGTCCTCCTCCTGATGATGATCCTGCTGGTGACCGTCTTGCGTCAGGGCAAGCAGGCCCCGCGCGAGATCACCTACACCGACTTCATCGCCAAGCTCGAGGCGGGCGAGCTCGAGAAGGTCACCCTCGACGAGGGCCACGTGATCGCCGAGCTGCGCGACGGCACCGACCTCGCGACCAACGTGCCGCCGGTGTTCGACACCCTGGTGCCCCAGCTTCAGGAGAAGGGCGTCGAGATCGAGGTCACGCCGCCCCGCGAGTCCTCCGTCTGGCAGCAGATGCTGATCTGGTGGGTGCCCTTCCTGATCCTGATCGGCTTGTGGGTCTTCTTCGTGCGTCAGATGCAGAGCGGCGGCGGCAAGGCCATGAGCTTCGGCAAGTCGCGCGCACGGCTCCTCACCGAGAACCAGCAGCGCGTCACGTTCGACGACGTCGCCGGCGTCGAGGAGTCGAAGGTCGAGCTCGAGGAGATCATCGCCTTCCTGCGCGAGCCCAAGAAGTTCACCCGCCTGGGCGGCCGCATCCCCAAGGGCGTCCTGCTGGTCGGCCCTCCGGGAACCGGCAAGACCCTGCTGGCGCGGGCCGTGGCCGGCGAGGCCGGCGTGCCCTTCTTCTCCATCTCCGGCTCCGACTTCGTCGAGATGTTCGTGGGCGTGGGCGCCTCGCGGGTCCGCGACCTCTTCATGCAGGGCAAGAAGAACGCCCCCTGCATCATCTTCATCGACGAGATCGACGCCGTGGGCCGGCACCGGGGCGCGGGCCTCGGCGGCGGCCACGACGAGCGCGAGCAGACGCTCAACCAGCTGCTCGTCGAGATGGACGGCTTCGAGTCGAACGAGGGCGTGATCATGATCGCGGCAACGAACCGGCCCGACGTGCTGGACCCGGCGCTGCTGCGCCCCGGCCGCTTCGACCGCCGCGTGGTGGTGCCGCGTCCCGATCTGCGGGGCCGGCTCGCGATCCTCACCGTCCACACCCGGCGCGTGCCGCTGGCCGACGACATCGACCTCGAGACCCTCGCCAAGGGGACCCCGGGCTTCGTCGGCGCCGACCTGCAGAACCTGGTGAACGAGGCGGCGCTGCTCGCCGCCCGGCGCGACGCCCAGCGCGTGGCGCACCAGGACTTCGAGCGGGCCAAGGACAAGGTGCTGCTCGGTGCCGAGCGCCGCAGCCTGATCATGACCGACGAGGACAAGCGCATCACCGCCTACCACGAGGGTGGGCACGCGCTGGTCGCGGCGCTCTCCGAGGGCAACGACCCCGTCCACAAGGTCACGATCGTCCCGCGCGGGATGGCCCTGGGCGTCACCCAGACCCTCCCGGTCGAGGACCGCTACAACCTGACCCGCAAGCAGATGATCGCGCGCATCAAGTACGCCATGGGCGGCCGCGCGGCCGAGCAGCTCGTCTTCGACCACCTCTCCACCGGGGCGTCGAACGATCTGCAGCAGGCCACGAGCATGGCCCGCGACATGATCTGCCGGTACGGGATGAGCGACAACATCGGCCCCGTGTCCTTCGACGACGAAGGCGGCGACGTGTTCCTCGGGCGCGACTTCGCGACCCGCAAGAACTACAGCGAGAAGACGGCCGAGGAGATCGACTCGGAGGTCAAGAAGCTCCTCCAGGATCTCTACGACGAGGCGGAGAAGCTGCTCTCCGACCACCGCGACGTCCTGGATCGCATCGCCGACGCCCTGCTCGAGCGCGAGACGCTCGAGTCGGGCGACATCGAGCGCCTGGTCGCCGGGGAGCCCCTGGCCCCGCTGCCGCCCCCCGAGCCCAACGAGGGCAATGCGCGCAAGCCCAGCGAGGGCAAGAGCCGCGCGGAGAAGGACATTCCGGACGGGGATCTCCCCGATCCGGAGCCGGTGCCCTCCTGATCGGGGCAGGGAGGCCGCGCGTTGGGCCCGTCGTCGATCCTCCCCCAGGATGAAACCACTCTCGTAGGCGTCCTCAACGTGACGCCGGACTCGTTCTCGGACGGGGGACGCTTCGTGGGAGCCTCGTCCGAGGTCGACGTCGAGACCGCAGTGACCGCGGCCCTCGAGCTCGTGCGCCAGGGTGCGCACTGGATCGACGTGGGCGGCGAGTCCACCCGGCCGGGCTCCGAGCCCGTGGACGAGAGCGTCGAGATCGAGCGGACCCGCCCGGTGATCCGGGCGCTGGCCAAGCGCACGGACACGCCGATCTCCATCGACACGCGCAAGGCCGCCGTGGCCGAGGCTGCCCTCGAGGCCGGCGCCCGCGTCGTGAACGACGTGAGCGGCCTGGTACACGACCGCGACGTCGCCAGCGTGGCGGCGCGTCACGAGGCCTGGCTGGTGATCGGCCACCTGCGCGGCGAGCCGGCCACCATGCAGCAGGGCATCCACTTCCGGGACGTGATCGCCGAGGTCGAGGACGAGCTCGAGATCGGCGTCGGGCTGGCCCGGACGGCCGGCCTCGCGGACGAGCGCATCCTCGTCGACCCGGGGATCGGCTTCGGCAAGGAGCTCGAGCACAACCTGACGCTGCTCGCGAACGTGGGCCAGATCCGCCGGACGCTCGGGGTGCCGGTGATGGTGGGCCCGTCGCGCAAGTCGTTCCTCGGAAAGCTCACCGGTGAGGAAGCCGCCGATCGCGACGCGGCCACCCATACCGCGTGTGCCGTTGCCGTCTTTGCCGGTGCCGATGCCGTTCGCGTCCACGACGTGGCCGGGACGCGCCGCGCCGTGGCCATCGCGCGGGCCCTTCGCGCCGCGCGCCGAAGCGCTGACCTCCCCCACGACCTCCCCCGAGACCTCCCCCGGCAGGGAACGCCCGGATGATCGAGTTCATCGTCGAATGGTTGACGGTCCAGCTCCTGGAGCTCTCGGAGTTCCTGGAGTCGAACTTCGACCCCGTCCGCGACACCGCGGACATCCTGGTGGTGGCGCTGGCGCTCTACTGGATGCTGCTCCTGATCCGCGGCACCCGCGCGGTGCAGATCGTGATCGGCATCATGGCGCTGGTCGCGATCCGGCTGCTGGCCGAGTTCATGGGATTGTCCACGTTGTCGTGGATCTTCGACACGTTCCTGGCCTATGCCCCGCTCATGATCGTGGTGCTCTTCCAGGCCGACATCCGCCGGGCGCTCGCCCGGGTCGGGCGCGGCTTCTTCCCGCGACTCGCCCAGCAGCAGACCTCCCAGGCGATCGAGGAGACGGTGCAGGCCACGCGCACCCTGGCCGACCAGGGCGCGGGCGCCCTGATCGTGCTCGAGCGCGAGACCCGGCTCGAGGACCTGATCGAGGTGGGAGCGGTGCTCGACGCCGAGGTGACGAAAGAGCTGCTGGTGGCCCTGTTCCAGGCCTCGTCGCCGCTCCACGACGGTGCCGTGATCCTCCAGGACGGCCGCCTCACCCACGCGGGCTGCATCCTGCCGCTCACCCTGCGCACCGATCTGCCCGAGGGCGTCGGCACGCGGCACCGCGCGGCCGTGGGCATCACCGAGGAGAGCGACGCCGTGGTGGTGGTCGTCTCCGAGGAGACGCGCGGCGTCTCGGTGGTGCACGGCGGCGACATGATCCGCAACCTCGACGGACCGCGGCTCCGCAGCGTGCTCTCCGATCTCCTGACCCGGCCGGCCGGCGGCCGCGACCCCGACAACGATCTCGACGACGACCTCGACGGGGAGTCGCGGGGCGCCGACGTGGTGCCCATGCGATGAGCTGGCTGTTCAGCGACTTCCAGTACAAGCTCCTGGCGCTGGTGGTGGCCGTCCTGCTCTGGAGCCTCTCCCAGGGCACGAGCTCCATCGAGCGGGGCTTCGACGTGCCGGTCGCCATCCAGGAGCGGCCGGACAACCTGGTGGTGACCCGCCGCAGCGCGGACGCCGTCAACATCCGCGTGCGGGGCACTCGCGCAGCCCTGCGGAGCCTTTCCGGCGAAAACCTCGAGTACGTCGTGAACCTTTCCGGGGCCAAGAGCGGCCGGGCCGAGTTCGAGGTGGACCTGACGCCTCTGCTGGCCCAGCTCCCCCGGGGAGCCCAGATCGTGAGCCGCTCGCCCTTCGAGCTGGAGCTCGAGCTCGAGCCCAAGGGCAGCAAGATGGTGAAGCTCGAGCCCGAGGTGGTGGGGGATCCCGCACCCGGCTTCCTGGTGGCCGGCGTGCTCGTCGAGCCCCCGCGGATCCGGATCACCGGAGCCCGCGACGAGGTGCGAAGGCTCGAGCAGCTGTTGACCGAAACGGTCTATGTGAACGGAGCTTCGGAGACCTTCGAGCAGACGGTGCGTCCCTCGATCCGCGGTGACAACCTGTGGATCGAGCCCGAGCAGGGGCAGGAGGTGACGGTCCGGGTCCAGGTGGTCCCGGAGCCCGTACCGGAAGATGCGGAAGACGCGGCAGCCGAGGGCGGGGAAGCCCAGGGCGGCGGGGCCGCCGCAGGCTGAGCCCGGGGATCGTCCCCAGGGAACGCCGAGGCACGCGGGGTTGGGAAGGGATCGGAATGGGTGGGCGCATGGCCCTGTTCGGAACGGATGGTGTACGGGGGACGGCCAACGTCGAGCCGATGACGGCGGAGATGGCGCTGTCGCTCGGGCAGGCGATCGCCCACGTCTTTCGCGGCACCGGCGGCATCCGCCGCATCCTGATCGGCAAGGACACGCGGCTCTCGGGCTACATGTTCGAGGACGCCCTGGCGTCCGGCATCTGCTCCATGGGCGGCAACGTGATCCAGGTCGGCCCCATGCCGACCCCCGCGCTCGCGTTCCTCACGACCGACATGCGCTGCGATGCCGGCGTGATGATCTCGGCGAGCCACAACCCCTACCAGGACAACGGCATCAAGTTCTTCGGCTCGGACGGCTTCAAGCTCGCCGACGAGGTCGAGGAGCGGATCGAGCGGCTGATCTCCAAGGGCGAGCTACCCCAGCACCGGGCCGACGCCGACGAGATCGGCCGCGCCCAGCGCATCGACGCGGCCGAGGGCCGCTACGTCGTCTTCCTGAAGAAGACCTTCCCCCTCGACCTCAACCTCGAGGGCCTGCGGATCGTGCTCGACTGCGCCAACGGCGCCGCCTACAAGGTGGGCCCGATGGTCTTCCAGGAGCTCGGCGCCGAGCTCTTCGCGCTGGGCGTCGAGCCCAACGGCCGCAACATCAACGAGGACTGCGGTGCCGTCCATCCCCAGCGCCTCGCCAGCAAGGTGCGCGAGCTGCGCGCCGACGTGGGCATCGCCGTCGACGGCGACGCCGACCGCGTGATCCTCGTCTCCGAGGACGGTGAGATCGTCGACGGCGACGCCATGCTCGCGCTGTGCGCGCGCGAGCTGCTCGAGCGCGGGCAGCTGAAGGGCGGGGCGGTCGTCTCGACGGTGATGAGCAACATCGGCCTCGAGAAGTCGCTCCAGGAGGTGGGTCTCGATCTCGTCCGCACCCAGGTGGGCGACCGCTACGTCGTCGAGGAGATGCGGCGCAGCGGCTACAACCTGGGCGGCGAGCAGTCGGGGCACACCATCTTCCTCGACCACAACACGACCGGCGACGGGCTGCTCTCGGCGCTCCAGGTGCTCTCGATCATGCGCCGCAAGGAGCGGCCGCTCTCGGAGCTGGCCGGGTGCATGGAGCGCTTCCCCCAGGTGCTGCTCAACTTCGCCGTGGCCGAGAAGCGCCCCCTCGAGGAGCTGCCCGCCGTGCAGAAGCACGTGGCCGCCGTCGAGGCCGAGCTCGATGG
>JASJCN010000206.1 GCA_030065975.1 Myxococcota bacterium
TCGCCGGGCGCGAAGGCGCGAAGCGTCTCGGGCTCCTCGCCCTCGAAGTACAGGCGCCAGGTGCGCTGCAGGAAGCGCAGGCAGCCCGGGATCCCGTCGGTCGACCAGGGGGCGCCCTTGTCGAGGGGGCCCATGAAGAGCTCGTAGAGGCGCACGGCGTCGGCCCCGAACTCCTCGATCATGTCGTCCGGGGAGATCACGTTGCCCCGGCTCTTCGACATCTTCTCGATGACCTCCTCCAGGGGCAGGTCGTCGATCGTCGGGTGCAGCGGCGTGTCGTCGTGGTCGCGCCGGATCTCGTCCAGGTGCACCCAGCGCGCCTTGACCTCGTCGCCGGTCGGGACGGCGATCGCCTTCTCGCCCTCGATCTT
The DNA here is from genome assembly GCA_030065975.1 of Myxococcota bacterium. Taxonomy (GTDB): domain Bacteria; phylum Myxococcota_A; class UBA9160; order UBA9160; family UBA6930; genus JASJCN01. Next base: position 372 of record JASJCN010000206.1, read on the forward strand.
CACCTGGGAGGAGGGATAGGTGCGCACGGTCGCCTCGGGATCGTCGCCCAGGTTGTCGTCGTAGTAGCGATAGGCGTAGCCCAGGATCATCCCCGGGTTGAGCAGGCGCTGGAAGGGCTCCTTGGTGTGCACGAGCCCCACGTCGTAGAGCACCTTGTGCCAGAAGCGCGCGTAGAGCAGGTGCAGCACCGCGTGCTCGGCTCCGCCCACGTACAGGTCGACCGGCATCCAGTAGCGCTCGGCCTCCTCGGAGAAGGGGGCCTCGTCGTTGCTCGGATCGCAGAAGCGCAGGTAGTACCAGCAGCTGCCCGCCCATTGCGGCATGGTGTTCGGGTCGCGCTCGGCCGGGCTCCCGGTCTCGGGGTCGGTGACGGCGATCCAGTCGTGCACGCGCGAGAGCGGCGTCTCGAACTCGCCCGAGGGCTTGAACTCCTCGAGCTCCGGCAGCTCGACGGGCAGGTCCGTCTCGGGCACGAGCCGGGTCTCGCCGTCCTTGCCGTGGATCACCGGGAAGGGCTCGCCCCAGTAGCGCTGACGGCTGAAGAGCCAGTCGCGGAGCTTGTAGGTGATGGCGCCCTCGCCCTTCGACTGCTCCTCGAGCCAGGCGATCATCTTCGACTTGGCCTCGTCCGTGGGCAGGCCGTCGAGGAAGCCGGAGTTCGTCGCCGTACCCGGTGCCGTCACGGCGGCCTCGGCGACGTCGCCCCCGGTCACGACCTCGCGGATCGGGAGCGAGAAGGTCCGGGCGAAGGCGTGGTCGCGCTCGTCGTGGCCGGGCACGGCCATGATGGCGCCCGTCCCGTAGCTGGCGAGCACGTAGTCGGCCACCCAGATCGGGATGTCCTCGTCGTTCACGGGGTTGCGGGCGACGGCGCCGGTGGGAACGCCCGTCTTCACGTCGCCTTCGGCCTGACGCAGGCGTTCGCTCTTGCGGGCCGCGGCCTCGACGTAGGCCTCGACCTCGGCGCGCTTGTCGTCGGTGGTGATGCGCGCCACCAGCGGATGCTCCGGGGCCAGCACCATGTAGGTCGCACCGAAGAGGGTGTCGGGGCGCGTCGTGAAGACCTCGATCCCGGCCCCCTCGTGGGCAAGCAATGGGAAGGTCACCCGGGCGCCCTCGGAGCGGCCGATCCACTCGCGCTGCATCTTCAGGATGCGCTCGGGCCAGTCGAGCTCGTCGAGATCGGCGAGCAGCCGCTCGGCGTACTCGGTGATCTTCAGCATCCACTGCTTCATGGGCACGCGGACGACGGGGTGGCTGCCGCGCTCGCTCTTGCCGTCGATGACCTCCTCGTTCGCCAGCACCGTGCCCAGCGCGGGGCACCAGTTGACGGGCACCTCCGCCTGGACGGCGAGCCCTTGCTCGTAGAGCTTGCGGAAGATCCACTGGGTCCACTTGAAGTAGGCGGGATCCGTGGTGTCGATCTCGCGCGACCAGTCGTAGGAGAGACCCAAGGCGCGCAGCTGGCGCCGGTAGTTGTCGATGTTCTGCTGGGTGGTCTCGCGGGGATGCGTGCCCGTATCGATCGCGTGCTGCTCGGCCGGCAGGCCGAAGGCGTCCCATCCCATCGGATGGAGCACGTTGAAGCCCCGCATGCGCTTGTACCGGGCGACGACGTCGGTCGCGATGTAGCCCTTGGGGTGGCCGACGTGGAGCCCCGCGCCCGAGGGGTAGGGGAACATGTCGAGCACGTAGTACTTCGGCTTCGAGTGATCGATCTCGGCGCGGAAGGTCTCGTTCTCGAGCCAGTACTGCTGCCAGCGGGGCTCGATCGCCTTCGGGTCGTAGGGCATCGGGGAAGCCTGCCGGCTGGCGCCTCGACGGTCAAGATGGGCGCAGGCCCCCTTCCTGCGTAGGAAACGCGGAATCCCAACGACGGAATCCGGTAGGCTCGCGGCGTGAGCGAAGAGGCCGAAGCGAACGAGCAGGCGCGACCCGAGCTCTTCGTGATCTCGGACGGAACCGGCGAGACGGCCGCCGCCTCCGTGCGCGCGGCCATGAGCCAGTTCCCCACGCGTTGGCGACTCCGGACCTTCGGCGAGGTGCGCCGGGCCTCGCAGATCCGACGTGTCCTCGATGCCGCGGTCGAGGCCGGTGCCCTGGTGGTGTTCACCCTGGTCCACGAGCCCCATGCCGAGGTGCTGCGGCGCGAGGCCGCCAAGCGCGACGTGCCGGTGCTGGATCTGCTCGGCCCCTTGATCCAGGCGACGTCCCGCCACTTCGCCCTCGAGCCCCAGCATCGCCCGGGCACCCTGCACGCATTCACCGACGAGTACTTCAAGCGGGTCGAGGCGGTGGAGTTCGCGGTCCGCCACGACGACGGGGCGAACCTTCACACGCTCCATCAGGCCGACATCGTGCTCACCGGCGTGTCGCGGACCTCCAAGACGCCGCTGTCGATGTACCTGGCCCAGCGCGGCTTCAAGACGGGCAACGTGCCGCTGGTGCTCCAGATCGATCCGCCGCAGCAGCTGCTCGAGGTCGACCCGCGCAAGGTCTTCGGGCTCGTCGTCGACGTGGCGACCCTGCTCGGCATCCGGAAGGAGCGGCTGCGCCAGCTCCAGGCGCCTCCCCGGACCGCCTACGCCGACCCCGACGGCGTCGCCGACGAGCTGCGCAAGGCCCGGCGGCTCTTCCGGGCCCGCGGCTGGCGCAGCGTCGACATCACCGGACGCGCGGTGGAGGAGAACGCCTCGAGGATCCTCGAGCTCTACGAGCGCCCGTAGGGCGCGTCTAGGGGCACTCGAGGAACTCGTAGCCGCATTGGCCGGAGCCGGGGTCGCGGGTGCAGACGCCGGACGGCCCGCCGACGCTCTCGCCGTCGGCGCACAGGAAGTTCGGCGCCAGGGGAACGAAGCGGCAGCCCGGCTCGTCGGCTTCGCAGGCCTCTCGCTCCACCTCGAAGGGGTCGGTGAAGACGGACTGCTCCCGCACGCAGTCCGCCTGGGAGAGCGGCAGGCCGGGGCTGCAGCCGAGCGAGACCGGGTAGCGCAGCCGGTACAGGCCGCTGTCGGCCGGCGCCTGGAACGGCGTGGTGAGCGTGCTCCCCGGCGCGACGAGGACCGCGAGGCCCTCCCAGATGCAGACCCAGGGCGGACCCTGGTCGACCCAGTCGCCGTCCAGGCTGCGCTGCAGCTCGAAGGGCGCACAGCCGGGCAGCCAGGCCGGGATCGGGCTGCCGTTGTGGAGCCGGGCGAGGGCGTCCTCGCCCGCGGTGTAGAGCGAACGATCCGTCTCGACGCTGCACGCCGGGAGCCAGAGGAGGAAGAGGAGGGCCAGGATCACGCTTCGCATGGGATCCTCCGGGACGTGTCGGCTCCAGCATGCGTCGCTTCCGGATCGGCCGCAAACCCCGCGTGCGGGCCGGCGCCGCGCCTGCGACGCTCCGTTCCGGAGGCCTCTTGTCCGATCCCGCGACATCCGCCGAGCCCCTGGCCTTCGTCCGCAGTGGGCTGTCGGCCCGCCGCGCCCGGGAGCTCGAGCTGGTGCTCCACTCCCAGGCGATGCCGTGCCGGATCGTCGGTGCCGAGGGGCGCTTCGCCCTCCAGGTCCGCGAGGCCGAGCTGGCCGCGGCGGCGCGGGTCCTCGCGCTCTACGACGAGGAGAACCGGCCGCGCCGCAAGCCCGAGGCCCGGCCGCTCGAGGTCGCTCCGCTCGCCCTCGAGGGCGCCGTCGTCGCCTTGCTCGCGATGGCCGGCTTCTACCTGCGGACCGGCCCCCGCGACGCCGGGACCGTGTGGTTCCAGCAGGGCAGCGCCGACGCCGCCCGCATCGCGGCCGGGGAGGGCTGGCGCACGCTCACGGCCCTCTCGCTGCACGCCGACGCCGCCCACCTGATTGCGAACCTCGTCTTCGGGAGCTTCTTCCTGACCCTGGCCGGGCGGATCTTCGGGCCGGGGGTCGCGCTTGCCGCGGTGGTGCTGGCGGGTGCGCTCGGCAACGCCACCAACGCGCTGCTGCGCAGCGGGGAACACGTCTCCGTCGGAGCGTCCACCGCCGTGTTCGCGGCCGTCGGCCTCCTGTGCGGCGCGGGTCTCGTGGTGCGGAGGCGCCGCGGCGAAGGCCTGCGCCGCGGGCTGCTGCCGGTGGCCGGAGGGCTCGGGATCCTCGCGATGCTCGGCAGCGGCGGCGGCCGCGTCGACGTCTTCGCCCACCTGTTCGGCTTCGTGATGGGGATCCCGCTCGGGACCCTCCTCCTGCTCGCGCTGCGCCGGCCGCCGGGTCCGCTCCTGCAGCTCGCCAGCGCGGCCGCGGCGAGCGCCTCGCTCGTTCTGGCCTGGAGGCTCGCGCTCGGCTGATGCTCAGGCCGGGTGCTCGGCGCTCGCCTCGGATCCGAGCTCCGATCCCGATTCAGAACCCGGCTCGGAACCCGGCTCCGATCCGAGCTCGGATGCCAGGAGCTCGTTCACCGCGCTGCGCAGCTCGTCGCCCGTGAAGGGCTTGTGCAGCAGCGGGCCGTCGAGGGGAACGTCGGGCCGTGGCATGTAGCCGGACATCGTGATCACCGGGAGCTCCGGCCGCACGGTCCGCAGCTCGCTCGCGAGCGACGCGCCGCTCCGCCGGGGCATCACCAGGTCGGTGACGACCAGATCGATCTCCGGCTTCGACCGGGCCAGCTCGAGCGCCTGGTCGCCGTCCCCCGCGGTGACCACCCTGTGCCCCGCCCCTTCGAGGATCGCCTTCGAGACGGCGCGCACCGGCGCCTCGTCCTCGACGAGGAGGATCGTCGCGCCGGTCGGCTCGGGCCCCTTCGGCTCGCGGCGTTCGGTGCGGTCCACTGCGCGCGCGGCCCGTGCGCAGGGAACCTGCACCCGGAAGCGCGACCCCCGTCCTGGGGTGCTGTCGAAGCCGATCTCGCCGCCGAGCTGCTCGACGATGGCGTAGGTGGTGGCCAGCCCCATGCCCGTGCCTTCGCCGACCGCCTTGGTGGTGAAGAAGGGCTCGAAGATCCGGTCGCGCGAGCCGGGATCGACGCCGACGCCCGTGTCGGAGACGGTGATCGAGACCGCGTCGCGTGCGTCGGCGAGCGGCTCGCGGCGCGTCTCGATGCCGAGCTGCCCACCGTCCGGCATGGCGTCGCGCGCGTTGAGCGCCAGGTTCACGACCACCTGCTCGATGCTGGCGGGGTCGCCGCGCACGTGGGCTCCCGGGGCCGCGAGGTCGAAGGACAGCTCGATGTGCTCGCCGAGCAGCCGGCGCAGCATGTCCTCGAGTCCCCGGATCGTCTCGTCGAGCTCGATCAGGCGGACCTCCACCGGCTGCTTGCGGCTGAAGGTCAGGAGCTGGCGCGTGAGTGCGGCGGCCCGCTCCGACGCCGCCAGGATCTCGTTCGCAGACTCGCGCTGGTCCTCGCTCCCTCCGCTCTCGACCAGCAGCTCGGCGCGTCCCTGGATCACCGTCAGCAGGTTGTTGAAGTCGTGGGCGACGCCCGCCGCCAGCTGACCCACCGCCTGCATCTTGTGGGCGTGGCGGAGGTCTTCCTCGAGTCGCCGGCGCTGGGTCACGTCGCGCGAGACGGCGAGCAGGTGCACCTCGCCGCCGGCGGTCCGGAAGGGGCTCAGGCTCGACTCGACGGCGCGCCACGCTCCCCAGGCGTCTCGCAGCCGGAACTCGATCTGCTCCGGCTTGCCCGAGCGCCGCACCCTGCTCATGGCCGCCACGATCGATCCGAGGTCCTCGGGGTGGAGCAGGTCGGTGGGTTTGCGGGCCAGGATCTCCTCGGGGCTGTGGCCGAAGAGTCGCGTGACGTTCGGGCTCACGAAGACGTGGTGGTCGTCCTCCCGGATCTCCGTCACGAGATCGGTGTCGCTCTCGGAGATGGCGCGGAAGCGACCCTCGGACTCGGAGAGGGCCTGCTCCGCGGCGATCTCCGCGGAGTAGTCCTCGCAGCTGGCCTGCCCGCCGACCACCCGACCGGCCTCGTCGCGCAGCGGGGCGCCGTGCACGCGGAAGGCGACCGGCTTTCCCGTGAGGGCCGTGAACGCGATCTCGCCTACCACGTGCTCGCCCTCGAGCACCCGGTGGATCAGCTCGCGGATCTCCTGGATCTGGTAGGCGTGGGTCTCGCGCAGGTCCGTGCCGACGACGTCCTCGACCTTCTCGTACCCCATCAGGCGGACGAAGGCCTCGTTCGCGACCTCGACGCGCAGGTCGAGGCCCACGGCGAAGACGCCGAGGGGCTGGTGCTCGATCAGGGTGCGGTAGCGGCTGGCCGCCTGGTGCTCGCGGGCGAGCGACGAGAGCACCCGGTCGGAGACCAGGGCCGTCAGTGCCGCCCCGCCGAGCAGCAGGGCCACCTGGCCGGTCCATCCACCCACCGATGGGTTCCCCGTGGCTGCGGTGATGGCCGTGAGGATCGCGCAGCCCGCGGCGGCGAATCCCGCGGCCGCCTTCGGGCCGAGCAGCAGCCCCGCGATCAGCGCGGCCACGATGAACCCCGATGCGCCCGGGGCTCCGATGTTCCCGATCGAGACGCCGATCAGGGCGAAGACGCTGAGCCCGATCGCCGCCCCGCGCCGGTGGCCGGCGGCGTTGGCGCCGAGCCCCACCACGCAGGCGAGCAGCCCGAAGGCCGAGGCCAACGCCGTCCAGAGCCGAACGGGCTCGGCCAGCAGGGCGCTGGCCAGGACGAGCGCGGAGAGAGCGGCCATGACGCCGGCGGTGGCCCGCAGCAGCTGGGGATCGGGCGCCATCCGGGTGGCCTCGGACAGGACGCCCAGCGGCTCACGCCCCCGCCGTCTGGTCGGGTTCGACGGGTTCGACGGCTTCGACGCGCTAGACGCGCTAGACGCGTCAGACGGGCTCGACGATGCGGCGCGCGATTCGTGGCGAATCAGCAGTCCTCCCCCCGCGTGTCATGTTACACACGTTCAGCGCGGAGAGGGCCGTTCTTCGGTCTACGCCGAGCCCCGGAGCGTCCGCGCTCAGCCCGACCTGGCCTGGGAGCGGGCGCGTCGATACTCGCTGTATCCGCCCGCGTAGCTCCGGAGGCTCCCGTCCTCGAGATCGACCACGCGATCGACGACCCGGTCGAGGAAGTAGCGGTCGTGGGAGACCACCAGCACCGCGCCCCCGTAGTCGTCGAGGGCCGTCTCCAGAACCTCCGCCGACGGGATGTCCAGGTGGTTGGTGGGCTCGTCGAGCAGCAGCAGGCTGGGCCGTTCGAGCATCAGGCAGGCCAGCTGGAGCCGGCTGCGTTCGCCTCCGGAGAGCACCTGGATCGGCTGTCGGATGGCCTCGAGCCCGAACAGGAAGCCGCGCAGGAACGACACGGCCGACGCCTCGCTGCGTGGCGAGAGGTCGCGCACCAGCTCGAGTGGCGAGCGTTCCCAGAAGCTGCGGAGCCGCTCGTGCTCCTGCCCGTACCAGCCGAGGCGCGTGCTCGGGCCGACCTCGACCGAGCCCTCGAGCGGAGCGAGCTCGCCCCGCACGATGCGCAGCAGCACCGTCTTTCCGCAGCCGTTGGGTCCCACCAGCCCGACGCGCTCGCCCTTCTTCAAGACGAGATCGACGCCCGCGAAGAGCAGGTCTTCGCCGAAGCCCATGGCGAGGTCATCGATGACGAGTGCACGGCGGCTGCCGCGATCGGCGTCGAGGGAGAGTCCCATGCGTCGGTCGGCGTCGGGACGCGCCACGATCTCTCCCCGCGCCTCCATGCGCTCGAGGCGCTTCCTGCGGCTGCGCGCCTGCTTCATGTGCCGCGGGTTCACCACCCGGTGGGCCCACTCCTCGAAGCGCTTGATCTGCTCCTCGATCTGCCTGATCTCCTTCTGCTGATCGGCCCAGTCCTTCTGCTGGATCAAGAGGCGCCGCTCGCGCTCCGCCGCCCAGGCGCTGTAGCCACCCGCGTGCCGCTCGAGCCCCGACGCCTCGAGCGACCAGATCGCGTCCGCGACCTCGTCGAGCAGGTAGCGGTCGTGGGAGACGATCACGTGGGCGCCCTCGCGCTCGGCCAGGTAGCTCTCGAGGTCGTCCTTGGCGCGCCAGTCGAGATGGTTGTCGGGCTCGTCGAGGAGCAGCAGGTCCGGATCGGCGAGCACCACGCGCAGCAGGCCGAGGAGCTTCTTCCGTCCGCCCGAGAGGAGGGCGGCGGGCTGGTGGCGCTCGCTCCTGGCGAAGCGGAAGCGGTCGAGCAGCTCGCGCACGCGCCCCTCGTGAGCGGGGCCGCCGCGCTCCTGGAAGCGCTCGAGCCAGCGTTCTTGCTCGGCGAGCACGCGCTCGAGCCGAGCGGGAGCTTCGATCACCTCGGGCTCGCACAGGCGCGCCTCGATGCGCGCGAGCTCGCGCTCCACCTCCTCGAGGGGCGGTGGCAGCACCCGGGCCACCTCGTCGACGGAGAGACCTGGCTCGAACTCGACGTCCTGGGGCATGTAGCCGACGCGCAGTCCGCGCTTGCGTCGGATCGCGCCGGCATCCGGCGGGGCCAGCCCGGCGAGGAGGCGCAGCAGGGTCGACTTGCCCGACCCGCTCCGACCGATCAGGCCGAGCCGGTCGCCGGGATGGATCTCGGCCGAGAGGGATTCGAAGCAGGGCCGGCCCGCCGGGTTCGCGGTGACGGCATCGAGCTGGATCAGGGACATCAGGGGCTCCTCGGAGCGGGAGTCTCCGGGGAACCGCCCCGGGGACTCCCGAGGTGGTGGCCACTCACCGCGTCGGCAGATCGCCGGGTCGGCAGTGGCGGCTGGCTCGCGTGATTGGGATCAGCGCGAGCCCGGGGTCCGGACACACGTGTGGCGTGAGCGGTCCCCTCGAGGCGCGATGCGTCCACCCCGCCGGGCCTGGCGCGGATTCTCCTCCGCGATGGTCGCGCGCAGTCGGCTGTGAGGGGCGGACGTCATGGCCGTCATCCTAGCAGGATGCTGAAGAAGTCTCCGGTCGCCTCGCACGCGCCTGGAACCCGATCTCTGCGTTGCGAAATCACAGCCGTAGCGCTGCTACGGCTCCGATTCCGCGCCTTGATCTCGGGCCCCATTCGCGCACGAGGCTCGGTCCGACGTTCTTCAG
>JASJCN010000207.1 GCA_030065975.1 Myxococcota bacterium
CGAGCAGCCCGATGTAGGGCGCGACGGACTCGAGCAGGTCGCCGAGGATGGCCTGGTCGTGGAGGTAGTGGTGGGTCATCACCAGGGCGTGGGTCTCGGCGTCGATCCCGACCTCGGCGACGGCGCGATCGGCCGGGACGCAGCACACGCGTGCGCCCTCGAAGCGCTCGGGCCGGGCGTAGGCGGGGCGCGGATCGGCGAGCTCGACCTGGAACCCCTGCTCGATCGCGAGGCGCGCCACGGGCACGGCGTCGGGGCCGGCGCCGAAGATCACGAGCCGCAGGGGAGGGCGTGCGACCTCGATCGCCACCGGGCCGTTCTCGCTGCGCGCGAGCCTCGAGCGTCCGTCGCGAAGCGCACTGCCCATGGCCTCCGCCACGGTCGGCTCCGGTGGGGGTGTGCCTTCGACGGGGCCCTCGGAGCCGAGCCCGAAGTGTCGGCCGAGAGACGCGGCGTCGAGGGGGGTGGCGATCACGCCCGTCTCGCGCGCTGTGCGCCAGCGTTCGAGCCACCGAAGCGGGCCGGGCTCCGCCGCCGAGACCGGCTCGAGCAGGATCTCGACGATCCCGGCGCAACCGAGCCCCAGGCCCCAGACGATGTCGTCCTCGTTCGTGGCGTCGTAGCGGACGAGCGCCGGCGCGCCGGACTCGCGGACCCTTTGCGCGCGTTCGACGAGGTCGCCTTCGAGACAGCCCCCGCTGATCAGCCCGGTGAAGGACTCGTCGGGGCGGATCAGCATGCGCGCCCCGGGGCGGCGATAGGTGGAGCCCTCGGCCCGCACGACCGTCGCGAGCACGGCGACGTCGTCCTCGCCCAGGGCCGCCAGCGCAGAGAGCACGTCTCGGAGATCGCTCATGGTCGCCCGCAGTGTAGACGACCCCCCAGCGCCGTCTGAAAACCCGACCCACGGGGTGGGGACGGTCCTTGCCCCACGGGTCAAGGACCGTCCCCTCTCCTATCTTGGCGGCATGCTTGGGGAATCGTGGCCGCTGGTGGGGGCCGAGGCGATGCGGGGCCTCGATCGGCACTCGATCGAGAAGCTCGGGATCGACGGCGAGCTCCTGATGGAGTCGGCGGGCCGCGCCGTCGTGCGGGCCGTCCTGGAGGAGCGGGCGCCCGGAGGCTCGGTGCTGGTCGTGTGCGGCATCGGGAACAACGGGGGCGACGGCTTCGTGGTGGCGCGCCACCTGCACCAGCTCGGTGTGCCCGTGCGCATCGAGCTGGTGGGCGATGCGAAGCGGCTGCAGGGCGACGCCGCCGCCAACTGGGCTCGGTGCCAGGCCCTGGACGTCCCGCTGGCGCCGGCGCGGCCGCGCGTCGAGAGCGGCGACGTGATCGTCGATGCGCTGTTCGGCACCGGGCTCACCCGCAACGTCGAGGGCCCGGCGCGCCAGGCGATCCAGCGGATCGCGAAGGCGCCGTCGGGTGTGCGAGTGGTTGCGGTGGACCTGCCGTCGGGCATCGACGCAGACACCGGCGCGATCCTGGGCACAGCGGTCGATGCCGACGTGACCGTCACCATCGGCCTGCCCAAGCTCGGTCTCGCGCTCGAGCCTGGCCGCGGCCAGGCGGGCCGCATCCGGGTCGCGCGCATCGGGATCGACGACGAGGCGCCGGGGATCACGGCCCCGGCGCGGCTGCTCACGCGCGCGGGTGTCGGCGCGGCCCTCCCTTTGCGGCCGGCCCACGGCCACAAGGGCACCTTCGGCCACGTGCTCGTCCTCGCGGGCTCGGTGGGCAAGACGGGCGCCGCCGCCCTCGCGGCCCGCGGCGCGGCGCGGACCGGCGGCGGCCTCGTGACCGTCGGTTGCCCCGCGAGCCTGAACCCGATCCTCGAAGCCAAGCTGACCGAGCCGATGACGGTGCCCCTGCCCGAGACCGCCGGGCAGACCCTCGCCGCCTCCGGCCGGGACGAGATCCTCGAGCTGGCCGCCGCGCGCGACGCGGTCGTGCTGGGGCCGGGAATCGGACGCGACCCGGAGGTGCTCGCACTGGTCCGCGAGCTGGTGGCGGCCATCTCGAAGCCCCTCGTGCTCGACGCGGACGGCCTGATGGCCTTTGCCTCGGAGCCGGGCGTGCTTGCGCAGCGCGACGCCCCCACTATCGTGACGCCCCATCCGGGCGAGGCCTCGAGCCTGCTCGGCCCGAGCGCCGCCGAGATCAACGCGAACCGGCCTGCGGCGGCGCGGGATCTCGCCAACCGGACCGGGTCCGTCGTGGTGCTGAAGGGAGCCGCCACCGTGATCGCCGACATCGAGCAGCTGTGCATCAACCCGACCGGGGGTCCCGTCCTCGGTGCGGGGGGCAGCGGCGACGTGCTGGCCGGCGTGCTCGCGAGCCTGCTCGGGCAGGGTGCAGAGCCCTTCGAGGCGGCCGCCCTCGGCGTCTTCGCCCACGGTCTCGCGGCCGATCGCCTCGCGGCGGAGCGCGGCGATGCGGGGCTGCTCGCCAGCGAGATCGCGGATGCGCTCCCCGAGACCCTGGCCCACCTCCGCGCGGGCGCCTCCTCTGCGCCGCTTCCGGCAGCCGATGTCCTGGATTTCCCGGAGCCCCGATGAGACCCGCCGCATCGCCGCGACGCTCGGGGAGCGATTGCTCGCCGAGCGAGGGGGCTTCGTGATGACCCTCGTCGGCGAGCTCGGCGCGGGCAAGACGGTCTTCGCCAAGGGACTGGCCGAAGGGCTCGGGATCGACCCCGATGCCGTCTCGAGCCCGACCTTCGTGCTCGCCCAGGAGCTCCCGACGAAGTCGGGCTCGCGCCTCGTGCACGCGGACTTCTACCGCATCGAGGATCCGCGCGAGCTCGAGACCGCCGGACTCGACGACTGGCTCGAGTCCGACGTCTTCCTGCTCGTCGAGTGGGGCGAGCGTTTCCCCGAGATGCTGCCGGCAGATCGTGTGCAGATCCGCATCGAGCCCGGCGACGCACCCGAAGAGCGACGGATCCAGGCCGAGGCGGGCGGTGTCGACTCCAACGACCTGCTCGAGGACTGGAGGAAGCGATGCCCCTGATCGTCCAGAAGTACGGAGGCACGAGCGTCGGCGATCCGGATCGCATCCGCGCCGTGGCCGAGCGCGTGGCCGAGACGGCGCGGGCGGGCAACCAGGTGGCGGTGATCGTATCGGCCATGTCCGGCGAGACCAACGCACTGGTCGCGCTGTCCAAGGAGCTCGGCGGCGAGCAGCCCACGCCCCGCGAGTACGACGTCCTCGTCTCGACCGGCGAGCAGAAGACCATCGCACTGCTGTCGATGGCGTTGCACCAGATCGGGGTCCCGGCGCGCTCGTTCACCGGCGGGCAGCTCGGCATGCTCACCACGAGCGCCCACAGCCGCGCGCGCATCCTCGAGATCGACACCGCCCGGATCCGGGCCACCCTCGACGCCGGGGCCGTGGCGGTCGTTGCCGGCTTCCAGGGGGTCGACGCCGAGGGCAACATCACGACGCTCGGGCGCGGAGGCTCCGACACCTCCGCGGTCGCCGTCGCCTGCGCGCTGCAGGCCGACGTGTGCGAGATCTACACCGACGTCGACGGCGTCTACACCACCGACCCGAACATGGTGAGCGGCGCCCGCAAGCTCGAGAAGATCTCCTACGAGGAGATGCTCGAGATGGCGAGCCTCGGGGCCAAGGTGCTCCAGATCCGCTCGGTGAAGTTCGGCATGCAGTACGGGGTGCCGATCCACGTCCGCTCGTCCTTCGCACCGGACGAGGGGACCTGGGTGCTCCCGGAGGAGGATGTGATGGAGCGGCTCGTCGTCTCGGGCGTGACGTGCAACAAGGGGGAGGCCAAGATCCGCGTCCGGAGCGTGAAGGACGCGCCGGGCGTGGCCGCCGGCCTCTTCGGTCCGCTCTCGGAGGCGGGGATCGTGGTCGACATGATCATCCAGAACCTCTCCCAGGACGGGACGACGGACATGACCTTCACCGTGCCGCGGGACGACTGCCGCCGCGCCCTGGAGATCACCGAATCCGTGGCACCCGCGCTCGGCGCCGCGGAGGTGATCGGCGACGAGGACGTGGCAAAGGTGTCGGTCGTCGGTCTCGGCATGAAGGACCACGCGGGCGTCGCCGCACGCATGTTCCAGGTGCTGGCGGCCGAGGGCATCAACATCCAGCTCATCTCGACGAGCGAGATCAAGATCTCCGTGGTGGTGCAGGAGAAGTACGCGGAGCTGGCGGTGCGCGCACTGCACGCATCGCTCGTCGAAGAGGGCACGCTCGAGACGGCGGAGGCCTAGCAGAGGGCTAGGCCGAGGCCCCGGAGTAGCGGCGCAGCCCGCGATTCCAGAACCAGCGCGAGAAGGCGAGGGTGCCGAGCGCGAGGGCGACCGAGCCGACCAGGGTCGCCTCTCCCAGTCGGCCAGCGATGGCCTGGGCCGGGACGGTGACGGCGAACGCCACCGGGACGATCAGCGTGAGCGTCCAGCGCAGCCAGCCCGGGTAGATGCCGACGGGCCAGCGCGCCGCCCAGTAGAGGTTCCAGAAGATCATCAGGATGTTCTCGACCCGGATGAACCAGAAGGCCAGGGTCGAGAGGAAGAGCCACAGGCTGTAGACGATCGAGGCGCCGGTCACGAGCGCCAGGCCGAACGCGGCGGCCTCGCCGGCGCCGACCTCGGCCGAGAGCCGCGCCAGGGCGACGAGCAGCACCGCGAGGCCGAACAAGACGTCGACGATCTTCCAGATGCGGACCTGGGAGAGGCTCACCAGCAGCTGGGCATCGGCGGGCTTGGTGAGCACGAAGTCGAGGGTGCCGTCCTGGACCTGCTCCATGAAGCGCTGGAGGCTCGGCGCGACGACGAGGTTCAGGACGCCGAGGACGAGGAAGTAGACGCCCACGAGGGCCCCGAGCTCCTCCGCGCGCCAGCCGGCCAGGCTGTCGGTCTGGCTGAAGACGAGCGCCACCACGGCCAGGGCCGAGACGAGATTCATCGTGGATTCGAGCATCTGGAAGACGAAGTTCGCGCGGTACGCGAGGTCGCTCTGGATCCCGATCCGGGTGAAGACGCCGAGGAGCCGCAGGAACCTCATGCGCCGACCGCCGTGAAGCGACGGCTCGCGCGAGCCCAGACCATCCGGAGGAGGAGCGCGGCCACGAGGGCCCAGACCGAGAGCACCATCAGGCCCCGGACGGCCTCCGCCGGCGCCGCGCGCCCGAGCAGCAGGTCCACCGGGAAGGCGATGATCCAGTAGAAGGGCAGCGCCATCGCGAGGGACTGGAGCCAGCCGGGGAAGACGTCCATGGGCGCGATGCGCCCGGACAGGAACATCAGGAACATGAAGTAGAGCTGGTTGAGCGCCAGGATGCGCGTGGTCCAGAAGCTCGCCAGCGCGAGGCTCCACTCGATCAGGAAGCGCGTCGCAAAGGCGAGAGCCAGGGCGGGCAAGAAGGTCGCGAGGCTCCACGCGACCCAGTGGAAGCGCGGGTCGAAGCCGATCACGAGGAGCGCCACCGCCGGCACCAGGATCACGAGCATGATCGTCTTGTACGCGAGGTTCGCGCACACGTCGTTGTGGATGGGGTGGACCGGCCGCAGCAGCTCGTAGGCCAGGTCGCCGTACTGCACGCGGTACTGGAAGGTGTGCATGATCCAGCTGAAGGTCAGGTGGTTCACGACGAGCATGGAGATGTAGTAGGCGGCGAAGTCGCCGGCCTCGTAGCCGGCCACCGAGCCCCCCTGGTTCTCGGCGACCGTCCCCCACACGACCAGGAACACGAGGGGCTCGAGGATGGCCCCGATCATCCAGATCGCGCCGGAGACGCGGTACTGGATCTGGTCCAGCAGCGAGATGCGCAGGAGCGCCCGGTAGAGCGCGCCGAGCCGGATCGGGCCTCTCACCCGGAGGACTCCGAGGGGGAGGCCTCGGGCGCGGCCGCGTCCTGGAAGACGCGGTCGATCACGTCCTCGATCGAGGGGTCCTCGACGGTGAGGTCGAGCACCGACTGGTCGGCGAGGATGCGGCTCGTGACCTCGGGCGTGTCCTGCTTGGCGACGCGCAGGGTCGAGCGGCCCCCGTCCTTCGCCACCAGCGTCCCGTAGGCGGAGAGGTCGGCCTCGGGGTCGGCCACGTCGACGATCAGCGTCTTGTCGGTGCTGAAGCGGGCGACGAGATCGGCACGGGGCCCGTCGAAGAGGATGCGGCCGTGGTGGATCACGACCACGCGGGGACACAGCGCCTCGATGTCCGCCATGTAGTGGCTGGTCAGCAGGATGGAGGCCCCCGTCCGCCGGTTGTGCTCCCGGAGGAACTCGCGGATGCGCCGCTGCATCGTGACGTCGAGGCCGATGGTCGGCTCGTCGAGGAAGAGGACGTCCGGGGCGTGCAGCAGCGAGACGGCCACCTCGCACTTCATGCGCTCGCCGAGCGAGAGGTTGCGCACCGGCTTGGGCAGCAGGTCGCCGAGCTCGAGCAGCTCGGTCAGCTCGTCGAGGGCGCGGCGGTAGCGCTCGGCCGGGAGCTCGTAGATCGCGCGGTTGCGATCGAACGAGTCGATCACCGGGATGTCCCACACGAGCTGGTTGCGCTGGCCCATCACGAGGGTGATGCGGCGCAGGAAGTCGTTGTCGCGCCGGAAGGGCTCGTAGCCGAGCACGCGGGCCTCGCCCCCGCTCGGGTGCAGCAGGCCCGAGAGCATCTTGAGCGACGTCGTCTTCCCGGCTCCGTTGGGGCCGAGGAAGCCCACCACCTCGCCCGGGGCCACGTCGAAGTCGATCGAGCGCACGGCCTCGACCGGCCGCGTCTCGCGGCGGACGAGGCTCCGCAGGGCTTCGCGCAGGCCCGCGCCGCGGACGGGGACCTGGTAGGTCTTCGCGAGGCCGCGGACGCGGATGGCCGGGTCGCTCACCCAGGGCCTCCGGTCGGGTCGTCCAGGTCGAGCAGGCTCGAGACGAGCACCGGGCCGCCGGTCGCAATCGAGCGGTTGGCGGCGACGCCGAGCGCGATCGAGGCGGCCCCGTCTCGCTCGCTCGCGCCGCGGCCGAGGGGGTCCGGCGGCGCGTCGGGGTCGAAGATCTGCGCCAGCAGCCGGGCGTCGCCGCCGCCGTGCCCACCCTCGGCCTTCCCGATCGCGATCGCCTCGGGGGCTCCGAACATCGGGTAGCAGTGGAGGAAGGTCCCCTGGGTCGGAACCTCCGAGCGCGCGGTGCGCTGCTCGGCGCCGAGCTCGGCGTCGCTCTGTCCCCGCATCAGGTGCGTGCTCTCGGTGTGGAAGAGCTCGACCCGCCCCCGGCTGCCCGTGATGCAGACCCGCATGCCCTCCCAGGGCGCGTACGCGACCAGCGAGTAGTGGAGCTGGCAGCCGCTGCGGTAGCGAGCGAGGACGCCCATGGTGTCCTCGATGCTGATGCCCTCGCCGAAGACGTCGCGGTCGCGCAGGTAGCCCGTCTCGGCCTCCGCCTCGAGATACAGCCCGCGCAGGCCGTCGTTCTCGTCGAGGCTCAGGCGGAAGGGGTCGTCGCGGGCGGCCTCGACGCCGGTGTAGCGCGTGTAGGGCCGGGCCTCGCCGCGCCGCTCGGCGGCGTCCTTGCCGTAGAACGAGAGCGAGCCGAGCGCGACGACCCACTCCGGGATCGACTGGATCCAGAAGTTCACGAGGTCGAAGTGGTGCGTGGCTTTGTGCACGAGCAGCCCACCCGAGTGCTGCTTCTCGCGGTGCCAGCGCCGGAAGTAGTCGGCGCCGTGGGTCGTGTCGAGGACCCACTGGAAGTCGACGAGCAGGGGCTCGCCGATCCGGCCGTCGCGGATCACCTCGCGCAGCGCCGTGTACGCCGGGTGGAAGCGGTAGTTGAAGGCGACGCGCACGCGGCGCCCGGTCCGGGCTGCGGCCTCGAGGATGGCCCGGGCCTTCTCGGCGTCGGTCGTCATGGGCTTCTCGGTGACGACGTCGCAGCCGGCTTCCAGGGAGCGGACGATGTAGTCGTGGTGGGTGGCGTCGACTGTGGTGACGACGACGACGTCGGGCCGCTCCGTCGCGAGCATCTCGTCGAAGCGATCCGCGGGCCAGGCGGGAACGGGGGCGGCGAGCTTCTCGAGCAGGCGGTTCCAGAACGCCATGCGCACGCTCGAGACGTCGCAAAGACCCACCAGCTCCGCGTGCTGGGCATAGCGCCGGGCGGCCGCATCGATGAAGAGGCCGGCGCGGGCGCCCGTTCCGACGACGGCGTAGCGGGTTCGCTCGGACACCGGCGCAGCATACCGCTCAGGTCGGTATGATCGCGCCACCCCAAGGTCCCCTGCGAGTCACGGGTGAAGTCGACGACTCCCCGGGTGGCGCTCTCGATCGCCGCGCTGCTCTTCGCGGGCAGCTGGCTCGCTGCGCCGCGGCCGGGCCCGGTGCCGCCCGCCGCGGACGCGAAGCGCATCGCCGGGCTGGACGGGCTGGGGCGTCTGCTCCACGGGCGGCCGATCGATCCGAGCCGGGAGCCCGCCGCCGTGCTCGAGCTGCTCCCGGGCATCGGGCCCGCCCGCGCCCGGGCGATTCTCACCTATCGCGAGGAGCGGCCCCTCTGCCGCGTGGGGGATCTCGAGCGCGTTCCCGGCATCGGCCCGGGGACGCTCGCGCGGCTGCGGCCCTTCCTCGAGATCGAGCCGCGCTGGCCGTGCACGTCGCTATCTTCGCGCCGAGACCGGCAAGAGCCGGAGGAGGTTCGCCACGAGCGAGCAGGTGCAAGAGCAGGCCGAGCCCACAGAGGCCCAGGCGGAGGCCCACGAGCAGGGCGCCGAAGTGGTGGTCGACGGCAACGTCTTCCAGCGGGGCCAGGCCTACGTGGAGGCCCACCTGTGGAGCCGGGAGGTGCTGCCGTTGCCTCTGGGCTGGCTCCGGGGGCTGGTGCAGCTCGGTGTGGTGATCGGCGAGGGCTTCGGGAAGGACCACCTGCTGATGCGGGCCCACTCGCTGACCTACCTGACCCTCCTCTCCATCGTTCCGCTGCTCGGTCTCGTCGCCACCTTCGGTGACATCATCGGGGCGCGCGAGCAGATCATCGGGATCATCGAGGAGCGCATGGCCGAGGCCGTCCCCGATGCGGCCGCCTACCTGGTGGGCTTCGTCGAGGGGCTCGACTTCCGCCAGCTCGGCGCCGGCGCCGCGGCCGTGCTGGTCCTCACGACGATCCTCGCGGTGGGGAACGCCGAGCAGGCGTTCAACGCCGTGTGGGGCGTGCAGAAACAGCGGCCCTGGGTGCGCCGCATCGCCGACTACCTGGCGATCCTCGTGATCGCGCCGATCCTGCTCGGCCCGGCCCTGGCCCTGCGCGGCGCCTTCGAGAGCCAGACGGCCGTGCAGCGCATCCTCGAGATTCCCGGCGCCGAGGCCCTCTTCGACGCCGGCATCCAGCAGCTGCCGACGTTCATG
>JASJCN010000208.1 GCA_030065975.1 Myxococcota bacterium
CCGACACCGCCGAGCAGCCCG
Organism: Myxococcota bacterium; assembly: GCA_030065975.1. GTDB lineage: Bacteria > Myxococcota_A > UBA9160 > UBA9160 > UBA6930 > JASJCN01. Next base: position 22 of record JASJCN010000208.1, read on the forward strand.
TCCCGCCAGGCGTAGCCGAGCTGGTGCACGGCAAGCCAGACGCAGGCGTAGTTGAGCATGCGGAGCCATGCTCGTGGACGCCATCGCGCTCGGCTCGGGCCACACCGGGCTCCGCATGCTCAACTACGCCTGCGTCTGGCTTGCCGTGCACCAGCTCGGCTACGCCTGGCGGGACGGGCTGCTCGGCGGTGTCGGCCGCTCCCTTGCGGGCCTCGCGTGCGCGGCCGTCGCACTGGCCGCACTGATCGCCGCTGGGCCGTACCCCCTCAGCATGGTCGGCGTTCCCGGGGCGGCGATCTCGAACTCGCAGCCCCCGACGCTGGCGCTGCTCGTCTTCGGCATGGCGCAGATCTCGCTCGCGCTGCTCGTCGAGGCGCCGGCCCGCCGCTGGCTCGCGCGGCGGCGTGTGTGGGCGGCGACCGTCCTCGTGAACGGCCAGATCATGACCCTCTATCTGTGGCACATGACGGCGCTCGTCATCGTGCTCGGCGGGGCGGTTGCGCTCGGGGGCATCGGCCTCGAGACGCCGATCGCGAGCGCCGACTGGTGGCTCGCTCGCCCGCTCTGGCTCGGCATCTACCTGCTCGCGACGCTGCCCTTCCTGATCGGCCTCGCTCGCTTCGAGCGCCCGGCCCGCGAGACCGGGGAGCGGAGCCCCGTCTCGCGCCGCCGCCTCGTGACCGGCGCGACCCTGGCCTGCGTCGGGCTCTTCGCGGTGGCCAAGGCGGGCATCGCCGGGGCGGGGCCGAGCGGCGCCAGCCTGCGCATCGTGCCCGCACTGCTCCCCTTCGTCGGCAGCGGCCTGGCCGCCTTCGGGCCTCTTGGGAGGCTCGGGAGCCTGCCGAGCCGCACCCGCTGACCTCGCGTACGCCCGTGCCGACCGGTTCGCCTCGTCAGGGTCCGAGGCGGGCCGGGAAGCAGGACGCCCCGCCGGAGGTCCGGCGGGGCGTCTTCAGGGTGGAGGGCGGTGGATAGATGATGGGGGGTGAGAGGTTGGACATTTCGGTGAGAAATGCCTTATCCACCGCCGCTCCATAACCCGGTGTGATCCAGGAACGGAATTATGCGGGCTCGGGGGGCTCGATGTCAAACACCATTTGCGCCGCCGCCGAATCTTCGCAGAACCCCCGAAATCGAAGCAATTCCGGATAATTGAGGGAAACCCTGCAAGTGTTGCCTGCGCTTGCCGGCGGCAACGCCTCGCTTGGTCCGCTCCCGCGGGTCGGGTAGCTTGCGCTCGCAATGGCGCGCCGATTCCACATCCGCACCTACGGCTGTCAGATGAACGTCCACGACAGCCAGAAGCTCACGAGCCTGCTGCTCCACGCCGGCCTCGAGGAGGGGCCGGACGACGAGACGGCCGACGTACTCGTGATCAACACCTGCTCGATTCGCGAGAAGGCCGAGAACCGCCTCTACAGCGACCTCGGCGAGCTGCGGGCGTGGAAGCAGGCGCGGCCGGGGCGGGTGATCGGGGTGGGGGGCTGCGTCGCCCAGCAGGAAGGCGACACGGTGCTGCGCCGCTTCGGCCACCTCGACTTCGTCTTCGGCACCCACAACCTGCGGCTCGTCCCGGCGCTGGTGGCCGCGGCCGAGGGCGGCGAGCGCAGCGCGCGCACCGAGGAGTCGCGCTCGCTCGAGCGCTTCGATCTCCCACGGCGCCACCCGGACGCGGGAAGCGACACGCCGGGCCGGGCCTTCGTCACGGTGATGGAGGGCTGCGACATGTTCTGCAGCTTCTGCATCGTGCCGACGACGCGGGGTCGCGAGATCAGCCGACCGGCGGCGGGCATCCTCGAAGAGGCCCGGGCGCTGGTGGAGGCCGGGGTCACCGAGCTGACCCTCCTCGGCCAGACGGTGAACGCGTACGGTCGGCACGACGTGCGCCGCGGCCGCACCGCTGCGGCGGGCACGCTGCCCTTCGCCGAGCTGCTGCGCGAGCTCGACCGGATCCCCGGCCTTCGCCGGCTGCGCTACACGAGCCCCCACCCGATCTTCTTCGACGACGAGCTGGTGCGCGCCCACGGCGAGCTCGAGCACCTGTGCCCCCATGTCCACCTCCCGGCGCAGAGCGGCTCGGACCGCGTCCTCGAGCGCATGCGCCGGCGCTACACCGCGGCGCAGCTGATCGAGCGGGCCGCGGCCCTGCGCCGCGCCCGGCCGGACCTGGTGCTCACCACGGACCTCATCGTGGGCCACCCGGGCGAGAGCGACGCCGACTTCGAAGCGACCCTCCGGCTGGTCCGCGAGGTGGGCTTCGTCGATGCCTACAGCTTCAAGTACTCGCCGCGCCCGGGGACGGCGGCAGCCGAGGCGGCCCCGGACGAGCGGGTCGAGCCGGCGCTGGCTCAGGAGCGCCTCGAGCGGCTCCAGGCGCTCCAGCGCGATCAGACCCTCGCGTACCACCGCAGCCGGGTGGGCCAGAAGACGACCCTCCACCTCGAGGGCGAGAGCCGCCGGCCCGGCCAGGTGCGGGGCCGCGATCCGCAGCACCGCGTGGTGAACGTGGCGGACGCTCCGGGCCGCCTGCAGGCCGGCGAGTACCTCGAGGTCGAGATCGTCGAGGCCACGCCGCACTCGTTGATCGGAGCGCTGATCGGAGCCACCCCTGGGGGAGTCCGCCCGGATCGGCTCGATCGCACCCTCCAGATCCTCCCCGCCTCCTGAAGCCGGCCCGCCCCAGGGCCCCGGGAATCCCTGAAGGCCTCGCCCCGACAGGCCGATAGCCAGGGGGATTCATTGCCGTTTCCCACCCGGGCCCGCGAGCCCGGTCGGGATCGGAGCGGCTTGCGTGGCGTTGCGCCACGGCAGGGGGAGAAGGCTTGAGCACCGCACGCATCCTGGTGGTGGACGACCAGGTGTACTTCCGGGTGTTCATGGAGGACGCGCTGGCCGAGGAGGGCTTCGAGGTCCGCACGGCCGCCAGCGGCGAGGAGGCCCTGGCTCGCCTCGAGGAGGAGTCCTTCGACCTGCTCCTGACGGATCTCGTGATGCCCGGCATCGATGGCCGAGAGCTCACCGAGCGCGCCCGCGAGCGCTGGCCCGAGCTCGACGTCGTGATCGTCACCTCGGTGAGCGACGTGCCGACCGCCGTCGAGTCGATGAAGACGGGCGCCATCGACTACCTGGTGAAGCCCCTCGATCGCGCCGCCCTGGTGCGGAGCCTCGAGACGATCCTCGAGCGCCGGCGCATGAGCGCCGAGCACGCGCGCCTGGTGGACGAGAACCTCGACTACATGGGCGCGTTCAGCCTCTACGAACGCGCCCTCGGCCTGTTCGCGAACCTGACGCCCGAGTCCCTCGCCGATCGCATCGTCGAGGTGCTCTGCCTCGAAGCCAGCGCCCACGGCGGCGTGCTGTGGATCGGGGGGGAGGGTGAGGTCTCCGAGAGCCCGCAGCTGCGGCTCGCCGGAGTCCGCGGCCTGGTGCGCGTCGAGGACGAGAGCGAGACCCTCGATCTCTCGGCGCTTCCGCCCGGCCTCGAGCCCCTCGAAGACCCGACCTGCGGCGGCTTCCTCGTGACGGACGCCGAACCTGCTGGATCGGATGGCCCCGGGGCGGATGGCGCCGCGTCGGACGGCGACGCCAAGGCCGGCTCGCGCAGCGCGCTCGTCGTGCCCCTGCGCCACGGGGGACAGCTCATCGGCGTGGTGCGCCTGACGGACAAGCTCGATGGCCGCGAGTTCGGGGCCCCCGAGATCGCCTGCGCCGACCGCTTCCTGCCCTTCGGCGCCCAGGCCCTGGCCAACGCCCTGCGCTTCCGCTCGATCGAGCGCAGCTCGTTCCGCGACGCGCTGACCGGCGCCTACAACCAGGCCTACTTCCAGGACGTGACCCGCAACGAGATCCGGAAGTCGAGCCGCTTCGGCCGCCCCTTCACGGTGCTGCGGATCGTGCTCGACGGCACCGAGGCGCTGCGCCAGCGCGTCGGCCCCGAGGCCTACGCGAGCTGGCATCGCGCCCTGGGTGCGCGCCTGGCCGAGGTGTCGCGCACCACCGACCTGCTCGCGACCGAGGGCGACGCCTGCTTCTCGCTGCTGCTACCCGAGACCGAGGGGCTGGGCGCGACGGTGCTGAAGCGCCGCATCCGCACCCTGCTCGAGCGCTCCGACGAGCTCCGCGAGCTCGAGGCGAGCGAGCGGCCGACGCCGCTGCTCGCGGTGGCGAGCTTCCCCATCGACGGCGGGGATCTCGGCTCGCTCGAGGGCGCGCTCTCCTCCCGCATCGAGGACGACCGGCGCAGCCTGGTGCGCGCGCTCGAGCTCGAGAACGCGCCGTTCCGCGGGCTCGTGGATTCCCTGCTGGCCGAGGCCCAGGCCTCCCGCGCCGAGACCGCCACCCAGGTGGCCGGCCTCCTGCTCGACGAGGTGGCGCGGCGCCCCCACGAGCGCGGCCTGCTGTTCATGGCGCCGGGCCCCGAGGCCGAGGAGGCCGTGCGCGAGGGCCTCGAGCGGCTGCGGGACGCCGAGGTGCACACCGACATCGTGGTCCTGGCCGACCTCGGCGAGGAGACCTCGCCCGGGCTGCCCGTGACCTGGATGAGCCCCCACCGGACCGGCACGCGCTGCCCCTTCCTCGTCTACTACGGGGACGGGCCGGCCTACGCGCTGTTGCGCGACGAGACCGTGGACGAGGGGCAGACGATGCTGTTCCAGACGGACGACCCGGTGCTGGTCGAGCAGCTGGCCTTCCAGCTGGGACGCGACCTGGGGGTGCCGATCAGTGGCTAGCCCGATCCTGATTGCCGATCACGACCAGAACCGCGCGAAGCGCGTGGCCGAAGCCTGTGCCGGATACGGCTTCGAGACGGCGCTCGTCGCCAACGGCGCCGAGGCGCTCGAGGCCTCGCTGGCCGACGTGCCCGAGGTGGTGGTGGCGAACACCGAGCTGCCGTTGATCGACGGCTTGCGCCTCGCCGAGATCCTTCGCGCGAACCCGCGCACCCAGGACACCCGCTTCGTCTTCGTGGGATCCGCCGCCGTGAGCGGGCTGAGCGGCGCGCTGGGTGGCGTGCTCGACGAGGCCCTGCCGGCGAACACCACGGCCGACGACATCGCCGCCCGGGTCGAGTCCACGATGATGGCCCGCGAGCGCGCCGACGCCGTCGAGCGCGAGGCCTCCGAAGGGGCCGTGCAGGGCTCGCTCACGCAGATCCCCCTGACGGATCTGCTGCAGCTCTTCCACATGAACCGGCGCTCGGGCCAGCTCGACCTGGTGCGCCGGGAGCCGGGCGGCGTCGAGGAGACGGGCAACCTGGCGCTGCGGGACGGCAACGTGCTGCGGGCGCGCGCCGCGAACGTGGAGGGCGAGAAGGCGCTCTACCGCCTGCTCTCCTGGCGCGAGGGCAGCTTCAGCTTCGAGCCGGGCCGGGTCACGGGCTCCGCGCGGATCCAGACTCCGACGCGGGCGCTGCTGCTCGAGGGCGTACGCCAGCTCGACGAGGCCCAGCGCCTGGCCGACCGGCTCCCGCCCCTGGATGCGCGGATCCGCCTCAGCGTCGCACCGGACGAGCTTCCGACCGGCGTGCACCCGCTGACCGAGACCGTGCTGCGCGCGCTGCGCGACCGCCAGCGGGTGAGCGAGCTCGTGGATGCCGTGAGCTGGCCCGACTACCAGGTCCTGCGCACGATCCAGGCGCTCGTGGAGCGCGACCTCGTGACCCTCGACCGCAGCGCGGACGCTTCGGGGAGCCACGACGTGGCGCTGTTCCAGCCCGCCCAGATCCGGCGGCTGCGCGACTGGCTGCAGGCGGGACGGCCGCGGGGCTCGCGGCCCACCGAGGCCAAGCTCAGCGTGATCGCCGGCGACCGCGAGGCCGCCCGGGACTTCGCCGACCTGCTCTCGAAGCTGCCCGGCTTCGAGCTGGCCGACGCCTTCCAGGACGACCGCTTCCGCAGCGACGACCTGCTGCCCATGGGGCGCCTGCCCGTGGGCGACGGCTTCGGCCTCGACTTCCTGCACGTGCCCGGGACTCCCGAGTCGGCGCCGCTCTGGCCGCTCGCGACCCACGGGGCGCTCGGCACGCTGCTCGTGGCCCACGGACCGGCTCCGGCCGAGGAGTCGGCGCTGCGCGGTGCGGCCGCCGCGGCGGCCCGGCGCCCCCGGGCGCGCATCTTCCACGTGCGCCTGCTCGGCCGCGAGGAGCGCATGGACCCCGCGAGCCTCCAGGAGCGCATGGGCCTGCTCGACGATGGCTCTCTGTTCCTGCTCAAGCTCGAGAGCGACCGCTCGGTGGCCGACCGCATGCGAACCATGCTCGCCCGGGTGATGCCGTGAACCCCGCAAGGCGGCGCCCATGAGCCGCAAGGGCCTGGCCCGCTTCTCGCTGCTCTCGGACCTCAGTCCGGACGACCTCGCCTGTCTCGAGGGGCACCTCGACGACCGCGCGCACCCGGCCGGCTTCCAGGTCTTCGCGGAGGGGCAGGAGGCCGACGGGATGTGGCTCGTGCGGCGCGGGAAGCTCCGGATCGAGAGCCAGCGGGCCGGCTCGCTCTCACCGGCGGGCCCGGGGAGCGCGCTGGGTGCGCTCTCGCTGGTGGCCGTCGGGCCGCGGGAGTCGAGCGCGATCGTCGACGCCGACGCGCAGCTCTGGTTCCTTTCTCGAACGGCGTTTCGGGAGCTCGCGAGCGAGGCGCCCCAGACGGCCTGCCGACTCCTCGAGGGCATGCTGCGCGACACCGCGGGGTCGCTCCGCGAAGGCCTCGACCGGCTGTCCTGAATCCAGCTCGGGCGCTACCCTTCGGCGCCAACTCAGATCCCCGCATCGTGGCCCGGTCGAGCCCGATGCACCGGGACACCACCCGAGTTGGAGCCCCACCCGATGACCGAGACTTCCGACCGGATTCGCGAAGGTCTCACCTTCGACGACGTCCTCCTGGTCCCGGCAGAGTCCCAGATCCTGCCCAAGGACGTCGACCTCCGGACACGGCTGACCCGGGAGATCTCGCTGCAGATCCCGCTCTGCTCGGCGGCCATGGACACGGTCACGGAGCACGAGACCGCGATCCGGATGGCCCAGAACGGCGGCATCGGGATCATCCATCGCAACATCGCGATCGCCGAGCAGGCGGGCGAGATCGACAAGGTCAAGCGCTCCGAGTCGGGCATGATCGTCGACCCGATCACGATGTCGCCCGAGCATCCCATCGCCGAGGCCCTCGAGGTGATGGAGCGGTACAAGATCTCCGGCGTGCCGATCACCCGCGAGGGCAAGGCCGTCGGCATCCTCACCAACCGCGACCTGCGCTTCGTGAAGGACACCGCCCAGCCCATCTCGAACGTGATGACCAAGGAGGGGCTCGTCACCGTGCCCCCGGGCACCACCCTCGAGAAGGCCAAGGAGCTGCTCCACGAGCACCGCATCGAGAAGCTGCTCGTGGTCGACGAGGAGGGCGACCTCCAGGGCCTGATCACGATCAAGGACATCGAGAAGAGCGAGCGGTATCCGAACGCCTCGAAGGACCCGATGGGCCGGCTGCGCTGCGGGGCCGCCGTGGGCGTCGGGCCGGACTCGACGGAGCGGGCCGAGGCGTTGATCCAGGCGGGTGCCGACGTGATCGTCGTCGACACCGCCCACGGGCACTCCCAGGGCGTCCTCGACACCATCCGCGAGCTGCGCGAGTGCTTCCCCGAGCTCTCGCTGATCGGTGGCAACGTCGCGACGGCCGACGGGACCGAGGCCCTGATCAAGGCCGGCGTGAGCGCGGTCAAGGTGGGCGTGGGCCCCGGCTCGATCTGCACCACCCGGGTGGTCGCCGGCGTCGGCGTCCCCCAGCTGACGGCGGTGATGGACGCGGCGCGCGCCGCGGCTCCCCACGACGTCCCGGTGATCTCCGACGGCGGCGTGAAGTTCTCGGGCGACGTCGTGAAGGCGCTGGCGGCGGGCGCGAGCTGCGTGATGATCGGCTCGCTCTTCGCCGGCACCGACGAGTCGCCCGGCGAGGTCGTGCTGTTCCAGGGCCGCTCCTACAAGGTCTACCGGGGCATGGGCTCGCTCGGCGCCATGGCGCGCCAGGGTGGCCGCGACCGCTACTTCCAGGGGCACGTGACCGAGGAGAACAAGCTCGTGCCCGAGGGCATCGAGGGCCGCGTCCCGTATCGCGGAAGCCTCTCGAACTCGATCCACCAGCTGCTCGGCGGCCTGCGCTCGGGCATGGGCTATTGCGGAGCCCGCGACCTCGGCGAGCTGTCGACCCGCACGGGCTTCGTGCGGATCTCCAACGCCGGGCTCCAGGAGAGCCACGTCCACGACGTGATCATCACCAAGGAGGCGCCGAACTATCGGATCGAGTAGCCGGCCTCTCGCCCGGTCCCCCCATCGCAACGCTCGTCATCCCCGTGATGAGTGCACCCCCACCGCGGGCTCCTCCCGCCCGCGTCCGGAGCCGAACCGCTGACTGCCGAATCCGACTCGCGCGCTGCCGCGGGGAGCGCGCCCACCCAAGGGGCGCACCGCGACCGCATCCTGATCCTCGACTTCGGCTCGCAGTACACCCAGCTGATCGCCCGCCGCATCCGCGAGGCGAACGTCTACTGCGAGATCCACCCGCCGACGATGGAGCCCTCTGCCATGCGTCGCTTCGGGCCGGCGGGCATCGTGCTCTCGGGTGGGCCGGCCAGCGTGCTCGATGAGGGCTCGCCCCGGGCGGATCTGGCCTTGCTCGAGCTCGACGTTCCGGTGCTGGCCATCTGCTACGGCCTGCAGCTCCTGGCTCACGAGATGGGTGGGCTCGTCGAGAAGGCCGACGAGCGCGAGTTCGGCCGGGCCCAGCTCAAGATCCACGACGCCGACCACCCGCTCTTCGCGCACATTCCCGAGGGCGAGCGCACCGTCTGGATGAGCCACGGCGACCGCGTGCTGCGCCTGCCCGACGGCTTCGAGGTGCTCGGCACCAGCGAGAACTCGCCCTTCGCGGCCGTCCGCCACCGGGAGCGCCCCTGGTTCGGCCTGCAGTTCCACCCGGAGGTGGTGCACACCGACGACGGCAAGACGCTGCTCGGCAACTTCGTGCACGGAATCTGCGGCTGCTCCGGCTCCTGGACCGTCGACGCCTTCGTCGAAGAGGCGATCGGCGCCGTGCAGGAGCAGGTGGGCGACGCCCACGTGGTGTGCGGCCTCTCCGGCGGTGTGGATTCGTCCGTCGCCGCCGCCCTGGTGCATCGCGCCGTGGGCGACCGGCTCACCTGCATCTTCGTCGACCACGGCCTGCTGCGGGCCCGCGAGCGCGAGGACGTCGAGCGGATCTTCCGCGACAACCTCTCGATCCGGCTGGTGGTCGTGGACGCCTCCGAGCGCTTCCTGCGCGAGCTGGCCGGGGTCGTCGACC
>JASJCN010000209.1 GCA_030065975.1 Myxococcota bacterium
GCCGAGGCTCGCGCAGCCGAGCCCAAGCAGCGCGAGGAACACGGCGCCCCTCACGCGCTCATCGCCGCAGCGCGCGCGCGACCCGCGCGTCCCAAAGGAAGAAGAGCGTCCCCCCGACGACCAGCGCGACGGCTGCGAGACCGTACATGGCGGAGAATCCGGCGCGCTCCACGGCGAAGCCCATCGCCGGCCCGCCGATCAGCACCCCGGCGTCGAGCAGGCCGGTGTAGACGGCCATCGCCATGCCCCGGTTCGCGGCCGGGGTGCGCTCCACCACCAGGCCGAACAGGATCGGGAAGGTGAAGCCGTGGCCCACCCCGCAGCAGAGCCCCGCCCACAAGAGGTCGAGGTCGGCATCGGCGCGGGCCAGCATCACGAGCCCGAGGGCGAGGAACCCGAGCGACGGCGCCAGCACCCGCTTCGGCCCGAGCCGGTCGGGCACCCAGCCGAAGCCGACGCGCAGGAACAGCGCCGCGACGGTATACGACGTGAAGAACAGGCTCATGCTTCCGACCCCGGCCTCGTCCACGAAGCGGCGGGTGAAGACGAAGAACGCCGTGAGCACCAGGGAGAAGATCAAGCCGATCCACCACAGGGGGATCAGATCGGGCTGGCGAAGCGCGGCGCGCAGGCCCGTCGTGCCGGGAAGCACCTCGCCCGGCCTCGGGACCTCGGGCATCGGGAGCGAGAGCAGCAGCGACACGAACGCGCAGCCGACGGCGGTCCAGAAGAGGCCAGGCCAGCCCGCGCTCGCCAGCACCTGATCGCCGAGCACGCCGCCGAGCGCGATGGGCAGCATGCCCGAGACGCCGAACAGCGAGAGGCCCTGGGTGCGGTTTCGCTCCGGGACGTGGTCTGCCGCGTAGGTGAACAGCGCCGTGAAGAGCGCCGCCTCGGCCAGGCCGTGCCCGATCCGCACCGCGTAGAGGAACGGGCCGATCTCGGTGATCCCGAGATACGCCGCGGTCACGGCCACGTTGAGGACGCCCCCGAGGAGGATCACCGGGCGGCGGCCGCGGCGGTCCATCACCCGGCCCACGGGCTGGCGCAGCGCCACGGCGGCCAGGGCCGTGAGGCTCGCCAGGAACCCGATCTCCACGTCGTCGGCCCCCAGATCGTGGAGATACGCCGGAAAGTGAAGGTAGAGGTTGAAGGCCACCCCCTGCAGCATGTTGGCCCAGAAGCACAGCAGGAAGGGGCGGGAGAGGAGCCGCTCGGGAGGCAATGGATCGTCCATGGGCGACGCCGGGGTCGAGCCGCGCCGTTCGAACCGAACACCGGGCCTTGGGGCCGGGCGAAGGCGGGAGCCTACCCCAGCTTCAGGGGCCGCCCTCGGCCGCCGTCTGAGGGGCTTCCTCGTCCGTCGTCCGGCAGAGCTCCGAGCCGCGGACGAGCACCCGGAGATCCGCCTCGAGGTTGGCGAGCACCCGGCTCATGGCCGTCGCCCACGCCGCGTCCAGGGTGACGTCGTCGCTGGCGGCGACCACCGAGCCGTAGCTGCGCTCGAACACCGGCCGCATGGTCTGGCGCGCCAGCAGCGTGTACTCGACCTCGAGCACCGCCTCGTCGTAGACGCCGGTCACGCGGTCCACGAACACCCGCCGCACCGTTCCCACGAGCAGCCAGTCCTCGATCCGCGTGTCGCCGGGCTCGAGCACCATGTCGAAGATGCGCGCCCCGCGCAGCCACTCGCCCGTCAGCTGGCGCACCACCTGGCCGGGCGGCGCGAAGAAGCTCGTGTACGGATCGCGCTGATAGGTGTTGCCGTCGACCCGGTACATGACCGACTTGCGCTCGAAGGGCGACTCGGTGCGGATGCGATGCAGCCGCACGACGCCGCAGCCCGGGCCGTGTCCCACCGGCGCGGGCGCCGGCAGCACCAGGGTGCGCCGCGTTGGAATCGGCTGGCTGATGGTGCAGCCCAGCGCGACACCGAGGCAGCACGCGAGCGTGGCCGCGATCGCACGGCGGCGCCTCACGGGCCCTCCACCGGCAGGGGCGCCCCGCTGCGCAGCAGCAGCGAGGGCTGCTCGTTGAGCGTCTGGGTCAGGTCGCGCAGGTTCTCCGACGCGACGCGCAGGTTCTCGAGGGACAGCTCGAGGTCGTAGCGGCCCCCGTCGATCGAGCTCTCGACCTTGCGGATCGCGGTGGTCGCCTCGTCGAGCACCGACTGGGCGCTCCCCCCCACGCCACGCAGGTCCGCCGCGGCCACCTGGGTGCGCAGCTCCTCGACGGCCTCGTTCGCTCCGTCGAGAACGCTCATGAGGCTCGCCTGGATCTCCTCCAGATCGAGGGCCTCGACGCCGTCGGCCAGCACCACGATCAGGCGATCGAGGTCGGTCAGCATGGTCTCGATGTTCAGGCTCTCGACCCGGTCGAGGAGCCGCTCGGCCTGGGAGACGAACTGCCCGATCAGGCTCGTCGCCGAGGGCACGTAGAGCACCCGGGGCTCCCAGCGGATCTCCGGCGGCGGATAGCTCTCGGGATCGAGCACGTCGGCCTGGACGAAGGTCGTGCCGGTGAGGCCCGCGGCCGTGAGCTGCACCCGCAGCCCGCGCTCGATGCGGCTCTCCATGCGCTCGCGGCGCTCCTCGTCGGAGATCCCGGTCTGCGCGGGATCCGTGAGCTTCATGCGCACCAGGATGCGCTCGGCCGCGAACTCCCGGTCGACCGGATCGGCGAAGGCGTAGTACTCGTCCACGAAGCCGATGGCGGCCACCTCGCCGATCTTGACCCCGCGGAACTTGAGCGGAGCGCCCACGTCGAGGCCCTGCACCGACTCCTCGAAGACGGTCTCGAGCAGCACCGGGGAGCGGCCCAGGTTCTGCCCGCCGAGGACGATGATCGCCAGCGCGAGCAGCGCGACGCCGCTCAGCACGAACAGCCCGACGAAGAAGTGGCGACGATCCCGGTTCACGCGACGGCCTCCCGGCGGAAGAAGGCCCGCACCCAGGCATCCTCGGCGCCGTCCCGGAGCTCGGCGGGCGATCCGATCGCGGCGATCCGCTTGCGCTCGCCGTCGAGCATGATCACGCGGTCGGCGATGCGGAAGATGCTCGGCAGCTCGTGGGTCACGATCACGAAGGTCACCCCCAGGCTGCGCGACAGCTCGAGGATGGTCTCGTCGAGGGCGGCCGAGGTGATCGGGTCGAGCCCGGCCGACGGCTCGTCGAGGAACAGGATCTCGGGGTCCAGCGCCATGGCCCGGGCGATGGCCGCGCGCTTCTTCATGCCGCCGCTGATCTCGGCGGGGAGATACTCCTCGAAGCCGGCGAGCCCGACCAGGCCGAGCTTCATCGAGGCGATCCAGTCGCGCGCCTCGGGCGGCAGGTCCGTGAACTCCTCGAGCGGCAGGGTGATGTTCTGCCGCAGGGTCATGGAGCCGAAGAGCGCGCCGCTCTGATACATCACGCCGATCCGCTGCAGGATGCGTTGCCTCGCTTCGCCCTCGGCACTGGAGATGTCCTCGTCCCCGATCCAGATGCGCCCGGCTGCGGGACGATACAGCCCGATCATGTGCTTGAGCAGGGTGCTCTTGCCCGACCCCGAGCCCCCGAGGATCACGAAGACCTCTCCCCGCCGCACCTGGAAGTCGACGCCGTCGAAGATCAGGCGATCGCCGTAGCGGGCGGTCAGCTGCTCGACGCGAATGATGGCTTCGTCCGATGCGCTCACGCCTACCAGCCCATCGCGTAGAAGATCACGGCGAACACCCCCTCGGCCAGGGCGATCAGCACGATGCCACTCACCACCGAGCTGGTGGTGGCGGCGCCCACGGCCTCGGAGCCGCTCCCGGCGGCGAGGCCCCGCTGACAGCCCACGGCCGCGACGATCAGGCCCAGCACGAAGCTCTTGCCCAACCCGCCGACCAGGTCCACCACGCCCGCGAAGTCGGCGACCCGGGTCACGAAGGTCACGAGCGGATACTCGAGGGAGCGGAACACCAGCGCACCGCCGACCAGTCCGGCCAGGTTCATCCACAGGGTGAGCACAGGCACCACGAGGATCACGGCCAGCACCCGGGGAACGACGAGGAAGCGCACCGGCTCGAGCCCCATGGTGGTGAGGGCGTCGATCTCCTCGTTCACCTTCATGGTGCCGATCTCCGCGGCGAAGGCGGAGCCGGAGCGCGCCGTCAGCAGGATCGCGGTCATCAGGGGGCCGAGCTCGCGGAACATCGACAGGCCGAGCAGGTCGGCGACGAAGATCTCGGCGCCGAAGCGCTGCATCGGGATCACCGACTGGAAGGAGAGGATCAGCCCGAGCAGGAAGCCCACCAGCGTGATGATCGGGAGCGCCCCGATCCCCGCCGAGTGCGCCACCCGGAAGAAGTCCGACCAGCGCACCCGTGCCGGACGCAGCACGGCCGCACCGAGCATCCAGGCGAACTCGCCGACGAACGCCACCTGGGCCCGCAGGTCGGCCATCAGCTCGAGGGTGGCCTCGCCCAGCCCCTCGACCCAGCCCGGCCCCGACTCCCGGTCGCTGGTCGCGGTGTCCTCCCCGGGCGCCAGGCTCTCGACCAGACGGGTGGTCGCGTCGGAGAGCCCCTCGAAGCGCAGGGCGGCACCGCCGCGCATCACCTCGTCGCGCACCGCCAGGAGCAGGCTGGCCCCGGCCCCGTTGCAATACTCGATGCCCGAGCCGTCGAGGACCCGCTCGCCCCCGGCGGCCTCCCCCGAGCGCGAACGCGCCCAGCGCAGGGCGTCGCGCCAGACGGCACCGGCGCCGGCCGCATCGAAGCGGCCCTGCAGCCGCAGCACCGGCCGCCCATCCGGATCGCTGGCGGTCTCCATGCTGACGGGCCGGGCCATGCTGCGATCCTACCGGACCCGTTCCGAGGCGCAGGGGCGCCGGGGCCTCAGGCCTCCGACGGCGGACCGGCCGGGATCCGGCCCTGCATGGCGACCGGCGGCGTCGCGGCCGTGGGGAAGCCCAGCACCCGGCCGTAGAAGAAGAGCTCGGCCTGAAGCGCCGCGCGGATGTTCTCGGCCCGGCGGAACCCGTGACCCTCGCCCTCGAACAGCACGTAGGCGTGGGGCAGGCCCCGCGCAGCGAGGGCCGCCACCATCGACTCCGCCTGTGCGGGAGGCACCACCCGATCCTCGGAGCCCTGGAGGAAGATCACCGGGCACGAGAGCCCTTCGACGTGGTACAGCGGCGAGCGCTCGCGGTACACGGCCTCGCCCTCGGGCCAGGGGGCGACGAGGCCGTCGAGGTAGCGCGCCTCGAACTTGTGGGTGTCGCGAGCCAGGGCCTCGAGGTCGCCGATCCCGTAGTGGCTCGCGCCGAAGCCGAAGACGTCGCCGAGGGTCAGCGCGCAGAGAACGGTGTATCCCCCGGCGCTGCCCCCACGGATGCCCAGGCGCGCCGGATCGGCGCCGCCTTCCGAGGCGGCGAAGCGCGCACCGGCGGCGCAGTCCTCGACGTCGGCCACGCCCCAGGCGCCCTTCAGCCCGTCGCGGTAGGCGCGCCCGAACCCCGTACTCCCGGTGTAGTTCACGTCGAGCACCGCGAAGCCGCGGGTGGTCCAGAACTGCGTGGCGAGGTCCAGCGCGGACGAGGTCGCCGCCGTCGGCCCGCCGTGGACCTTGACCAGGAGCGGCGGGCGTTCCCCGGCCGGCGCCTCCACGCCGGGCAGGCGCGGCCGATACAGGAACGCGTGTACGGGGCGTCCGTCGGTCGAGGCAAAGCGCACCGACTCGGCCGGCGAGAGGGCCTCGGGATCCATCCCCACCTCGAAGGCCTCGCGCACGGTCTCGAAGCGTCCGGAGTCGAGGTCCAGCACCTGCACGCTCGGCGCGCTGCGCTCGTTGGCGGCAATCACGGCGATCTCGTGGCCCGAGACGTCGATCCCGTCGATCGCGCTCGCGGAGCTGGCCACGTCGTCGAGGGCCCCGGTGCCGAGGTCCAGGAGCGCGAGACGATCCCGGCCCTCCTCGCTCACGACGCACGCGATGCGCTCCTCGGAGACGAAGCCGAAGCGCCGCATGCCGAAGACCCACTGGGGCAGGCCGAACTCGGCGGCGCGTTCGCAGAGGGAGACGACGTCGCCGCCCCGCCACTGGTGCAGGTTCCAGAAGCCCGATCGGTCGCTTGCGAAGGTCAGTACCCCGCCCGGCGACCAGGTCGGCTGGAAGATGGACTCGTGCGGGCCGCCGGCCACGTGACGGGGCGCGCCGCCGGCGCCGATGGGCAGCTCGAACAGCGTGGCGGCATCCCACGGGAGGTGGGGGTGATCCCAGCAGAGGAACGCCAGGCTTCCGCCGTCGGGTGAGAAGCAGGCGCTCGCGTAGAAGTCGTGGCCCTCGGCCAGGACGCGGCGCCCGCCGCCGGCCAGATCGAACGACACCAGACGATTGACCGGCTCGCCTTCCGCCTGGGCCCACTCCTCGACGGCGGCCAGGGTGCGTCCGTCGGGCGAGAGCACGGGCTCGGCGTAGCGGGCGCCGGTGTCGCTGCCGGGAACCCGGTCGGCCTCGCCGCCGTTGCGCAGCGCCCGGAGCTGGATTCCCGGCGTCCCGTTCTCGATGGTGAAGAGGCCTCGCGGGCTGGCCAGGTAGTCGCCCCCGCCGTACTCGTGCACGCGCGAGCGTGCGTCGACTCCCGCCGGGAGCACGTCGCCGATGCGACCGTCTTCATCGCGGCACACCACGACCTGCCGGCCGGCCTCGTCGGGCCGCCGCTCGACCCAGTAGAGGGCGCGACCGAGGAAGCGCGGCTGGGACAGCCGCCGTACCGCCGAGGCGAGCCGCTCGGCACCGAGCGGCGAGGGCCAGGCTCCATGGGGATGAACCGGAATCGTCGACCTCCTCTCGCAGGCCCCCTACCGTAGCCGCTCCGTGCACGGCCTCGACTCCTCTTCCAGCGCCGGTCTGCTCGGCGCCGCCCTCGACTCGGGCGATGCGCTGCTGCTCGTGGGCGGCGGGCTCTTCGCGGGCGTGATCAACACCCTGGCCGGGGGCGGCTCGATGCTGAGCGTGCCCCTGCTCGTCCTGCTGGGGCTGCCGGGCACCGTCGCCAACGGCACCAACCGGGTCGGCATCCTGATCCAGAACGGCATCGCCGCCGCGACGTTCCGCGGCCAGGGGGTCTCGGGCTTCCAGGCCGCCGGGCCGATCCTGCTGCCCGTGGCGCTTGGGGCCGTAGTCGGGGCCGGCGTCGCGTCCCGCATCCCCGACGCCCTGTTCGAGCGGATCTTCGGAGTGCTGATGCTGCTCCTCCTGGTCCCCATGCTGCTCGGCGCCAGGCCGAAGGATCGCGAGCGGCCCGAGCCGCCTTCCGGCCTCTTCCGCTGGCTCGTCTTCGTGGGGATCGGCCTGTACGGCGGGGCCTTCCAGGCCGGCGTCGGGCTCTTCCTGGTGTTCGCGCTGCACTTCGCGGGCTTCGACCTGGTGCGCGCCAACGCGGCGAAGGTCGTGGTGAACTTCTGCTTCACGCTGCTCGCCCTCCCCGTCTTCGTGCTCGCCGGCCAGGTCGCGTGGATCCCCGCCCTGGCTCTCGGTGCAGGCTTCGCCGGAGGCGGCGTGCTCGGCGCGCGCCTCGCCGTTCGCGGCGGAGAGCGCCTGATCCGGCCGGTACTCGTGGTCTGCGTCGTGGCCCTGGCCGGGCGCATGTTCGGCCTCTACTGACCGGAGCTACCCTGCCCGGATGCCGATTCGCCTCGAGCGCCCCGCCGACCACCCCCACGTCGCCTGCGTCACCATCGACCGCCCCGAGAAGGCGAACTCCCTCGACCTCTCGATGCTCACCGATCTCGCGTCGGCCTGGCGCGAGCTCGCCACCGACGACGACGTCCGCTGCATCGTGCTGCGGGGCGGCGGAGACCGCGTCTTCTGCTCCGGCATGGACATGACCGAGACCATCCCGGTCTCCCAGCGCTTCGCCCGCGGCGAGCGCGTCGAGCCCCACGAGTTCGAGGGGCTGCGGAGCGTGAGCACGGCGCTGCTCGCGGGCTTCGATCTCGAGAAGCCGGTGGTGGCGGCGATCAACGGGCACGCTCGGGCCGGCGGCTTCGACCTGATGCTCGCCACCGAGATCCGCTACGCGGTCCCCGGCGCCACCTTCGCCCTGGAAGAGGTGGCCCTCGGCCTCTACCCGACGGGCAATGCCACGGTGATGCTCCCGAAGCAGATCGGCTGGGTGCACGCACAGGACCTGCTGCTCTCGGCCCGCCCGATCGACGCCGAGCACGCCGCCCGCATCGGGCTCATCAACCGGGTGGTCGAGCCCGAGGCCCTGCTCGACGTCACCTTCGAGACGGCCGACGCCATCGCGCGCAACGCGCCGCTTGCCGTCCGCGCGACCCGCCGCGGCGTGCGCGAGATCCTGAGCCTGCCCCTTCCCGAGGCCTACGAGCGCCAGGAGACGATCGGCCGGGAGCTGCGCAAGACCGAGGATGCCCGCGAGGCCCAGCGCGCCTTCGTCGAGAAGCGGCGGCCGGAGTTCAAGGGGCGCTAGCCGCCCGTCACTCCCGCGTCACCTCCGTACCCGGGCCGGGTGCCGCACCGAGCGACGGGCGGAAGACCGAGAAGAAGTCCGCCGGAGACACGACGCCGTCGCCGTCGAGGTCCGCTTCGGCGCACGAGGGCGTCGCGTCCACCGAGGCACCGAAGCAAGGCCGGAGCGTTGCGAAGAAGTCGGCGGACGTCACCAACCCGTTCTCGTCGAAGTCCGCATCACACGCGTTGCCATAGTGCTGGATGCCGGGAAGCGACAGGTCGTCGTCCTCTTCGGCGTTCGCGTCGAGCTGGTCGGGGTTCGGGACGTTCACGCAGTTGTCGGCGACGTCCGCCACCCCGTCTCCGTCGGAGTCCGGCGCGCGCACGGACGCCGCATCCAGATCGGCGGCTTCGAGGCTCGCGAAGCGGGCGCTCCCGTCGTACGCCACGCCCACGAGCTCGCCGTCCACCACCTCGAGCAGATCTTCGTCCGAGAAGGCCGTGCCATCCACGAAGCCCGGGCCGTCGAAGGAGAGGAGCAGGCGGCCGGGCCCGACGACCGCGGCGGCGTCGAGGTCGAGCCCGCGTTCGAGGCCCACCGCCTCTGCGTCGAAGATCAGCGACGCCGTGCCGTCGGGCTGGAGGCTCACGAGGTCGTGGTCGTGGGCGAGGAGCGTGCCCAGCTGGACGGGTACGTCGAAGGAGACGAAGAGCTCGTCTTCGAACGCGGTGAGCGCGTCGATCCGGGCGCCGGACGGGAGCCCCGCCGCGGCGCCGTCGAACGCGATCGAGGCGCTGCCCCCCGATGCGCGAACGACGTCGAAGGGGCGCGCAAGGACGCCCCCGAGGTCCGAAGCGACGTCGATCGCGAAGAGGGTGTCGCCACTGGGCAGGCGATGGAACGCGGAGAGGTCGACGCCCACCGGAAGGTCCAGGCCGACTCCGGTGAAGACGACGGAGGGGCT
>JASJCN010000210.1 GCA_030065975.1 Myxococcota bacterium
TGCAACGGCAACACCGGCTGCCAGGCCAACTCGGGCGGTCGCTACGTCCTCCACCTGGGCGGCATGTGCTCCCAGGGCTGGAACGACCCGCTGGCCAACAAGGCCGGCTACACCTCGATCGACGTGAAGGCCGTCCAGACCAACCACAGCGGCCTCAGCGACTCGAGCACGACCCTCGGCATCTACCTCGACCAGTGCTGCACGGGATCCAACCTCTGCTACGTGCTCAACTACAGCGGCGGCGATGCCGTGATGGGCCACCGCTTCGCGAACTCGTCCACGAACTGGAACATCGTGTGGGTCGGGACCAGCGCCGGAGCCGGCGGCGGCAGCGAGCTCTCGGGCAACTTCCTGGCCGACATCTTCGGCCCCTGCGACTACGCCGGCCATCTCGGGACCAGCGAGGTCCGCGGCGCGTACAACCACAACGACACCAACGGCGAGACCGTCTATCACATCGGCGGCTACGACGGCTGGTGGTACTCGTCGTGGCTGCTCCCCGGCGAGGACGACGGGGCCGTGGCGTACCACTCGGCGGGCGCCATCACGAGCACGACGTCGACCAGCAACCTCTGCACCGGGCCGAAGTGGACGAACCACCGCATCGCCTGGACCTGCACGGGATACAACGAGGACCACTACGAGATGAAGGACAAGTTCATCTCGAACATGGGCTGGTAGCGACCGGACCATCCGACCAGCGCTCGATGCCCGCGAGACCCGAGACCGGCCGAGCCCGGAGGTGGAGACGCTTCGCCTTCGGGCTCGGTGTGGCCGGCCTGATCGGCCTCGCGATCGCCGGGTGGTGGCTCGGGTCGACCGATCCCGCGCCGCCGCCGGCGGGGTCGCAGCCGAGGGCGGAGGAGCCCGCTCCCGAGGTGGCGCTGCAGCCCGCCCCCGAGCCGCCGCCGGTGGCAGCCGCTCCGCCACCTCCCCCGGCGCGGCTGCCACGCGACCGGAGCACCCTGGCGCCCGAGATCCAACGCTTCCTCGCATCCCGCGAGTACCCGCCCGACTCCGGGCGGCTGGGAGCGGGAGCCGTCGACCTGCTCTTCCCCAACCGCCGCTTCGAACGCGAGAAGCCCGTCCCCGGCTCGCGCGAGTCGGGACCGCCCGACACCTTCCTCTGGACCGCCGACCGGCTCTACTACAGCGGGGGCGACCGCGTCCAGGTGCGCTTCGCCGCGCGGCGCGACGACGCCCCGGCGCCACTTCGAGAGCTTCAGGCGACGGCCCAGGCCGAGAACGCCGCCGGCGCCTCGGGCAGCCGGCTCGAGATCCCCATGCAGCCCTTGGGAGACGACTTCGTCGGCACCCTTCCCCTCGAAGGCGAGCTCTGGAGCCATCACGGGCCGATCGCGTTGGTGGCCCACTACCAGCTCGAGGGCGGGCGACCCCAGGAGGAGCTGATCCGCGTCTTCACGACGCCCGAGTCGCGGGTCCCCGGCCGCTTCACCGGCGAGTTCACCGACCGCGCCGAGGCCGGGAGCCTGGTGATCGACGTCGGGCTCGAGGTCGTCGAGCCGGGCTTCTTCCGGATCGACGCGAACCTGCGCGATGCCGCGGGCCAGCCCGTCGCCTTCGCCCACTGGAAGGGCGAGCTCCTCGCCGGGAGCGGAAGCGTGCCGCTCACGTTCTTCGGGAAGGTGCTGGTGGACGCCGGCCGACCGGGCCCCTACCAGCTGACCGAGCTGCGTGGCTACCGCTTCCTCGACGGGCGCTACCCCGACCGCGAGCGGATGCGCGACCACGAGGGCTCCTTCGCGTCCCAGCCCTACCCCCTCGCCCACTTCTCCGACGCCCCCCACGAGAGCGAGCACCTCGCGCGCATGGTCGGCCTGCTCGAGGCGGACCTCGAGGCCGGTCTCAGCGTGGACCTGCCGCCCGAAGCGGGCGCCACGGACCCGCCGCCGGCGCCCGCCGGTCCCGACGGATCCTCCGATCCCACCACGCCCTGAGCCCCGCGGGAGGCTCTCGTCGCCGGCGCGCCGACCGGATCGCGAGAGATCAGCGTCCGATTCGCTGGCGATCAGGTCGCAGCCGGCGGCCTCGCGTAGTCCGTGACGGGAACCCACCCGACACGGAGACGCCATGACCATCCGAAGACCGACGCTCACCGGCTCCGGCCTGCCGTTCACGATCTTCTGCGCCGCCTGGCTCGCCCTCGCCTCCGGCGCGGGGGCGGCGACGATCACCCTGGGAAACGCGACGTCCAAGGGCAACTTCCTGCGGTACCTCGATACCGAGACCCTCGTCCAGTCCGACGTCACGCCGATCCTCGGCATCACCGGCGACGTGACCGACATCGCCTACTCGCCGTCGGGCGACCTGTACGCGATCAGCTTCAGCACGCTCTACCGGGTCGACGAGATCACGGGCGTCGCGACGGACATCGGCCTGCTGCTTCCCCGGGCCGTGACGATGAATGCGCTCACGTTCGGCCCGGACGGGACGCTGTACGCGGCGAGCGGCAGCTCGAGCACGCTGTACACCGTCGACGTGACGACGGGGGCGGCGACGCCCTTCGGAACCCTGGGCGGCGGCCTCGTCTCCTCGGGCGACCTGGTCTTCGACGACGAGGGCGTCCTGTGGGCCACCCTGGCCCTCTTCACCCAGACCGATCGTCTGGCCCGCTTGAGCCCCGGCGGTGCGGGGACCGTGGTCGGCGACATCGGAAGGAGCTCGATCTTCGGGCTCACCTTCGCCGACGGGGTGCTCTACGGGATCGGCGGACGGCTCTACGAGATCGACCGCGCCGATGGCAGCCTGATCAGCGAACGAGGGGGCTTCTCGAACGTGCAGGGGCTGGCGTTCCGCCCCGTCTCCGTTCCCGAGCCCGGGGCCCTGCTCCTGCAGCTCGCCGGCGTTGCCGGTCTGGCGGGGCTCGGTGCCCGCGGGGGGCGCCAGGCCGAGACGGGTACGGGCTGAGACGGGTATCCAAACCGGTGGCGGGTGGGTCTAGGTTGGTGAGATGCCCGACGTCCCCGCCGCCCCGGTCGATCCCAGCGCCCTCGTCGAGCGCGCCCGCGCGGGAGACCTGGAGGCGTTCTCCGCCCTGGTCCGAGCCTATCAGGACCGGGTCGTGGCGGCGGCCACCGGCTGGCTGCGCGACCCGGAGCTCGCCCGCGACGTCGCCCAGGAGGTCTTCTGGAACGCCCACGCGGCGCTGCCCCAGCTCGACGACCCGCGCGCCTTCGGGAGCTGGCTGCGACGCATCACGCGCAAGCACTGCGACCGGGTGACGCGACGCGGACGACTCGCCGTCTCCGATCGCGAGGCCACCGAGGTCGGCTCACCGGAGCCCGACCCCGAGATGGCGCTCGAGGCGCGGCGGGCCTCGGAGCGACTGCGCGCCGCGATCGAGGCGCTCCCCGAGCGCGAACGGCTGCCCGTGGCCCTGCACTACCTGGCCCGCGAGACCCAGCCGCGCATCGCCGAGTTCCTCGAGCTGCCGCTCTCGACCGTCAAGAAGCGGCTCCGCGATGCCCGCGAGCACCTGCGCGAGGCCGCCCGCTCCCTCGAGAACGATCTCGAGCCCGCGACGAACAGGAGAACCGAGATGAGCGACGCCATGAGCCCCCTGCGACCCTCCAGCAACGAGCGCTTCTCCGACACGGTGCGCTTCTTCCTCGCCCTGCGTGCGGGCGACCAGGGAGAGGTGGGCCGCATCCTCGATCGCGACGCGGAGCTGATCGAGACCGAGCAGAGCTGGGACCCGGAGCTCGTCCGCCAGGGCGTGCTTCCCTTCGCGAGCCGCGCGACGCCGCTCATCACCGCCATCGAGCGCGGCGACGTCGAGATGGTGCGCCTGCTGCTCCGACGAGGTGCCGGGCCCGACGGGCGCTGCGGCTGCGTCACCGGCGAGTCGCCCCTGTGGGCGGCCGTGGTCCTCGGCCACGGCGAGATCGTCGAGCTGCTGCTCCTTGCGGGAGCCGATCCGAACCGGCTGGCCGAGACGGGGAACGCGCCGCTGCACGTCGCCGCACTCCGGGGCAACGAGGAGCTCGCCGAGCTCCTTCTCGCCCATGGCGGCGACCCGGGCCTGCGCGATCGCGAAGGGCGCATTCCCGCCGATCTGGCCGAGCACAAGGGCCGCGCCGCCCTGGCCCGCACCCTGCGACGCGAGGAGCCCCCGCCCGGTGGCCCGATCCTGCCGACTGGCATCAAGGCCCTCGACCTCCTCGTCCCCCTCCCGCGCCACGGCCTCGTGCGCGTCGACTTCGCGGCGGGGGTCGGCATGGTGGTGCTGCTGACGGAGCTGAGTCAGCGCTTCGCCGGCGTGCCGGGGCGCGCCGTGCTCTGGTCGGGATTCGCCCAGAAGCCCTTCGATCCGCTCGACCTGCAGACGGATCTGCGGGAGTCGGGGATCGCCGACGACGTGGAGGTCCACCTCGGCGCGCTGGACGCCGCGCCGGACGTGCGGCGAGCCACCTTCGACCAGGGGCTCGCGCGCGCCTGCGCACTCCGCGACCAGGGCCAGCACGTCCTGCTGGTGCTGCTCGAGGAGGTGGGCTTCGAATCCGACGTCGCCGCGAGTCTCGCGCGGCTCGACGAGCCCTGCGAAGCGGGGAGCATCACGACCCTGCTCGTCACCCATCCCGCCTCGAAGTCCCCCGACGGCCCGATCGCGGCGCCCTTCGTCGCGCGCCTCCACTTCGATCGCCGGCGGGCGACGCGCCTGCTCTTCCCGGCCCTGCATCCCCATCGCTCGCAATCGACCCTGCTCGCGAGCGATGCCGCGACGACGCGACACGCCGAGGTCGCGCGCCGCACCCGGGACCTCTTCGCCCGGTACGAAGAGATCGACCCCGAGCTCTCGCTGCCCGAGGCCTCTGGCCTCGCGCCCGGTCTCCGGGAGACCGCGCATCGCGCCCAGCGCCTGCTGCGCTACCTGAGCCAGCCCTTCCTCACGACCGAGCCCTTCACGGGCCAGCTGGCCGGGGAGGTCGAGATGGAGGCGATGCTCGATCGGGTCGAGGCGATCCTCGCCGGAGAGGAGATCGCGCCGGGCGCCGACGAGCTGGTGAAGCGTACGCCGGGGCCGCGCTAGCCCGACCCGTCGGGCGCTTGTCGCGATTCGCCACACCCGGGCGAGGCCCTTCCTCACCACCGCGACCTCTGTTAGGCTGCGCGCGGGAAGGGATCGAGGAGATGCCCCTTGGTCCGTCGTGCCGCCTTGCGCGTTCGCGCCTCTCTGTTCCTGGCCGCGATCGCCTGCTCCCTTCCGACACTGGTCACCGCGGAAGCTGCCCAAGCGTTCGCGATCACCAGCTCGCCGCTCTTCGCCAAGCGATGGGCGCCGGAGTCGGGGCTCTCCGACGGGATCCAGGTCGGGGTCTCTTCGACCTTCGCCACGGACATCGGCGCCGCCGACGCGGAGGAGGTCGCGTTGGTCAACCAGGCGGTGGTCGACGCATTCGCCGCCTGGGAGAGCCCGTCGCTCCAGTTCGACGTGGTGTTCGACGACTCGGTCGAGATCGGCACACAGGCGGGCTTCGAGATCGACGTCTTCGGACTCCCTGGTGACCATCCGGCATTCGGCGGCTTCTTCGCCTTCGGGAGGGCGGAGCTGGCGCAGACCTTCGCCGATCGGACCCTGACGAACGGCACGGCCGCCCGGGGGTTCCTGATCACCGGAGCCGACATCTACATCAATGCCGCAGCGATCGCGCTCGTCGAGTTCTTCCTCCCCGACGATCAGGCTCGATTGGACGCGCTGACCCGGTTGATGATGCACGAGATCGGGCACACGATCGGGCTCGCCCATCCCGAGAGCTTCTTCAACTACGACGACGACGACGACCCGGACAACCCCATGCGGATCGATCCGACCGACCCCTTCTCGACCCTTCGGGGCGGCCGACAGAACTTCGCCGTCGACGCGATCATGAACATCCGCCCGTGCGGGGACGAGCTGATCGACTGTCCCCCGCTCTACTACACCGAGCTCACGAACGACGACCTCGGCGGACGGGACGCCCTCTACCCTTTCGTGGGAAGCGAGCCGTCCGGCCTGCCGGCGATCCTGGGGGTGCTCGGACTGGGCACCGCCCTCACTCGGCGTCGGTAGAGGCCTCGAAGAACCACGGACTCGACCACGCGGAGCCGCCGCCGCGCTGCACCACGCGCACGTAGACGAAGCTCCCGGCGGCGATCGGGCCAACCTCCGAGGACAGGGTGAGGACGCGCTCGCCCTGCCCCTCGTGGCCGGCCACCACTTCGCCGTCGCGGACGACCTCGACGCGCTCGATGGCCTCGGTGCCGGCGATGTCGATGCGCAGCTCGGCCGCCTCGATGGGCGCGAGCACCGAGCCCGGCGCCTCGCCGTCGAGCCGGGCGGAGAGCAGGATGCGCGGGCCGCTGGTCGCGTAGGTGCGCCGCGCACGCAGGGCCTCGAGCACGGCCTCGCGGGTCAGCTCCTCCACCTCGATCGCCGCCAACCCGCCGGTGCCGGCGCCGAGGTGCGCGAGCCCGGGGTGTCCGTCGTGGCTGTCGCCGCTCCCGACGAAGCCCAGGCGGTAGCCGCGCGCGAGGGCGTCGGGCACCCAGTTGCCGGGGAGCCCGCCCCCGACGGCGTTCGGCATCGAGGGCGACTCGCTGTTGCCGTGCACCGAGGTGACCTCGGTGAGCGGCTCGAGCACGGGATCGGGCGCGATCTCCCAGCTGGTGGCGACGGGGGATCCCGCCGAGTGGTGCGCGAAGGTCAACGCCGGCTCGCCGCGCAGGGCGTCCCACAGCTCGGGCGGCGTGTCCGTCGCCTCGTCGAGGAAGCTGTGCAGGTGCGCGCCGGCCTCCTCGGGGCCGCCGAAGTGGAGCACGTGGCGATGGCCGAAGAGCCAGCTCGTCCACTCGTAGCCGTGGATGGTCACGAAGCGGCCCGGATCGTAGTGGGCCTCCGTGGCGCGGCGGATCTCGCTCCAGCTCTCCGCAGTCTCGTCGAGGAAGGGGAGGCCCCAGTGGTCGTGATCCGTCAGCGCCGCCACGTCGAGGCCCGCCACGTCCCGGGCGTAGCGGTAGTAGGCGTCGGGCGTCCCGGTCCCGTCGGAGAGCACCGAGTGCCCGTGCAGATCGGCCCAGCGCAGACGCGGGGCGTCCGGGTCGACGAGCAGGGGGTTGGTCCGCACCTCGAGCCCACCGAGCCCGCGTACGGTGAGCTCGACCAGGCCCGGCTCCTCGACCACGTAGCTCGCCTGCACGAGCCCTAGAGAGCCGGGCTCGACCCGAAGCAACCGGGGGCCCTTCACCGATTCGGGCGCGTCGACGAGCTCGAGGTTTCCCTGCCAGTCCACGCCGGTGTTGCCCGCCCCGTCGAGTACGGCCGCGCGCAGCGTCACGCTCTCGCCGGGCCGGGCCACGCTCGGGAGCGTCACCACCATCCCGACGGGCCGGCCCGCGCGCACCCGCACCACGGGAGCGTCGGCGAGGAAGGCGCGGCGGCCGTCCCCGTCTCCGTCCACGGCGAAGAAGAAGGGCGAGCGCTCCTCGGCGTAGCGATCCACCCGGGTGCCGGCGGCGCCTGCGCCATACAGGAACTCGATCCGCTCGCCCTCCACGAGTGCCCGGCCTCCGATCTCGACGACGAGCAGGCCCCCACCGCGGGAGCTCGGCGCGAGCTCCACGCCCGCCGCCTCGGTACTCACCTCGGTGTAGCCCGGCAGGTCGGCCGCATGCACCTGGGGCTCGCTCCAGCCCCAGAAGGGCGAGACCTGCAGCTGGACGCTCCCACCCACCGCGACGCCCAGGGGCCCCGCTTCGTAGGCGAGCCGGAAGCGTCCGGGCCGCCCCACCTCGCCCTCGGGCACCGAGCCGTCCTCGCCGGGCAGGAGCGAGGCGCGCCCGCCGCGGTCGGCCTCCGTCCGCACCTCGTCGCGATCCTGGCGCAGCTCGCGAATGATGGAGGGCCCTGCGTTGCCCGAGTACGGAACCGCGTCGGTCGAGGGCGGGTCGATCGCCTCGGCGGCCGAGGGGATCGCCTCGGCGAACTCTGCCTGAGGCGGCTCCTCCGGATCGGCCTCCCCACAGCCGACCGAGCCGACCAAGCCGAGCAAGCCGAGCCACACGAGGCAGAGCAGCGCCGCGAGCCAGCGGCCGGTTTCCACTACTCGACCGTGACGCTCTTGGCGAGGTTGCGCGGCTGATCGACGTCCGTGCCCTTGAGGGTCGCCACGTGATAGGCGAGCAGCTGGACGGGGATCGTGGCGAGCAGCGCCGTCAGGTAGGGGCCGAGCTCGGGGATGCGGATGACCGCGTCCGAGCGCGCGGCGATGCCGTCGTCGTCGGCGCTCGCGATGGCGATCACCTGGCCGTCCCGGGCGCGCACCTCCTCGAGGTTCGAGAGCACCTTGTCGTAGACGGCGCTCTTGTTGCAGATCACCACCACGGGCATGTTCTCGTCGATCAAGGCGATCGGGCCGTGCTTCATCTCGCCGGCGGCGTAGCCCTCGGCGTGGATGTAGGAGATCTCCTTGAGCTTGAGCGCCCCCTCCATCGCGATGGGGAACATGATGCCCCGGCCGAGGAACAGGAAGTTCGGCGCCTTGAAGTAGCGCTGGGCCACCTCGCGGACCGCGCCGTCGAGCTGGAGCGCCTCCTCGATCTTGCGCGGCAGCTTCTGCAGGTCGGCGATGGCCGCGCTCGTCTCCTCCTGCGAGAAGCGGCGCCGCTCTTCGGCGAGCTTGAGCGCGAGCAGGTAGAGCGCCACGACCTGTACCGAGAAGCACTTGGTGGAGGCGACGCCGATCTCCGGGCCGGCATGGGTGTAGAGCACGTCGTGGCTCTCGCGCGCGATGCTCGAATCCCGGGTGTTCGTGATGGAGAGGATGCGGGCGCCGTTCTCCTTGCCCTCGCGCAGGGCGGCGAGGGTGTCGGCGGTCTCGCCGGACTGGGAGACGGGTACCAGCAGGCAGCCGGCGTCGACGATCGGCTGCCGGTAGCGGAACTCGCTGGCCAGATCGACCTCGACCGGGATGCCGGCCATCTGCTCGATCATGTACTTGCCGACGGTCGCCGCGTAGTAGGCCGTCCCGCAGGCCACGAGGAAGACCCGATCGATCTTGCTCGTCTCGGGCGAGAGGTCGATGCCGTCGAGCTCGACCTGCGTGCCGTCCGCGGAGACGCGCGTCCCGATCGTCTCCTGGATGGCGCGGGGCTGCTCGAAGATCTCCTTCTGCATGAAGCGGTCGTAGCCGCCCTTCTCCGCGGACACGGGATCCCACTGGATCATGCGCGGATCGCGCTCCACCAGATGGCCGCCGGCGTCGGTGATCTGGACGCCGTCGCGGGAGATCACGGCGAACTCGCCGTCCTCGAGGAAGAGCATCTGGCGCGTGTAGGCGAGGATCGCCGGCACGTCGCTGGCGAGGAAGTTCTCGTTCTCGCCGAGGCCCAGGATCAGCGG
>JASJCN010000211.1 GCA_030065975.1 Myxococcota bacterium
GAGCCACCGGCGGATACGAAGGCTACGACCGCCTGCTCCACCGGACGACCATCGGCGCGTCGGCCTGATTCCCACCCGAAACTCCCAGGAGATCGAGATGTCCACAACCACCACGGTCGACCCTTCCGTCTCGACCTCGCCCCTCGCCCTGGACGCCACCGACGTCCCCGGCGCATGCAATCTCTGCGGTCACAACTGCGGGTTGCTGTTCGATGTCGAGGGCGGGCGAATCAAGAAGATCCGCCCCGACGATCGCCATGCGCGAACCGAGGGATACGTCTGCAACAAGGCGTACTCGATCCCCAAGTACATCGATCACGCACAGCGCCTGGAGCGGCCCCTGCGCCGTCGTGAAGACGGCACCTTCGAGGAGATCTCCTGGGATACGGCCGTCCACGAGATCGCGGCGAAGCTCACGCAGCTTCGGAGCGACCACGGCCCCCGTTCGATGGCCGTGTTCGGCCTCGGCGGCCAGGCGAACCACCTCGGCGCGCTGTACCTGGTCAACTACCTGCGACAGATCGGATCGGAGCGCTGGTTCTGCGCCTGGGCGCAGGAGAAGACGCAGCACAACCTGCTCGACCAGTGGATGTTCGACTCACCGCCCATGACGTGGCTGCACATCGACAAGCCGAACACCCGCTACATCGTCATGATCGGGACCAACCCGCGCATCAGCAACAACTCGACGCGCGCGGTCGACTCGTTCAAGGCCTTCGAGGGCGACGAGAACAAGCGCATCGTCGTGGTCGACCCCCGCACCACCGAGATGACCGACCGCGCCGACCGCCACGTTCGGCTCCAGCCGGGCAGCGACGCCTACTTCCTGCTCGGACTCGCGGCGACCATCGTGCAGGAGGATCTCGTCGACGAGGACTTCCTCGCGCACCGCACGGAAGGCTTCGAAGCCCTGCAGAACGCACTCGCACCCGTCGACATCGACGAGATGGCGCGGCGCTGCGGCATCGGCGTCGAAGACATCCGGCTCACCGCACGCGAGTTCGCATCGGCCGACGGCGCCGGTTTCGTGTACGACCTCGGCCTCGAGCAGTCCTGGTTCTCGACGCTCACGGCCTACCTGATGCGTGTGATCCTCACGGTGACGGGCAACCTGGCTCGGACTGGAGGCGCCGTCTTCCACGAGACGTGGGTCCCGCCGATGCGAAGCGCCGATCGCATGGATGAACCGCCGCGCGCCGTCGCCTCCGGCATCCAGGGCATCAAGGCGCTGTCGGACTTCCACATGTACTCGTACAACCTGGCACCCGAGGAGATCACGGCCGATCACCCCGAGCGCATTCGCGCACTGATCGTCGACAACGCGAATCCGTGGCTCTCTGCGGCGGACACGCACGCCTGGGACGAAGCCCGCGACCACCTCGAGCTGCTGGTGTGCGTCGAAGTCGCGATGACCGAGACGGCGCGCAAGGCCGACTACGTGTTGCCGTCCGCCGCGTCGCAGGAGAAGTGGGAGACCTCGATCTTCCCGCGCCGCTATCCGCAGGTCGACGTCCACCTGCGGCCGCCCGTGATTCCGCCGCGCGGGCAGTCGCTCCCCGAGCCCGAGATCTACGCGCGCATCATCGACGCCATGGAGCTGATCGAGCCCGCGCCGACCGAGCTGGTCGAGCTTGCCGAGAAGGCGCTCGAGCCCGGCGGCTCTGGCCCCTTCCTGTTGAAGGCGCTCGAGCTCGCCAGCCAGTACGGCGAAGCGGATCCGCAGCCGCGCCTCGGTCACTGGACCTACACGATCCTCGGCGACAAGCTCCCCGCCCGCGCACTGGCCTTCCCGTGGCTGCTCGCCCACCTGAACGCCATGCAGCGAAGCGCCGAGGTCGTGCGCGCCTTCGGTCCCGAGTGGGAGGGGAAGGATCCCTTCACGTTGGGCGCAGAAGCGTTCCGCCGCATGGTCGAACACCCCGAGGGCTTCGTGCTCGCGGAGATCGATCCGACGGATGCACTCGACCGCAACATCGGCTGGGAGGACGGCCGCGTTCGCCTGGCGCCCGAGCCGATGGTCGAGGAGATCCGACGCGTCCTGGGCGATCCGCCGCAGCGTGACCCCGACTACCCGTTCATGCTCGCGGGCGGAACGCGTTCGGGCTGGACGGCGAACACGATCCAGCGCGACCCGTCGTGGCGCAAGGGCCGAGGACCGCACTGCGCCGTCAGCGTCAACGCCGAAGACGCCGAGCGCCTCGGGTTCGAAAGCGGCGACGAGGTCACGGTGTCGAGCCGTCGCGGCGGCGTCCAGTTGCCGCTCGTCATCGACAAGAAGATGCTCCCGGGGCACATCAGCATCCCGAACGGGTTCGGTGCCCTCTACCCGGCGGACGGTTCGACGGACGGTGAACTCGCGATGTCGGGCGTCTCCATCAACGTCCTCACGGACGCTCAGGACCGCGACCCATTCACCGGATGTCCCCATCACAAGCAGGTTCGCTGCCGAATCGATCGCGCCGACACGGCGCGGTCCAGCAACTCGTAGAGCTTCGACCGCGACCAGCTAAGACCGATTGGAGTTTGGTGGAGGCGGCGGGAATCGAAGCCGCGTCGACGCCCTCGGTCACTTCGCCAGAGCTGAGAGCCAGCCGATGGGTCCTCGGGCTCCACGACCAATTCGGAGCTGCTGCGACGGTCAGGCGGAGAGAAGGCCGACGCTCCGCAGGCGCACTATCCTTTCGGCCTGCCGAGCACGGCGCAACACCCCGCCTTGGGAGGTCGAGAAATGGTGAAGCTCGTCTTCTGCATTCGCCGCCGGCCCGAGATGTCGCCGGACGAGTTCCGCAAGTACTGGCGCGAGACCCACGCGCCAAAGGTGGCGGGCTTCGCCGAGGGCCTCCGCGCCCGCCGCTACGTCCAGAGCCACACCCTGGACAGCGTCCTCAACGAGGCCCTACGCGGCTCCCGAGGCGCGGGCCCGCCCTACGACGGAGTGACCGAGGTCTGGTGGGACTCGGAGGCCGCGATGACCGAGGCCATGCGGGGCGAGGGGGGCGTGGCCGCGGGCCGCGCGCTGCTCGAGGACGAGCGGCGCTTCATCGACCTCGAGGCCTCGACGCTCTTCCTGACCGAGGAGCACGAGATCTTCTGAGACCCGCCGGGGCAGGCTGTGCAGCGAGGGGCATCCCCCCCTGTGGGTGCGAGATGGGGCCCGTCGGGGGCCCATGGAGCCGGGTTTGCGAGCCGCCCGGACACCCTGAGAGCCCCGAAACGGGTCAACTCGAGGGCTGACCTGGACGATCAGCATCAGGGGGGTCGAGCCTGCACGGGGCGAATCCGACGTCCCCGGAGCAAGGTGCACTGGCTTGAAGCTCGCGAGATTCCAGCTCGACCGCGGGGCGTTCCGCAGCCGCGTGGCTCGCCGGATCTTCATGGTCTTCTCGGTCTCCGCGCTGCTGCCGTTGGTGGCGTTTGCGGGCTTCTCGCTGGTGCAGGTCAGCGGACAGCTCGAGCGTGACGCCTACAGCCAGCTGCACGAGGCCAGCAAGACCATCGGCATGTCGATCCTGGATCGGCTCTCCGCGCACGAGCTGGCCCTCGCCGCACTGCCGCTGCCCCCTCCCGGGAAGGAGCTCGACTCCTCCCCTGAGCCCTTCCTCAGTGTCTGGCGCGCGCCGGTGGATGCCGAGGCGGTGTCCATGTCTGATCCGCGCGCCCGGCTGCTCCCGCGCAACGAAGTCGAGCGCAGACATCTGGCTTCCGGTCGCTCGGTGCTGCGCGTGATGCCGGCGTCCGAGGCCGAGGGGCGCGCACGGCTCTTCCTGGTTCGCAGCGCCCCGGATGCCGGGCCGAGCCCGCCTCTGGTGGCGGAGATGGTTCCGGACGCGCTCTGGCGCTCCGACGCGTTCCCCGGTGGCGTGCAGGTGGTGCTTCGGGACGTGAGCGGGCCGCTGCTCTTCGCTTCGACGCCCGCGGCCGCGCGGCTGCCGACCGGGGAGTCCAACGACCGGCTCTCGCTCGAAGGCGAGGAGCACGTGCGTGGCGCCTGGACGCTCTTCCTCGAATCGATGTACGCCGCCCCGGCCTGGTCGATCGAGCAGCTTCGGCCCGAGTCCGACGTGCTCGAGCCGCTGGTGAAGTTCCGGCAGGCGTTCGCGCCGGTTGCCCTCCTGGCGGGGTTGATGGTGCTGTTCCTGAGCAGCGGACTGATCCGCCGCAGCCTCGTGCCCATCGACGCGATGCGAAAGGCCACCGAGGCGCTCGCAGAGGGCGACTTCTCCGTTCGCGTCCAGATCGACACGGACGACGAGTTCCGGAACCTGGGCGACACCTTCAACGACATGGCCAGCCGCATCCAGGACCTCACGGCCAACCTGGAGGCGAAGGTGCGCGCCCGGACCCGCGAGCTGCAGGAGACCCTGGACGAGCTGCGCCGCACCCAGGCCCAGCTGGTTCATCAGGAGAAGATGGCCTCCCTGGGCCAGTTCGTCGCCGGGATCGCCCACGAGATGAACAACCCGCTGGCGTTCGTCGAGGGGAACCTCCACTTCCTGCGCCAGTACACGGAGACGCTCGTCGACGCGCTCTCCGCCTACGAGCAGGGAGTCGACGGCGCGGAGCCCGGGCTCCAGCAGAAGATGGCGAAGGTGCGCGAGGAGCTGGAGATCTCGGACCTGCTCGACGACCTCGGCTCGACCTTCGAGGGGTGCGCAGACGGCATCCAGCGCGCGACCAAGCTGGTGGAGGATCTCCGCACCTTCTCGCGCCTCGACGACGGCGACTGCGTGGAGGTGGAGTTGAACGAATCGATTGAGTCCACCCTCAACGTGCTGAGCAGCCGCCTGGAGGGGATCGAAGTCGTGCGCGACTTGGGTGATCTCCCGCTGGTCGAGTGCCTCGGCGCGCAGATCAACCAGGTGTTCGTGAATCTCCTGTCCAACGCGGCGGACGCCGTGGGGGGCTCCGGGCGGATCGGCGTGCGCACCCAGGTCGACGAGTCGGGGTCGGTGGTCGTGGACGTCGAGGACGATGGCTGCGGGATGGAGCCCGACGTGATCGCCCGCGCCTTCGA
This sequence comes from Myxococcota bacterium, assembly GCA_030065975.1. GTDB lineage: Bacteria > Myxococcota_A > UBA9160 > UBA9160 > UBA6930 > JASJCN01. Next base: position 5,015 of record JASJCN010000211.1, read on the forward strand.
GCCCTTCTACACCACGAAGGACGTCGGTGGAGGCAGCGGCCTCGGGCTGTCGGTGAGCTACGGGATCGTCGAGCGCCACGGCGGCCGGATCGACGTGGAGAGCACGCCCGGTCGCGGAACCCGCTTCCGGGTGACGCTGCCCGTCCGCCACCAGCCGATTGCCGCCCCAGAAGACGGCCGCGACACCGGAGAGGCGCTCGGAGGAGAAGGGCATGAGTGAGAAAGCGGATTCGAAGCGAGCCGGAAGCCCGCGAATCCTGGCGGTCGACGACGAGCCCCGCAACCTCGAGCTGCTGGCGAGAGCGCTGCGTCGGCTCGGCACGGTGGAGACGGCGGAGTCGGGTGACGAGGCGTCGGGTCGGATCCGCGAGACGGCCTACGACCTGGTGATCTCGGACCAGCGCATGCCGGGCCTCAAGGGTGCCGAGCTGCTGGAGCAGGTCGCCGAACAGGACGAGCGCATCGGGCGCGTACTGATCACCGGGTATGCGGACATGCAGGCCACCGTGGACGCCATCAACCGGGGCCGGGTCCACGCCTATGTGTCGAAGCCCTGGAAGCCGGACCAGCTGGCGGTGCTCGTCAAGTCCCTGCTGGAGCGCACACAGCTCGCCCGGAGCAACGACGCGTTGGTCAAGGACCTCTCGGCGCGCAACGAAGAGCTCGAGATCGCGATGGCCGAGCTGCAGCGCTCGAACCAACAGGTCAGCGAGGGCCTCGACGCCGGGGGCGCCGGCGTCAGCCTGGGGACCCTGCTCCAGCCCTTGAGGCGGCACGTGGCAAAGCTGGCGGAGGACACGGCGAAGCTCGCCGAACGGAGTGGACTCACTGACGCAGAGCGCCTCGAGTTCGCGGACTCGGCCCATGACGTGGCAGACCAGCTTCGAAGGGCCTGCGACGACCTCCTGGAGCTGTCCAGGGCCACGGATCCGACCGCACGCGTCGACGCGGACATCCAGTCCCTCGTCCGTGAGGCCGTCGAGGCCGCCCGCCCGGGCGCAGGCTCGCGCGGTGTAGAAGTCGAGCTGGAGCAGGCGGGGGAGGCTCGCGCGCGACTGGACGCACCACGCGTCGTCCGGGCCCTCACCGGCGTGGTACGCAACGCCGTCGAGGCTTCGGCCCCGGGAAGCCGTGTGCAGGTGCACAGCGGCGTCGAGGACGGGGCCGCGACCATCCGCGTGGGCGACTCCGGCTCCGGCATTCCGGCGGCCCTGCGCGTCGACGTGCTACGCCCTCTCGTCGCCTACGCGAAGCCCGGGCACCTGGGCATGGGATTGGCCTTCGCCGACAAGGTGGTGAAGGAACACCAGGGCGAGATCCGGATCGAGGATGCGAGCCCCTCGGGCACCGTCTTCGAGATCCGCCTTCCGCTCGCCGTCGCCCAGCAGCCCTGAGCCGGCCGTCCGGTCTCGCCGCGACCGCGCTGCGCCGACGAGGCGCCGCCCGAAGCGCTAGTCCTCGAGCGCGATGCCGTAGTGGTCGGTGTAGGGGCGCATCTTCTCGCGCAAGGCGGCGGGATCGAAGCCCCACTCCTCGGCCGAGTAGCGGTGGACGCCGAACTTGCCCTTCGGCTTGTCCCGCAGGTAGGCGCGGATCGCGTCGGCGTGAGTGCCCACGAAGGGGCGATCCATCTGGCCGTAGAGCTTCTCGACGGCTGCGACCGGGTCGGCCATCAGGTCGGAGAAGTGGGAATCGACGATCCGCTCGGGCGCCTCGCCCGAGGCGCGGCGTTGGGCCAGCGCGATCATCAACTCGCCGAGCCCCATCCCTCCGGGCTCGGGCAACGTGACGTGGTCGCTGCGCTCGAAGCGCACCGTCGCGAGCGTGCTGTAGCTCGAAGGCTCGGTCTTGATCGGGTCCCGGTGGGTGTGCACCAGCCAGGCATCCGGGTACGTGTCGAACACCAGGTCCACGAGCATCAGGTAGAGAGGCGTCTTCACCACCCACGTCGGAGGCGACCCGCCGTGCTGGAGCGCCTGCAGGAAGGCGCGGTGGTAGGCCATGGTGGCCGCGAAGTCGGGGACGAACCCCGGCAGGTCGGCAATCATGCTCCAGTGGCCGCCCGAGAATCCAGGCAGGGTGATGGTGACGCACTCGACGGGAAGATCGGCGCGCAGCTCGTGGATCGCGGCGAACTCGGGCTGCACGTCGGCCCAGAACTCCTGCTCGCACTCGGCGAGTGCGCGGCGTCGCGCCGCATCCCGGGCGCCCTCGAAGGGAACGGGGTGGAGCGCCTCCCACGCCAGCGGAGCCCGTGCCCGCGGGTCGAGCGCGAGCAGCTCGAAGAGGATGCTCGTGCCCGAGCGCGGCGGGCCGGTGATCACGATGGGCGCCTCGATCGGTTCGTCGGCCATGCCGGCATGCTCGTTGCGCGCGTGGCTCAGCAGCAGGCGGGTGCGAAGGCCGCGCAGGAGCTCCTGGCGCGTCATCAGCCGGCCGAGGGCGTGGAGGCGGCCCTGCGTCTCGAGCTGTTCGACGAGGCTCTCGAAGCGTCCGCGCCAGTCGCCATCGAAGTCGCCGAAGTCGGTCAGTCCGCCGGTCGAAGCGATGGCGGTCTGCAACATCGCCTCGGGGTCGATCGGCACGAGATGCTCCGCGCCGCCTACGGCGTCGCCCATCGCGACGATGCGACGCACCCAATCGGGCCGCGTGTAGTGCGCGTTCAGGTCCTTGCCGGGCCTGCCCATCGGCTCAGGCCACGCTCTCGACAGGAACGAGCTCGGCCACGATGGGAGGCGGGTTGTCCTCGGGCAACAGGAAGCGCCAGAACACCATGCCGCGCGTGATCCCGGCGGCGTCGATCCAGTTGGGCACGCCGGGGTCGCGGTGGGCGACGACGATCCGGAAGCTCCGGTCGCCGGCTCCCGAGCCGATGGGGTCGTACTCGATTTGGTTGCGATTCAGGGAGACGCGCCGGTGGCGGTAGGGCGGCGTCTGCAGGCGGCGGTTCCAGATGACGACGTTGGCGAAGCGGCAGCGGGGAAAGCGCCCGCGCATCACGAGCGCGTCGTCGGGGGCGATCTCGAATCGGGTCTGCAGGTAGGCGTTGTCCTTCGCGGCGTACCCGATCTCGGTGTTGCTCTCGTCGTAGCCCGAGTTGTCGAACTGGTTGATCTCGTTCGAGACCCAGGCAGGCATGACCTCCGGCGGCAGATCCGGGAAGTCGATGGTCAGGCCCCGCACGAAGTTCCGCACCCGCCGCACGCCGGCGGCGATGGCGGCGTCGTCCATGGGGGGAGCGGGGCCCGGGTCGTCGAGGGGCTCGATCAACAGAGGCACGTCGAAGGTCGGGTCGGCCGCGACGTTGCGGCGCTCTTCCCAGTAGTGCCGCGTGGTGATGCTGCCGCCGTCGGGCTCGAGGCGCAGCTTGTTGCGCTCGCCGTCCTGCGCATCTGGTGTCGCGATGATCTCGAAGCTGCCATCGGCCGCGACGTCGAACTCGGTGTCGTTGAGTGTCGAGACCACGCCCTTGGAGAGGTGCCCTTCGGACGCCCCCCTCTCGACGCTGAACGACGTGTAGCAGGCGCCCTTCACGTTGCCGCGGATCCGGTAGCTCGAGGAGGGATCGCAGACCGCCCCGTAGTACACCGCGTCGGGGTTGTCGCCGAGCAGCTTCTTCGTGCTGCTCAGCCATCGTTGGAAGAGAGGCCGCTTCGGGTCGACGTCGAACCAGCACCCGAAGCCGTGCTGCAGCGCATTGGCCAGCAGGTATCGGCCGGCGGCGCGCTCCTCGGCCGTCTCCATCCCGCGTTCGGGCCCGATCCACTTGGCCTCGATCTCACCGATCGCGTCCGTGAGCTCCGCGTACGCGAGGGCGGCCTGGTCGACCGACGAGCTCCCGGCTCCGGCGTCATCCGATCGGTCGTTCATGGCTCCTCCGGTTCGCCGGCGATTCTACCCCGGTCTCCTCGACGAGGGCCTTCATGGGTAGGCGTCCGGTATCGGGATCGAAGCGGCGCGCGCACCTCTCCCCGTTCCCACCTCGATGTCGGCGCTCGCGCGGCGTTGGCGGGCTGGGTCATGCCCCCGTTCGCATCGCGCTGCGAGAGGGTGGGCTCGACGCGGCGCTCCTGGAGGGGCTCTCGGATCGGAGCGACGACGGCAGCCAACCGGTCGAAGATGCCGCGTCGTTCCTGCGGCGCGTTCTCGGCTCCTGGCCGTCCTCGGCCAGCACGCCCGCGCTCCCCAGGCACGACCGGGCTCTGCTCGAGTTCCTGGGCCCTCCGCGGGGCGCGGACGGGGCGCGGAAGCGCTGAACACCCCGCTGCGAGAACAGCGGGTTGTTAGTGGAGGCGGCGGGAATCGAACCCGCGTCCGCATGGCGTCGAGTGACCGCGTCTACGTGCGTAGTCCCAGCTCGATCTCGGTGGGGCCAGTCGCCGGGGCCGGAGCAGCCACCACCTTGGCAGACTTGGGTCTCGCCCCCGGATGCGGCCTGCCAGCGGCCGGGGGCAGAGTCTCCTGTTTGACGTCCGCGATCCCCTAGGAGACGTCAGGGACGGACGTCGCTGGCACTAGTTTCAGCTAGGCAGCGAGGGCGTAGTTATCGTCGGCACTTATCGTACCATTGCCACTGGTTTAACGAGGGAAGTGACGTCCTCGACACGCAGCGTCCACCTTCGACC
>JASJCN010000212.1 GCA_030065975.1 Myxococcota bacterium
CCGTCGAGGCCCGAGAGCGCCTGGCCACTGACGAAGAGGGTGTCCTGCTCGCTCTCTCCCCGCGGCAGGACGAGGCAGCCGAACTGCAGGATCGCCGGCCAGCGATCCTTGCGCGCCTCGAACACGCGCCACCAGCGGGCTCCGTCGCGGGAGATCCAGAGCGCCACGCGGTCGGAGAGGGAGCCGCCGCCGGGCTCGACGGCCGTGCTGATCGCGTGCACGCCGCCGAAGCGGCAGCCGTAGAGGGAGCTGCCTTCGATGTCGGCGAGGACCTCGACGGCACCGCTCTCCTTGTGCAGGGAGAGGATGTGGTTGGGCTCGACGTTCGAGTCGGTGGCGTAGACCAGCCGCTCGCCGAAGTCGAAGGCCTCGCAGACCCGGTAGCGCTGCTCGCCGCGGCGGAACCACTCGAAGCGGAGCAGGTCCGCCGACAGCATGCCGATGCCGGGCTCGTGGTCGTAGTCTCCGGCGAACACCCAGTAGTGGTCGCGGCCCGCGTCGAAGCGCAGGCCGTGGACGTGCATGACGCTCCCCGCCTCGAGAACCCGTGCCACCTGGAAGGAGCGCCCCGCATCGTCCGACACGAAGATGCGCACCGGCTTGCCGTGGCCAGTGCGCGCGTCGTACTCACCGAAGAGCAGACGGTCGCCCGGCCCTCGCGCGATCGAGAAGGGCGGCGTCAGGGCCTGCTCGGAGAGGCCCGGCATCGCGCTCGTGGCGAGCTCGACCCGGCAGGCCGTCATGTGCACTTCACCGGCAGCGGCCCGGAAGAGGCCGTCGCGGCTGGCACCCACCAGACTCCCGTCGGAGAGCGGCATCAGGGCGCGCACCTCGTGGCGGACGAGGCGCCCGAGCAGGCGATGCACGCGACCGACCTCGCGTTTCCAGGGCATCGGCAGGCGGGCTCGCGGGGTCACGCTGCGGCCGCCGTCCTCGCTCGTGCCGATCCAGCCTCCCCGCCCCACGTACAGGCGGCCGTCGGGCTCCACGTAGAGCGCTCGGCCGGGCCCCCGGTCGGTCAGGGCCAGCGTGGCGGGCTCGGCGGCGGGAGCGGCTTCAGGAGACATTCGGGACATGGGACGGTAGCAGCGCGCGGGGTCCCGCACCCCAGGGGGGAATCGCGGGCTCGACTTCATCGCGAATCCGACCGATGAGTGCCGTCAAGGCTTCCCCGGACCGCCCCGAGACCCCGCGGGACCATCTGGTAACTTCCGAGGCTTCATGCGCACGCTTCGCTGGATCTTTCTCCTGTGCCTGGTCGTCGACCTCGCCGTCCTGGTGCGGATCGGCTGGGCGATGGGCTTCCAACGCGGATTCCTGGTCCACACCCGCGAGGCCCTCTTCCTGGAGACGAGCGAAGACCTCTCGCTCCTCGAGCTGCCGCCCGAGGAGCTCGTCGCCCAGGGGTTCCTCATCGACCGCGACGAGGACATCGAGGCCTGGAAGGCCCGCATCGACGCCGAGGTCCCCTACATGGCCGACCTGGTGGATGCGGAGCTCGACGCCCTCACCTGGGTGCGCACCCTGGTGCCCCGCTTCTCCAAGAACGGCGGCGCCCTGTGCGGCGAGGCGCGTGACCTGATGCACCAGCTGCAGCGCCTGCCACGAGGCGGTGGCCAGGGTTGCTGCTCCGACCACGCCCAGGCGCTGATCGCACTGCTCGCAACCCGCGGCGTCTTCGCACGCCAGGTCCACCACGCGCGCCACACCTTCAACGAGGTGTGGCTCCCCGAGCAGCAGGGCTGGGCCTTCGTCGACCCGCACTACGCGATCATGGCTCGCGATCCCGAACGGGCGGGTCGCCATCTCTCGCTGCTCGAGCTGCGCGCGGCGTTCCTGGCCGGCAGCCCCGTGGTCTACGAGTTCATCGGAACTCCTGCCCACAGGTTCCATCACCGCCATCCGTCGACGAGCCGCCTCTACGACGACGTGCACGAGTTCCGCGACGTGCGCATGACCTTCGGCAACAACGTTCTCGCCGAAGATCGCTTCGATGCGCAGCTCGCCGGGCTGCCCAAGGCCATGCGCCAGGGCATCGGCCTCGTCACCGGGCGGGTGCCGCGCGTCAAGAGCTTCGTCGACGACCAGGTCACGCTCTACTTCGAGGCCTACGCCCGGCGACGCAACCAGCTGGTCCTGCTGGTGGCGGTGCTGGTGATCGGCACCCTGGCCTACCCCGTCGCGCGTCTCGCCGGGGCGCCGGCTCCGGCGGCACCGCCGCGCCAGCCCGACCCCGAGCCCGCCTGAGACCCGGCCCGATCAGGCGTCGGCGTCGACCTTCATGCGACGGACCCGCTTGATCACCTGCCGCACGGTCCGCGCCCAGAAGGGACCCAGGTCGGCGAACACGCGCTCGACCTCGACCCGTTCGGCCCCGAAGCCGACCTTGAAGCGCGCCAGGGCTTCCGTGTCGGTGTAGCCGAGGTTCAGCGTCCGGACTCCGTCGGCCCGGAGCTCCTCCAGGATCTCGAGCATCAACAGATGGGAGCTGCCGATCTTCATGCCGTCGGGGTGGGTCCCCCCGGAGACGTAGTAGGCGGAGTCGGCCACCCGGATCACCAGGTTCGAGGAGAGCACCTCGCCGTCGCGACCGACCTGGTGGATGCGGCCATGGCCCGAGCGAAGCGCAGCAGCGTAGGTCGCGCTGGGCGTGTCCGAGAGGATCTTCTCGCCCCGCTGCTCCCGACGATCGAAGGACGACCGGCACAGTCGTGCGTGGGTCGCGACCGCCTCGGCGTCGTCCTGCTGGATGCGGGCGACGCCCTCCTTCCGGGCGCGCCGAAGGTTGCGCCGATGGTTCTTGCCCAGCCGCGACTCCGGATCCTCGGGACCGGACAGGTCGACGCAGTAGACGGCCGTCCTCGTCCGCGACGTCTCTCCCGATACCTCCGGGAGGGGCCGCCCGGTGCCCAGCGCCTCGAGGATCACGCGCGGCGCGTTGCGCGAGCGTGCGAACTCCGGAAGGAGAGGCAGCAGCGCCTCGGGTCGCGCGTCCGGGCCCGCCCAGGCGACGTCGAGGCCCGAGAATCGGCGACCCCGGCGCACGATCGCGGCAGCCGCGGCCTCCGGGGCGCCTTCCGGCGCGAGCAGCCACGGCTCGTGCTCTCGCAGGGTGCTCTTGCCCCGCGCCGGAGACCAGGCGAGCCAGGGAAGGCCGGGCCGCAGCGCCTCGAGCGCTCGTTCCTGCTCCTCGAGGGATCCGAAACGTTCCGCTCGCAAGCCGCCTTCCATGGGGCGCATAGGGTACCGGCCGGCAAGTGGGCTTCCAGGAAATCGGCCCGCGGCCGAATTCGCGTCGAGGCCCAGACGAAACGAAGCCCGGCCGGGGACACAGCCGGGCTTCGCGAAGACCCGCGATCGACGCGGATCTCGGAATCGTCTAGTCGCGGACCCAGTGCATGAGGTCACGGTCGAGCAGCTGCGACAGACGCCGCACCTCGAGCTCGAACTCGCTCTGCAGGCGGCTGCGCAGGGCGGGATCCATCGGGACCCGCGCCTCCTCGCGGCGGTTCATGGCCTTCAGGCCGCGCAACAGCCGGAACCGCAACCCCGCCGGCACGAGTGCCCGCGTCAGGCGACGCAGGGGCTCGCTTCGCATCAGGTTGCGGAGCTTGCGGCTGCGGACGGACTTGTTCGTGTTGACGCGCTTCATGTCCGGCCGGAAGGTCGGGTCGACGTCGAGGAACTTGCAGAGGCCTTCCCAGACCACTTCGCGGTCGGCGACCATGTCGTCGTGCACGATGACGTGGACGCGCTCACGGCCGAAGAGCCGGAAGTAGCGCTCGATCTGCGCGGAGTACGACGCGAGGCGGCGGTACAACACGCCGTCGACGAAGCCGCGGTTCTCCGGCAGGCGTCGGCCCTCGGCGCGATCGGGCTCGGCAGCGAGCGCCTCTTCGAAGTCCCGGATGTCCTCGGTGCAGCGGAACAGGCGCTCGCTGTGATAGGAGTGCATCTGGTCGACGGGGTTGCGCACCATCACGATGATGCGCGCCTCCGGGTTGAACTCGAAGATCTCGCGCGCGGCCTCATGCGAGTACAGGTAGAAGACCGACGACTCGCCCACCCGACGCTCGTGGGTCGCGCCGTCGAAGAGCTCGAGGTAGCGCTCGACGTCGTCGTACTGGGTGCGCCGATCGATGGTGAGGTCCGACCCGAAGTGGTGGGCCTCCTTCACCCGCGCCATGTGGATCTCGGGGTGCTGGCGCAGGTAGTGGTCGAGGGCGGTGGTGCCGCACTTCGGTGCGCCGACCAGGAAGAAGTCGGGACCGCGGACAGAGCGCCTGGAGCTCGGCTCGGGAAGCGGCTGCGGGTACGCGGAGCTTCCGTGCTCCAGCGGCATCGCCATCGGGGGGTCCCTCCCTCTCGTGGACGGAGGGGTCCGCCCACGTAGGGTAAGTGGCCGAGCGGCGATCTAAGTGGCAGCGAAACCCGAAGTTTTGCGGCTCCGTTGCTTTCGGGAGCCTCCGGTTGGCCCCCAGGGGGTTAGTGAGGTTTAAGCCCCCCACCCAAAGCGACGCAGCGCTGGCTCCAGACGGCGCCGGTAGGCTCCCCAATCCCCTCTTCCCGGGAGGAGGGTCCGCCGCAGCGGCACGCCCGAGTCGGCCACGAACGCCACGTTGATCCAGAAGGCCGCCGCAGAGTAGGAGGCGAGGCTGGCCAGGGCGGCGCCCAGGATCCCGTAGCGGGGGATCAGGAACCAGTTCAGCCCGATGTTCAGCACCAGGGTCACGACCTGGGTCTGCACGTTCACGCGCTGGCGGTTCAGTGAGGTGAAGTAGTTGCTGAGCACCCGGTACCGCGTGAACAGCGCCGTTCCCGGCAGGAGTACCAGGAAGGGCAGCACCGAGGCCGTGTAGGGATCCCCGTAGACGAGGGGGATCAGGAGCGGCGCGGACAGCCCGGCGAGGAGCGCCGTCACCAGCACCCACAGCAGGGTGTGGCGCGCCACGGTCGCGGCCAGCACCCCCGTGTCCTCCTCGGGCGTCGCGGCCAGCTCGGGATAGAGGGCCCCCGAGATCGCTTCGGGGATCAGCTTCAGCTGGGCGATCACGGCCACGGCCACGGCGTAGTACGCGATCTCGCGAGGGTCGTCCAGCAGGAAGGCGATCATGAAGACGTCGATGCGCTCGTGGAGGCGGACGCCGATGCGGGCGAGGAAGCTCTGCAGCCCGAAGCGCTGGGTATCGATCAGGTCCTGCCGGCGCAGCTTCGGGTCCACGCCCGTCTGTCGCACGACGCCGACGAAGACGATCAGCGAGCCGAACAGCTGGGACACGAGATACGCCACGACGGCGGCGACGACGCTCCCATCGAGCAGGACCAGGGCGATCACCGTCCCCAGCAGCCGCGAGAGGTTCATCGCCACGTGCCCGCCGTTCTGAAGCGGAAAGCGGTCGATCCCCCGGGCCATGCTGGCGAACAGGATCCAGAAGAAGTGGATCGCGATGGTGATCAGCGCGAGGGTGTAGACCGCGGACGGAGCGCCCGACATGAAGCGTTCGTTCACGAAGGACGCCAGGGGAGCGCCACCGAGGCAGACGATCCCGCCCATCACCACGCAGAACCAGAGCGAGGTGCCCGCGATGCGAGCGGGCGGGAGGCCGAGCCGCTTCAGCCGGTAGATCGTGGCGGGCCCCCACCCGAGCTCGAAGACCAGCGAACCGATCGTGATGATCGAGATCGCGACCCCGTAGACGCCCCGATCCTCGACACTCAGGAATCGCGCCAGCACGATGCTGGTCAGGAGATGGAGCGGGATGCCGACGACGGAGGTAGCCAGGACTCCGACGGCGTTCCGGATCAGGGCCATGGAACCTCACGGGCGGCCGGGAGCAGACCGGGGCCGGCATCCTACCAACCTCGGGTTCGACCGTCCCTATCATCGATCGGACCCGACTCGGACTGGAGCCGCCCGGACGGCCGGGGCGCGAGAGAGACACGAGCATGTACGCAGTGACGAAATGGCTGGCCCCCCTGACGACACCGTTGACCTGGGTGTTCGCCCTCGGGCTCTTCTCCCTGTGGCGGAGCCGCCGCAGCCCGGCCGCTCCGTGGTTGCTCGCGACGCTCGCGCTCCTGTGGGTCCACAGCGCGGAGATCGTCGTCCGTCCGGTGATCGCCCGGATCGAGTCGACCCATCTGCGCACGAGCGCTCCACAGGGCGACGCCATCGTCGTGCTCGGTGGCTACAGCGCGCCCGCCCTGTACCCGGACAGTCCTCCGGAGTTCAACACGGCGACGGACCGCATCGTGGAAGGCATCCACCTGCTCGCGCGGAACGCCGCACCGAGGCTCGTGCTCTCCGGGGCCTCCTCGGCGGTGGTCCAGCGCGACGAGCCCGAGGCGAGGCGGATCGCGCGCTGGCTCGAGAGCCTCGGCATCGAGCGCGACCGCCTGGTGCTCGAGAGCGTCTCGCGCAGCACCGCGGAGAACGCCACCGAGACGGCTCGTCTGGCCGCGGGCCTCGGCATCGAGAAGGTCGTGCTGGTGACCTCCGCCCTGCACATGCGAAGGGCCGTGGGCTGCTTCGAGAAGGCGGGCCTCGAAGTGGTGCCCCACCCCGTCGACCACATCGCGCGCCGGGTCGGCTTCGGGCCACGGGCGGTGATGCCGAGCGAGATCTGGCTGCTGCACGCGCGCAAGCTCTGGAAGGAGATCCTCGGGAGCGTCTGGTACGCGCTCACGGGCGCCGTCTAGGGAGGCGCGGAATCAGCCGCCGGAGAGCCGGAACGCCGGCCGTCCGGCCGCGTCGACGCAGGCTCCCTCTCGATCGGCGAAGCGGCACAGGAGCGAGGTCGTCGCGTCGACACCGTCGGGAAGGGGCGGGGCGCCGATCTCCGCCCGTCGGTAGCGGGGAGCCGTCGAGACCCGCACCGCGTGCAGGGTTCCGTCGAAGGGGAGACCCCGTCTCGAGCCACCGGGACCGAAGCGCACGAAGCGGGGTCGCTCGGGGATGGGCCACACCGGGCTCTCCCCTCGACCGGCGCGGCCGGTCATGGGCACGCCGTCGACCAGCAGGCGCATGTGGCGACGCTCGCCCTCGGACCACCACTCGAGTGCCACGTGCAGGCGCTGACCTCGCTGCCAGCGAATGGGCTGCTGCCGCCCGAGCCAGGGCGATTGGCGCCGGCGCGCCTTCCGGCTCCCGGCGGGCACGCGCTCGTTCACCTCGAAGCGCAGCTCGAACACGTCGACCCCCTTGGAGGTCGTGGAGTAGCGGTAGTAGAGCTGGCTCTCGCCGACGGACCCCGCGACCGCGACCAGGCCCTTGCGTTCGCCCTTGCCGAGGACGCCCGAGTCCCAGTCGGGCTGCCACCACCACTCGATGCTGCCCGCGTCGGTGCGCACGCGGTCGGCTTCGAGCTCGAGCGTGCCCTTCCGCAGCAACGAGAGGGCACCCCGCTCGACGCGAACCTCGGGCGCGTCCTCTTCGGGCAGCCGCGCCGGTGTCGGGACTCCGCCGAGCGGAGCGGGCGACGCCTCTGCGTGGGCGTAGCGGCTGCCCAGCGCCGACGCGGAGAAGAACGCCGGAGCGAGCGCCCGAACCCGATACACCCCGTCGCCGCCCCGGACGCGGGTCCAGCCGCGCTTGCCGCGGAGGGTCACGGGCCTGCCGTCCGGGTCGAGGAGCTCGACGCTCCCCGAGGCACTGGTGAAGACCCGCTTCGGACCGGGCGCGAAGCGGAACGACCAGGCTGCTTTGCCCGCGCCGCCCAGATGGAACCCCTCCGGTGCCTCGAGCCGCGTCTCGCCGCCCTCGATCCCGAGCACGACGAGCTCGGCGCCCCACGGCGCCCGGATCCGGTACAGGCCCGGGGCGGCGCCGGCCGGGATCACGACGCGTCGATGGCGGACCGTCTCCGTCCCCCACTCCGGCAGGTAGTCGGTCGGTGCACCGAGCCAGCTCGCCGGCCAGCCCGAGCCGTCGGGCCGCTCGAAGCGGACCGCGCCGTGCACGAGCTCCACCGAGAGCGGCTCGCCGGGCCGCTTCGCGAGCAGCACGGCAGCCGCCGGCCGCTTGGCATCCTTCCAGAGACTCGGAACCGCCGGAAGCGTCCCCTTCCGCTCGGCCAGCGAGGCCATCACGGCACCCTGGCTGATCAAGAGGTCCGCGGCGTTTCCGAGCACACCTCCGAGCCTTCGGGTGTAGCCGCGCCGCCCCTGGGGTTCGCGGTTCTGGAGGTCGCGATACACGTCGGCGCGCTCGATCCCGAAGGCCAGGTAGCGGGCGTCGCCGCTCCACCGCGTCCCGAGACCGAGCCGCAGCCCGGCCGTTCGGCCCTCGCGGCTCCGCGTCCGCAACGCGTACTCGGCACCGCGCACGAGCGCCTGTCGGGTCCGCTCCGCCTCGTCTCCCGTCTGGGTCGCGGCGTAGCGCAGCATCCAGGGAGCCTTGTAGAACAGGTAGCTCGGATGCCCGAGCCGGGGCCCGCCCTGGGGCGCCGGATGGTGCGCGACGCCGCCCGGCGCGTCCGGGTCGAGTGCGGTCGCGGCGATGCGCCGCGCCGCGCCCGAGAGGGTCGCGTCGTCGAGCTGCTCTCCCAGGACGGCCAGATCCACCATCGTCTGGAACACCCAGCGCGAACGGTTGGTGTGGGCCTCGGCGGCCCAACGCTCGATCGGCACTTCCGGGTCGGTGACGAGCCGGGTCAGTGCGGATGCGACCTCGCGCGCCACTTCGAGAGAGCGCAGGTCACCCGAGAGCCAGTAGTCGAAGAGCAGGGACTCGACGTCCAGCCCGAAGCCCCCTCCCAGCCCCAGGGCCGGCGCGAGCCCCTCTCTCTCGGCGGGCTCTCCCTTCCCCGGCGACTGCCACGGCACGACGGTCGGGCCCGAGGCCCAGAAGCGCCAGTCTCCGAGGCGCCGGTCCGGGGCGTCGACGTGGCTGCGAAGCACGTCGGCATTGAAGTGGGTGCGCGTGCTCGCGAGGTCGTGGTAGGGACGCTCGCCGCTCCGCAGCCAGGCGATCCAGGTGGCTCGCGTGAAGCCGAAGTCGACGCCGGAGTAGCGCCAGGGCAGCGCACGGATCCGCCCCTCGTCGTCGAGCTCGTAGGCGTGATGGGGGCCGGCACCGTGGTCGAGGAATCCGTAGTCGCCCCACTCGTCGATCAGGTTCGCGACTTCGCGGTAGGCCGTCCGCACGACGGACTCCCGTTCCGGAAAGCGCGCGTCGTCCACCGCCGAGACGAGACCGAGCGCACCGGTGCCGGCGCTCCACGCGGGATCCGCGATCAGCACGGGCGGGAGCTCGAAGGCGCGGGCCGCCTCCACCCGATCGCTCTCGCTCACGCCGTCGCCGGCGAAGTGCAGCCAGAGCCGGTGGGTGCGTGCGAGGCCGCTCGGGTCCAGGTTCCTCGCCCCCCTCGCCTTGGCGAACTGGGCCCGCATGCGTCCGGAGCCGAGCTGGGCCATCAGGGGCTCGCCGATCCAATCGGCGATGCCCGCCGGCCGCAGATCGAGGGGGCCGGCACGGCCCGCGTCGGTGTAGAGCCGCGCGACGAGCGAGCGGCCATCGACCGCGAGCTCGGACGGGAAGCGCTGCCAGAAGTCGCGCAGCGCGAGCGTCACGTGGCCGCCGCCCGCCTCCCGACCCGCGAGCCGCGCCGACACGTGGCCGGCCGCGCGCGCGGACTCG
>JASJCN010000213.1 GCA_030065975.1 Myxococcota bacterium
GGGCCGAGGGCAACGACCTCGAGCCGGCGTGGCCCGAGTCGGCCACCGACGAGGGGCTGCTCGGCGTCGTCGTCTCCCTCGACGGTGACGAAGCCGCCCGCGTGGCCTTCGCGCCGGGCCGGGACGCGCGGGTGACCCTCGAGAGCGTCACCTGGGCGCGACCGGCGGGCGACGAGCACCGCTTCGAGAAGATCAAGAAGATCGCGCAGGTCTTCTCACCCGGAGACGTCGCGCGCTTCCGGGTCTTCGAGGAGGAGGACGGTGTCCGGGCCGAGCTCTTCCAGGCGCCCGAAGGCCAGGCGGCGCTGATCTCCTTCGAGATCGACGGCGGCGAGGTACGGGCCCTCGTCGGCGGCTACGACTTCGAAGCCAGCGAGTTCGACCGCGCCACCCAGGCCCGCCGCCAGCCCGGCTCGGCCTTCAAGCCCCTGGTGTACGCCGCGGCCATGGAGGCGGGCCTCACGCCCGCGAGCATCGTCACCGATCGGCCCGTCGTCTTCGACGATCCCGAGTCGGGGACGGCCTGGCGCCCCGAGAACTACGGCCGGCGCTTCCTCGGCGACATCACCCTGCGCGAGTCCCTGGCCCGCTCGGTGAACAACGCCTCGATCCACCTGCTCCAGGAGGTGGGTGTGCGCCGCGCCCGCAAGCTCGCGCGGCGCCTCGGCATCGACTCCCCCATCGAGGCCAACCTCGGCATGGCGCTCGGCGTGAGCCCGGTGACGCTGCTCGAGATCACCCGCGCCTACGCCGTCTTCGCAGCGGGGGGCCAGCTGGTCGAGCCGATCTTCGTGCTGCGGGTGCTCGACCGCGACGGCAACGTGCTGGTGGATCGCCTGGCCCTCGACGAGACGCGCGCCGCTCCGCGCGTGCTGCTCGACCTCGACGGCGAGCCGCTTCCCTCGGACGCGGAGCCGGCCGTCTCACCCACCCAGGCCTACCTGGCCGCCGGCCTGCTGCGCGACGTCGTGGAGCATCCACGGGGCACCGGGCGTCGCGCCCGCGCGCTGGGCCACGCGGTCGGCGGGAAGACGGGCACCACCAACGACGGCGGCGACGCGTGGTTCGTGGGCTTCACCCCGGACGTCGCCACCGGCGTGTGGGTGGGCTTCGACGAGAAGCGCGTGCTCGGCCGCGGCGAGACGGGCGGACGCGCGGCCCTCCCGATCTGGATCGACTTCATGCAGAGCGCACTCGCCGAGCACCCGCGGCGCGAGCTCGAGGTGCCCGAGGGCATCGTCTTCGCGCGCATCGACGCCGGCACCGGCGAGCTCGCCACCGCCGCCAGCGCCGACACCGTGATGCAGGCCTTCGCCGAGGGCAGCGAGCCCAAGCGACGCGGGCTGCGCCCGCGCCCCGCGCCCGGCGAAGAGCGCGTCAGCATCGGCGACCTGTAGCGACTACGCGAACCCGAGCAGCTGCGCGCCCGCCGCGCCCACCAGCACCAGGCTCGCGAGCAGGGTGCCCCCGGCGCCGATGCCCCGCAGCGGATTCGCGACCGACTCGGCATCGAGGCCGATCGGATGGGCGATGCGGGCCACGACCAGCAGCAACCCGGCTGCGTGGAGCACCCAGGTGGAGATGCCGTTGAGCTCGACGATGGCCATCAGGATCAGCGCCAGGGGCACGTACTCGACGAAGTTCCCGTGGCGCCGCATCTCGACGGCGAGCTGCTGGTTGTCTCCGTAGAAGACCGAGATGCCGGTCTTGCCCCGGAGACTTCCGGCGCGGAACGAGAGATAGGACCCGATCAAGGTCAGGATCACGGCGTAGAGGGCGGTCGTGGCCAGGGGCATGGGATCCTCCTTCATCCCATGGACGATCCGCGGCCGGCGGAATCGACAGCCCGGCCCGGAGCAGCCGCCGGGGCTACGGACCCGGGGAGCCGGCTACGGGAGCCAGCCCGGGATCTCGCCGATCTCCCGGGCCACGAAGTGGGCCCCGGCCTCCTCGAGCTCGCCGCGCTCGCCGAGGCCCCAGTCCGCGCCGATGGTGGCGAGCCCGTGGTGGAGCCCGGCGGCCACGTCGAGGTAGCGATCCCCGATCATCACCGCGGCCGGTCGCGCCGGATCCGAGCGGATCTCGTAGTGGGCGAGGGCGCGGCCCAGGGTGCCGGTCTTGTCCTCGTGGTGGGTGTTCGAGAGCGGCGGCGAGAAGATCGCGTCGAAGTGGTGGGCCAGCTGCATGGACTCGAGAATGGGGAGCGAGAACGCCTCGGGCTTCGAGGTCACGACGGCCAGCCGGAAGCGACCGTCGAGATCGGCCAGGGCCTCGGCCGCGCCCGGGAACGCCTGGGTCGTGAGGGCGACCGTGCGGTAGCGCTCGCGGTAGGCGGCCACGAGCTCGGGGGCCCGGCTCCGCTCGATCCCTCGCTCGTCGAGCAGCGACTCGAACACCTCGTGGAGCGCGATCCCGATCCAGGAGGCCAGCCGGTCCACCGGCTCCGGGGTGAGGCCCCCCGTCCGCAGGGCCGCATTGATGCACTCGGTGATCGGGCCGCGCGAGTCGGCGATCACCCCGTCGAGGTCGAAGAAGAGCGTCTCGACGCGGTCGAGGGGCGGCGCGGCAGGGGTCGGCTCGTGGCTTCGTCTCGTCATGGCTGGCGCCAGACGTTGACAGAAGCCGGGCAAGGGCGGTAGCAACCCGGCATTGGGGGAGCAGACGCCGATCCAGCCGGGGCCGCGCGGGGGTGCGCCCGGGGTTGCGCCCGGAAGTACGGGCACGGCGCGTGCCCCGCGCAGCGAGCGCGCCACCGAGAGCGCGGCCAGTCGGGGCCCGTTCCAGGGGGAGCTCCAGGCGCTCTTCTCGCGGGCCGTGCGCGAGCTCGCCTCCGAGCTCGGCTGCGAGCAGGTGCTCGCCTGGGGGCTCGGCCCCGAAGGCCGCCCCCTCGTGTTGGCCTCGCGGGTCGCCACCGGCGAGCCCAGAGCCCCCGAGCCCGCGACCTTCGAGCGGCTCGCCCGACTGGGCGGCGCCGAGGACCTGGGGAGCCCGGCCGCGAACACGGAGCTCCAGCAGATCGCCGCCCATTACGGCATCTCGGCCGCGGTCCCAGTGGCGCCCTCGATGGAGAGCGCGGCGGGGATCCTGGTGCTGGGTGGGGAGTCCGAGCCGGCGGGCCGCGTGCGTCCGCGGAGCCTCGAGCGCCTTTCGCGTACGGCGGAGGAGATCGGCCCCGCGGCCCGGGCGGCGCTCTCGGGCCAACGGCTGGCGCAGCTCGACTCCGAGGTGCAGCGGCTCGACCGGCTCTCGAAGCTCGGCGAGCTGGTAGCCGAGATCGTCCACGAGATCCGAAACCCGCTGGTGTCGGTGAAGACGTTCCTGCAGCTCCTGCCCGAGCGCGAGAACGACCCCGAGTTCAGCGAGGGCTTCCTCGAGGTCGCCTCGGACGAGCTGCGGCGCGTCGAGCGACTGCTCGAGGTCGTGCTCGAGCACGCGCGCCCCGCGCCGGGGACGCGCCAGGATCTGCGCGCCGACGTGACGCGCACCTTCGAGTCGGTGACGCGGCTGATCGCCCACCGCGCCGCCGAGGGGCTGGTTACGATCCGCACCGAGACGGAGCCCGAGCTCCCGTCGGTGCAGCTCGCGCCCGACTCGCTGCGCCAGCTCGTCCTGAACCTGGTGATGAACGCGCTCGAGGTCTCTCCCCAGCAGGGCGAGGTCCGGCTCCGAGCTCGGGGCTCCGGAGCTCAGGGCCCCGAGGATGGCGTCGAGATCCGGGTGGAGGACGACGGGCCGGGCATTCCCGAGGCGCTGCGCGATCGGCTCTTCGAGCCCTTCACCACTAGCCGCACCTCGGGCGCCGGAGGGCTCGGCCTCGCGATCTGCCAGCGCATCGTGCAGGATGCCGGCGGCCAGATCGCCGTCGAGGAGGCGGCATCGGGAGGCGCGTGCTTCGTGCTGCGGCTCCCCGCGGCGTCTGCCGACGCCTAGTCTCCGCGCTCCACACCCAGCCAGTCGGCGGCGAGCGAGCCGACCCGCGCCAGGCCCACGCCGAAGAAGTGGTCGGCCCCGGGGATCACGTCGACGCGGGAGCCGGATCGTTCGGAGAGGACCTCGACGTAGCCCGCCACCGGCGCGATGGCGTCTTCGCTCCCGCCGATCACGAGCACGCGGCCGCGCAGGCCCTCGAGGAAGGCGGGCTCGAGCAGCGAGGGGGGCGGCGCCACCAGGATCAGCCGGTCCACCGCCTTGGACGTCGCCGCGACCCGGGCGGCGGTGGCCGCGCCGAAGGAGTAGCCGCAGGCGAGATAGGGGCCGGGCACGGTCTCGCGCAGGTGCAGGAGCGCGGCCCCGTAGTCGGCGTCGGCATCCCCCGCCTCGCCGCTCGGAATCCCCGCGCTCGCCCCGACTCCGCGCCAGTTGAAGCGCAGCGACGCGATCCCGGCTCGCTGGCAGGCGAAGGCCAGCTCGTTCAGCACCGGGGACTCGAGGCTCCCGCCGTAGAGGGGATGCGGGGGCGCGATCACCGCTCCCCGGCCGTCCTCGCCCTCGCCGCGCAGGTACACGCCCTCGAGCGTCTCGTCCCCACCCTGCCAGGCGATGGTCACCATCCGCTCGTCGAAGCGTCCGCTCATCGGGATCCCCAGCCGTCCATCGGGCGCAGGCACCATACCGTTTGTGCCCAGCAGCACGAAATCGGCACTCGTCTACCCTCCGAAGATGCCGCCTCGCAAGAAGAGCGACGACGCCGAGCGCGCTCGCCGCATCGCCAAGGAGCTGGCCCTCTCCTACCCGGACGTGGGCACGGCCCTCCGCTTCGAGAGTCCCTTCCAGCTGCTGATCGCGACCATCCTGGCCGCCCAGTGCACCGACGAGAAGGTCAACCAGGTGACCGCGGTGCTCTTCGATCGCTTCCCGAAGCCCGCCGATCTCGCGGCCGCGGACCCCGCCGAGGTCGAGGAGCTGATCCACGCGACGGGCTTCTTCCGCCAGAAGACGAAGTCGATCCAGTCGGCGTCCCGCGATCTGGTCGAGCAGTTCGGCGGAGCCGTTCCCCGGGAGCTCGAGGAGCTGGTGTCCCTGCGCGGCGTCGCCCGCAAGACGGCGAACGTCGTGCGCGGCAACGCCTTCGGTCTGCCGGGCATCGCCATCGACACCCACATGAAGCGCGTGAACCAGCGCCTGGGCCTGACCCGCTCCGACGACCCGGTGAAGATCGAGCGCGACCTGATGGCGCTGCTGCCCGAGGACACCTGGACCGACTACACCAACCAGGTGATCCACCACGGCCGCACGGTGTGCAAGGCCCGCAAGCCGCGCTGCGGCGAGTGTGGCGTGGCTTCGCTGTGCCCGTCGGTCGAGGCGGACGAGGCCGCCCCGTCCCGGAGAAAGGCTTCGCGAAGCCGGAAGCGCCGATGAAGACCCGCGTGGTCCACCAGGGGCGGGCCATCCGCGTACAGGAAGAGGAGGCGACCCTCCCCGACGGCCGCACGGTGATGCTGGACGTCGTGCGCCACCCGGGCGCATCGGCCATCGTGCCCTTCGAGAGCGAGAAGGACGTGCTCCTGATCCGGCAGTTCCGGCACGCGGCGGGCGGCATGATCTGGGAGGTGCCGGCGGGCAAGCTCGACGGCGACTCGCCGGAGGTGTGCGCCCGCAAGGAGCTCGAGGAGGAGGTCGGGCGCCGCGCCGGCCGCCTCGAGCCCCTCGGACACATCCTCACCACGCCCGGCTTCACCGACGAGGTGATCCACCTCTTCGCCGCCTTCGACCTCGAGAAGATCCCCCAACGGCTCGAGGCCGACGAGTACATCGAGGTCGTGCGCGTCCCGCTGGCCGTTGCCGTGGAGCGCGTCTTCGCCGGCGAGATCCCCGACGCCAAGAGCGCCCTCGCCCTGCTCCAGGCAGCCCGGCGCTTCGGCACGCTGCGCCCGTGAGCGAGGCCGGCCCGAAGCGCATCGGCGTCGCGATCGGCTGGCACGGCCTCGACTTCGAGACCCTGCTCGAGCGCGTCCGGCAGGCCGAGGCCCTGGGCTTCGAGGCGGTGTACGTGGACGGCGACGTCTCCCAGCTCGCGAGCCGGGGGGACGGCGACGTGCTCGACGGGTGGACGGTCACCACCGCGTTGCTGGCCCGGACCGAGCGCATCCAGATCGGCTCGATCCGGCTGGTGCACCACTGGAACGCGGCGCGCCTGGCCCAGGCCGTCTCGACCCTCGAGCGGATCGTGCCCGGACGGCTGCGCCTGCTGATGTCGATCGGCGGCCAGCCGGCGGACCGCCGCTTCGGCCTGCACCTGCCCTCCGCGGCCGATCGGGTGGCGTGGCTCGAGGAGATGCTCGACGCCGCGTGTGCCCTGTGGCGGGGCGAGGAGGTGAGCCGCGACGGCCGCTTCGTGACCCTCGATCGCGCTCGGGTGCGCCCGGTGCCGCCGCCGGGACGCCCGCGGATCGAGATCGCCGGGCGCGGCCCGGGCCTGCTGCGCCTGGCCGCCCGCCACGCCGCGGACTGGGACATCAACCTGCCGCCGCTCGACGATCGCGTCGCGCGGGCCACCGAACGGCTCGAAGCCGCCTGCCAGTCGGAGGGACGGGACCCGGCCAGCCTCGAACGCTCGATGTGGATCTTCGCTCGGCCCCACGGGGAGCCCGGCTCGGCCGACTCGATCGCGGACTACCGGCGCTTCAACCCGTGGTTCGCCGACGTCGCGGACGAGCAGATTCATGACGCGATGCTCACGGGCCCGGCTGCGTCATGCCGCGTTCGGCTCGCCGAGATCGCCGATCGGCTGCGACTCGACCTCCCGGTCGTCGACCTCTCGGGTCTCGATGGCGACGCAACGCGTCGTGCCCTGGACGCCCTCGGAACCGGCGCGTGACCGACGGAGTCGGCGAAACCCTCGTTGACCCGGCCACTTAGGGCGATTAGCCTTCCCAGAGGATCGCGAGAAGCGCCCGTCTCGCCACCTCCGAAAATCGCAAGGAATCCATCGGCAGGGTCGCCTTCGTGCGGCCCTTCGTTGCCCTCGGGAGCCACACACTCTGGCAAGCTGCGCATGAGGCGAGAGCCTGCGCGGCAGATTTCGTGTCGTGTTGCTGTCGTGTTTGGCGCTCGAAGGCGAGCCGATCCGATCTTCAAGACTCGTCGTCTCAGAGTCGTCGTCTCGATGGGGAGGCCAGGTTGTACGGACGCCAGCAGGTGAGCTTCGGCCCGCCGTCCACGCCCGACGTCATCAAGTATCTGATGATCGCCAACGTCGGCGTGTTCATCCTTCAGCACCTGATCCAGGGCTTCACGGTCTGGCTGGCCGTGACCCCGAAGCTCGTGTGGCAGGGCGGCTTCATCTGGCAGCCCTTCACCTACATGTGGCTGCACAGCGAATCGTCGCTGCTGCACATCGGCTTCAACATGCTGGCGCTGTGGATGTTCGGGTCACCGGTGGCATCCGCCTGGGGTGAGCGCGCCTTCCTCCGGTACTACCTGCTCTGCGGGATCGGTGCGGGCTTCATCATCGCGTCGTGGCCGGCGCTGCTCACGCTCTTCGGCATGCAGCCCCTGTCGTACGTGATCCCGACCCTCGGCGCGTCGGGCGCGGTCTTCGGGGTGCTGCTGGCGTTCTCGTTCATCTGGCCCGACCGCACCATCATGCTGCTCTTCCCGCCGATCCCCATCAAGGCGATCTGGTTCATTCCGCTGATTCTCGGCATGGAGCTCATCTCGCCGCGCGGCAACGTGAGCACGGTGGGTCACCTGGGCGGCGTGGTGGCCGGCTGGATCCTGCTGCGGCGCATGGGAATCAACGGCGGCATCACCTTCCTCGAGTGGCAGTGGAGGCGCTGGAAGATGCGGCGCAACCTGAAGGCGGCCACCGCCGAGGAGCGCGCCCGCAAGCGCTGGAACAACGACGATCGGACCTTCCACTAGTGACCGCGGACGCCCCCCACTTCGTCCTCGACGACGTCCTCGATGGGCAGATCGCCCAGGCGGCGTCGCTCGTCTCGGGCGCGCGCTCGGTCGTCGCGCTGACCGGAGCGGGCCTGTCGGTCGAGAGCGGCATCCCGCCCTTCCGCGGGCCCGGGGGCCTTTGGACGAAGTACGGCGAGCCGCCCATGGACGGCTATCAGCGCTTCCTCGCCGACCCGGCGGAGGCCTGGCGCGAGCGCCTCGAGCCCAAGGAGGGCTGGGCGAAGGGGCTGCGCGACACCCTGGCGGCCGCCAAGCCGAACGAGGCCCATCTCGCGCTGATGGAGATGGAGCGGCTCGGCCAGCTCGATGCGCTGATCACCCAGAACATCGACGACCTCCACCTGCAGGCGGGCAGCAAGTCCGTGCTCGAGATCCACGGCAACCACCGCCTGCTCCGCTGCACCGGCTGCCACACGCGCTTCGACCCCGAGGCAGTGCCCGTCGATCCCGCGCACCTGCCGCCGACCTGCCCCGACTGCGGCGCCATCGTGAAGGGCGACACCGTGCAGTTCGGCGAGCCGATTCCGCCCGACGTGCTGCGCCAGTGCTACCGCGCCGTCGAGAGCTGCGACTGCATGATCGTGGCCGGCACCTCCGCCACCGTCTATCCCGCCGCCGAGTTCCCTCTCCACGTCCTGCGAAGCGGCGGGACCCTGATCGAGATCAACCCCTACGAGAGCGAGCTCACGCCCGAGACCTCGCTCTCGTTGCGCGGGCCGGGTGGGGCCGTCTTCGGACGTCTGCTCCACCACCTGCGCGCCACGGGGCGTAAGGAGCGGACATGAGCCGCACACAGCGAGACGAGCATCACGGCGAGGATCGGGGCGGACGCGGCCTCGGTGGCTTCCTGCGTTCGCTGCTCTCGGGGATCCCCTGGAGCGAGCGGGCCAAGAGCGAGGAGACGCTGCACTTCGAGCGGCCACCGGGCGGGGCCATCCGCATCGACAACGCCAACGCCAATACGTGCGTGATCGGCGAGGACCGCGACGACATCGAGATCGCCGTCAGCAAGACGGCCCGGGCGGAGTCCGAGGAAGAGGCCCAGCGCATGCTCGACGGCATCCGCGTGGTGGCCCGCGAGGACGGCGCCGGCGAGCTCGAGTTCGAGGTCGACATCCCGGCGCGCTGGAACCGTCGCGGCAAGGCCGACCTCGCGCTCAAGGTCCCGCGCGACGTGCGCGTCCTGGTGCTGGCCGCCAACGGGCGCGTCAACGTGGAGGGCATGCACGCCCACGTGAAGGCCAAGAACAGCAACGGCGTGGTGCGGGTGGGCCACATCCGCGGCGACGTGGAGATCCACACCTCCAACGCCAAGGTCCGCGCCGAGAGCACCTGCGGCCGCCTGCTCGCCCGCTCGAGCAACGGCAAGATCGAGCTCAACGAGCACGAAGGCAGCGTCGACGCGGCCACCTCCAACGGCACCATCTGCTGCGAGCTCTCGGGCGTGGGAAAGGGCGGCGTCCAGCTCGCCACCAGCAACGGCCGCATCCTGCTCGAGCTTCCGGACGAGGTCGACGGCGATCTCGACGTGCGCGTCGACAACGGCGTGATCCGCAACCAGCGCGATCTCGAGGGCAAGTCGGAGCGCGCCGGCCGGCTGCGCGGCACGCTCGGCGTCGGCGGCAAGCCGATCCGGCTGCGCGCCAGCAACGGCACCATCACCCTCCGCTAGCCGGGCGACTCTCCGAGGGACAGGATCTCGGCGTTCTCGACGCCCG
>JASJCN010000214.1 GCA_030065975.1 Myxococcota bacterium
TGCCTGCGTCGCCCTCCGACACGTCGCGTCTCCCGAGGGTGGACCGCAGAGGATGCCAGAGCCGCCGGATCCGTGCGAAGAGCGGCTCAGCGGACCTTGACGTCGACGCCGCCCATGATGGCGAGGCCTCGGATCCGCAGGGCGGGTGCGTCGGGCTCCGGCGCCTGGCGGCCGAAGCTCGGGAAGCCCCCGAGGATGCCGATCCCCTGGCACTCCACCGACACGTCCGAGGGCACCACGATCTCGACCCCGCCCATCACCGCCAGGACGCGGATCTCGGTCACGCCCTCGAGCAGATCGGCCTCGCGGAAGTCGAGCTTGGTCCCGCCCATGACGCTGATCGCGCGGATCTCGCCCGGCGGGTCCCAGAGCCCCTTGAGCTCGTGGCCGCCCATGAACGCGACCACGAGCCGACTCTCGGGCTCGTCGGGATGGACCAGGTCGGCTTCGCTGGCCGGGGCCAGAGGGTACTTGGGAGGCTTCATGGGAAGAGCCTAGCTCTCGGGGCTCCTCAGCGGTTGCCCGCGGCGGGGAACCCGGGCACGCCCTCGTCGCGCTCCACGCCGAAGGTGCGAAGCGCCATCGACACCAGGGTGTACTGGCCCACGGTGAAGACCAGGTCCATCAGGCCCTGGGTGTCGAGGAAGCCCTGGAGCTCACTCCAGGTGTCGTCGGCGATGCGCGCGTCCCGCCGCAGCTCCTCGGTGGCGCGCAGCAGCAGCGCCTCCTGCTTGCTCCATCCCGGGGCGTCGGAGCCGAACGCGACCCGCTCGATCTCCTCGTCGGTGATGCCGGCGTCCTTGGCGATCAGCACGTGCTGCCCCCACTCGTACTCCGAGCGCCACAGGTAGCCGGTGCGCAGGATCACCAGCTCCCGCTCGCGGGGCGGGAGGGTCGACTTGGTGAGCACGTGACTCCCGAATACGAGCCAGCGCTTCAGGAGCTTCGGGTGATGGGCCAGGGTCGCGAAGATGTTGAGCACGTGGCCATCGTTGCTCGCGGCCAGGGCACTCAGCAGCGGACGGACGTCTTCGTCCCACTCCTCCTCGGTGAGAGGGGCGACGCGGCGGGGGATGGATTCGCTCATGGGTACTCCTTGCTGCGACGATTCTTCGCCATGGGCCGACGGGTGTCCAGCGGCCCACCCGGGCCGGTTCGGCCCGGTGGGTCCCTTGACACGCCAGGGGCCGGCGTGACCCTTCCAGGAGAACCGCGCTCGGACTCACGAGGCGGCAACCGGGAGGCGATCGTGGCGGCCTATCTCAACGACGGCATGCTCCTCTACCTCGACCATCTCGTCGATTGGGACACCTACTTCCGGTGGACCAAGGGTGACGACGCCGATGTCGACACCGAGGTCGAGACCCTGCGGGTGATCGCCCAGACGGCCGCCGAGATCTGCGAGTCCATCGCTCCCGAGGCCCGCGAGGGCTGGGAGGAGGCCGCCCGGCTCGAGGACGGCGAGGTGGCGGTGCCGGGGCACATCGCCCGGGGCTACGAGCGCCTGCGCGAAGCCGGGATCGTGAGCTTCGGTGTGGCCGAGCAGTACGGCGGCGTCGCCCTGCCGGGGATGGTCGGCAACTGGGTGCTGCAGATGATCTCGCGCGCCGACGCCGGCCTGATGACCATCGTGGGCCTCCAGGCCGGCGTGGCCCTCGACATCCAGGAGTTCGGCACCGAGGAGCTCAAGCAGGAGTGGCTGCCGCGCTTCGCGTCGGGCGAGGTGCAGGGCGCCATGGACCTGACCGAGCCCCAGGCCGGCAGCGACCTCGGCGCGATCTCGACGCTGGCGACGGAGACCGGCGAGGAGGGCCGCGTCACCCTCGACGGCCAGAAGATCTTCATCACCAACGGCGGGAGCGAGGTCCACCTGGTCCTGGCTCGCGACGCCGACACCGCGGAGCAGAGCAAGGGGACGACCAAGGGCCTCTCGCTCTACCTCTGCCCGCGGACCCGTCCGGACGGCTCGAGCAACGGCGTCGCGGTGGAGCGGCTCGAGCACAAGCAGGGCATCCACGGCTCGCCGACGGCCGCGATCCGCTTCGACGGCGCCCAGGCGACCCGGCTCGGGCCCAAGGGCGAGGGCTTCAAGGCCATGCTCCAGCTGATGAACAATGCGCGCATCGGCGTGGCGGCCCAGGGCATCGGCATCGGCGAGGCGGCCCTCGACGAGGCGCTCCAGTACACGCGGCAGCGGGTGCAGTTCGGCCAGCCCATCGCCGAGCAGCCGCTGGTGAAGAACATGCTGTCGTCGATGATCCTCGACCTCGAGGGGAGCCGGGCACTGCTCTATCGCTGCTGTGCGCTGATCGATCGCAACACCGCCATCGACGCGCGGCTCGATCGCGACGAGGTGTCCGAGGCCGAGCGCGCCGAGCTCGAGTCGATCCGCGAGCGCAACGAGACGCGCATCCGCCTGCTCACGCCCCTGGCCAAGTACGCCGCGACGGAGGCCTGCGACCGCATCACGCGGAGCGCCGTGCAGCTCCACGGTGGCGTCGGTTTCATGGCGGAGTCGGTCGTGGGACGGCTGCACGCCGACGGCATCATCACGACGATCTACGAGGGGACGAGCGAGATCCAGGTCTCCTTCGCGCTCAAGGAGATCGGCAAGGGGGCGATGCACGTCGTCTTCGACGAGATCCGCAAGGAGCTCGAGGGGCTCGACGACTCCGAGCTCGACGAGTACGCCTCGAAGGTCCGGGCGGGCATCGAGCAGGTGCTCCAGGCCTCGAGCGCGCTGATGGCCGACTTCAGCTACGCGCTGCTCTCGGCGCGGCGGCTGGCCGACTCGGCCATCGATCTGATCGTCGGTGCGGAGCTCCTCAAGCACGCCCGGGTGGATTCCCGGCGCTTCGATCTCGCGGCCTCCTGGATCAACCGCAAGATGCTCGAGGTGGAGATGAACGCGCGCCGCATCGCCGAGGGCGACGTGTCCCGCGTCGACCGCTGCGAGCGGATCATCAGCACCTTCGAGTCGGCCTGAGCCGCCCCGTCCGGGGCGGCACGGGCCGCTCCGGTGCTAGCCGTAGATCAGGCGCGAGAGCGTCTCGGCCACGCAGCCGGGCTTCGACTCGCCCTCGATCTCGACGGTCACGCGCTGCTTGATCTGCAGGGTGTTGGGCGCCTTCTGCTCGACGGAGACGAGCTGCTGACGCGCCCGCACCTTCGAGTCGACCTTCACCGGCGAGGGGAAGCGCACCTTGTCGAGGCCGTAGTTCACGCCCATGACGACGCCCTCGTAGGCCTTGGGGTCGAGGGGCGGGACCGTCTTGCCGAGGTGCACGACCAGCGACAGGGTCAGGAAGCCGTGGGCGATGGTGACCTTGTAGGGCGAGAGCTCGGCCGACTTCACCGGGTCGATGTGGATGAACTGGTGATCGCCGGTGGCGTCCGCGAACAGGTTGATCTGCTCCTGGGTCACCTGGTGCCACTCGCCGACGCCTTCCTCGGCGCCGATCTGCTTCTCGAAGAGGGCCAGGGCGGCCTCGGCCTTGCTCGACATCGCATCCTCCTGTGGGCGCTCCCGCTCCGCGGGGCCGTCGGGAGACGCAGTGTATCGCAGACGCGAGCGCGCCCCCGGTCGCCGCTCAGGCGGCTTCGAGCACCCGGAGCATCGCCTTGCGGTCGGGGCCGAGCTCCGGCTCCTCGCGGCCCTCGCGCTGCTGGTAGCTCGCGAGCACCCGCTGGAGCACGTCCGGCGACTTCATCAGGTCGCCGGGCGGCTCGAGCACGTTCACGCTGCGCATGAAGGCGCGCAGCACCGAGGGGTCGGTACGCAGGGCCGGCAGCAGGCCGTGCCGGATCAGGTCGCGCATGTAGGCGCGCGGGTCGATGGGCTGCCCCGGCTCGGGCGGCGCGTCGTCCACCTCGCCCTCCCGGATCTTCCGGGCGAGCACGGCGGCCTCGCGGTCCTGCCCGAGGGTGAAGGCGTACCAGGGCACGATCTCCCGCTCGACGGCGGCCTCCAGGTGCTCGAGGACCTGGCGTCGGTCGCCTCCGCAGGCGGCGAAGGCATCGACCAGGAGCCAGGCGTGGACCACGGCGAACGTGCAGCCGCGCCCGTACATGGGATTGGTGTGGATGGCCGAATCGCCCACCGCGACCAGTCCGTGGGCGATGGGGCGGGAGTCGCGCAGGAAGTGGCGGCGCGTGTTCATCAGGCGCGCCATGCCGGCGACGTCCGTGATGGGCTCCGCGGTCGCCTCGTCGACCCAGGGCGCGGTGGCGGGAATGGCCCGGGCCGCGGCCTCGAAGGGGCTCTGGCGCAGCAGGCGGCGCAGCGGGTCGTCCTCGGGCGGGGCCGCGAAGGTCAGGGAGAAGACGCCGGCGTCGCCCTGGAAGATGCCGTACTTCAGGTAGCCGAGATCCCCGCCCACGAAGGCCTGCCGGTGGGGCGGCGTGGCCCCCGGCCGCAGCCGGAAGAAGCGCGAGCAGTAGAAGATCCCGCAGTCCTCGCTCTCCTCCTGGAGGGGCGCCGCGCCGAGATCCAGTAGCCAGCGCGAGAGGCGCGAGCGACGGCCCCCCGCGTCGACCACGAGATCGGCGGCCAGGGCCTCGTCGCGGCCGGCCTGGGCGACGCGCACGCCGACGACGTCGGCGGTGCCGTCCGGGAGGACCGAGCCGAGGAGTCCCCGCACCTCGCAGCCCGTGCGCAGGCGGATGCCGCTCTCGGCGTGCACCGCGCGCCGCAGCACCCACTCGAAGGTGATGCGGCGGCACGCGAGCATGACGAGGTCTTCGTCGCCGGGCTCGGGGGTGCGGTCGACCATCTCCGGCGGCATCAGGTCCTGGAAGTCGAGCTCTTCGGCCCCCGCCTCGATCAGTGCGGCCAGCACGTCGGGCGCGCGGTCGCGAAGCAGGTTGCGCAGCCGGGCGAGGAACGCGTGGGAGTGGCGCACCTGGGGAGCGCCGCGCCGATCCCAGCGCTCGAACGCGGCGACGGGGCTATCGGGGAGCGGCGTGTCGTCGCGCTCGAGGATCGTCACCCGATGCCCGCTGCGCGAGAGCCCGAGCGCGGCGGCGAGCCCCGCGACGCTGCCGCCGATCACCACGATGTCCGACACGATCTCTCCTCTGCTGCGGGTCGGGCCGGAGCCCGTCGTCCTGCCTCTGCGAATCTCTGCAGCTCGACGTCGCTCGCTCGCGCGAGCCATCGCGGACCTAGAGCGCGCCCTCCCGACGCAACGCCTCGATCAGCGCTTCGCTGAGCGCCCGGTGGGTTTCCTGGTGGAATAGCTGGGGCTGATCGTCCCGCCAGTCGGGATCCGCGCCTTCGTGCCAGGGGAGCCGCCCACCCGGGTCGGGCCAGAAGCACTGCAGCACGGGGAAGTCCTCGTTGCGGTAGTGCCAGGCCACGTTTCCCAGGAAGGGGGCGATCCACTTGCGGGCGACCGGCCGGAAGCCGACCGCCTGGCCCTTCAGCACGTCGTGCGCGTCCTCTCCCGCTTCGAAGCGGCGCCCGTGCACGACCTGGTGGGCGACGTGGGTGAGGAGCCCGTTCATGCTCTGCAGGTCCGGGCCGAAGATCACGACCTCGGGATGGTCGAAGCGCTCGAAGAGCCCGACGGTGACGGCCCATCCCGGCGTCGAGCCGTCGGCGGGAAACAGGGCCGCGTGCCAGCCGAAGCGGTCGATGTCCGCGCGGACCCGCGCGTCGACGACGTCCTGGTCGGCGTTTCCCTCGGCATCTCCGTGTCCCGGCGGGCTTCCCTCGCTCACCCCCCACCGGGTAGCGGATCCGGCCGCGACGCGCCCCAGGCAGCCCGATCGGGGCCGGAAGCCCGCCGCCGGGCTCACCCCTGGAGCAGCTCGAGGAGCTCGGCGCGCGAGAGGCTTCCGGCCGTGGGCGCCCCGCCCAGCGCCGCCTCGGCCATGGCGCGCTTCTGGGTCTGGAGCGCCAGGATGCGCTCCTCTACGGTGTTGCGGGCGGCCAGGCGGTGAACGAATACGGGCCGATCCTGGCCGATGCGGTGGGCGCGGTCCGCGGCCTGATCCTCGACGGCGGGGTTCCACCAGGGATCCACCAGGAACACGTGGTCGGCCGCGGTCAGGTTGAGGCCGGTCCCGCCGGCCTTGAGCGAGATCAGGAAGACCGGGGGGCCGTCCTCGGACTGGAAGCGCTCGACGGCGGCGCTGCGGTCCCGGGTGCTCCCGTCGAGGCGCACGAAGTCGAGGCCCGCCTCTTTGAGGTCGGGCTCGATGCGGTCGAGAAGCGCCGTCCACTGGGAGAAGACCAGGGACTTGTGCCCCTCGGCGCGGGCCGTCTCCAGGCGGTCCCGTAGCAGGGCCCGCTTCGAGGAGGGCTCGCCGGGGTCGGGCTGGCCCGGCACGAGCGTCACGTCGCAGCAGGCCTGGCGCAGGCGCAGCAGCGCCTCGAGCGCCGCCATCACGTTGCCCCCGGACTCGAGCTTTTCGACCACGTCGCGCAGGGTGGCCGCGCGGATCGTGTCGTACACGGTGCGCTCGTTCTCGCTGAGCTCGACCCGCAGCACGGTCTCCGTGCGCGCCGGGAGCTCCGGCGCGACCTCGGCCTTGCGACGCCGCAGCAGGAAGGGGCCGATGCGTTCGCGCAGGCGGGTGACGGCTTCCTCCTCGCCGCGACGGATCGGAGCCGCGGTGCGCGCCTCGAAGTCCGCGCGGCTCCCGAGCAGGCCCGGGTTCAGCACCTGCATCTGGCTCCACAGCTCCTCGAGGCGATTCTCGACCGGCGTGCCCGTGAGCGCGATGCGGCGCCGCGCGCGGAGCGCGCGGGCTGCGTCGGCCACCTGGCTGTCGGGGTTCTTGATGGTCTGGGCCTCGTCGAGCACGAAGGTGGCCCAGTCGACCTCCGCCAGGATCTCTCGATCCCGTCGCAGCAGCGCATAGCTCGTGAGCGTCACGTCGGCGTCGGGATCGAGACGTCGATCCTGCCCGTGGTGCAGGTCGACGGCGAGAGCGGGGCGGAAGCGCGAGAGCTCCGCGGCCCAGTTGCCGAGCACGCTGGTGGGAGCGACCACCAGGGCGGGCGGCTCGAGGGCGCAGAGCGCCTGCAGCGTCTTGCCGAGGCCCATGTCGTCGGCCAGGAGCGCGCCGAGCTCGGCGTCGCCCAGGAATCGAAGCCAGTCGACGCCGCGACGCTGATAGGCGCGCAGCTCCGCCTGCAGGTCGGCGGGCAGGGGGGCCGGCTCCTCGGAAGCGCCCTCGGCCACCAGCCGCTCGAGGGCGCCGAGCTCGGGACGCGGCAGGTCGAGGTCGTCGCACAGGCGCGCCAGGGCCGGGAGCGCGCTGCGCGCGACCTGCCCCTCGGCGTCCCGCGCCGACAGCAGGTCGGCCAGGCGCTCGCCGTAGCGCGCCACCCAGTCCGCGGGCAGGGGCGCGAAGCCGCCGCCTTGGAGCGCGACGAACGAGTCGCCCCGCCGCCACGCCGAGAGCACGGCCTCCGCATCGGCTTGGCCGGTCCCGCTGCCTTCGGACACCGGCCCGCGGGTCTCGAAGCGCACCGAGAGCCGCTCGCCTTCGAGGGCGATACGGGGCTCGAGATCGGGAGCGCGGAAGAAGCGGTGATGGCCCTCGCCGCGGAGGGTTCCCATCCCCTGCAAGCGCTCCACGAGCTCGAGGGCCGCGTCGCCGTGCACGGCCATCCGGCGGCCCGGGACGAGGCCCACACGCGTCTGCAGGTCGCGGGTGAGGCGGCGCTCCGCCTCTTCGTCGCGAACCGGTACGGGCCCCTGGATGTGGGTGAGCCGGCCTGCATCCACGCGGGCGATCGGCGGATCCCCGTAGACGAGGGTGGGCAGCACCGAGATGCCCTCCTCGTCTTCGTCCACGTGCACCTCGATCCGCGGCGGCTCGCGGGTGGTCGAGGTCGCCTTGTCGGTCTCGCGCAGCACCTCGATCCGCGCCTCGAGATCCGGCAGCAGCTCGGAGAGGAGGGCAGGGATCTCGTCCGGCGAGAAGAGCCGCCCGGCGCCGCCCAGGTCCTCGAGCTCGCGGCCCGACAGGCGGCTCGGGGCCACCTCGCGCAGGGTGCCGGCACACAGGCCGAAGCCGCCGGGGATGTGTCGCTCGACCGGGGGATGGAGCTCGACCCGAAGGCGCAACGAGCCCGACTCGTCGACCAGTCGCGCGCGCGGCATCACGGGCTCGGGGGAGACCGCGATGGGCTCCCCGTCGAGCGTCACGTCGGGGCAGCTCGAGAGCGGGCGCAGCAGCGTGCGGAGCACGCCCCGCGGCAGGGGGCCGCGCAGCCGCGGCCCGAGCGCGCGCTCGGCCGCGAGGTCGGCCTGGGTGGCGACGACGTCGGGGCCGGTGACCCGGCCCGACGCCAGCGCCGTGAGCGTGGTGCGTAGCTCGGTCTCCTCGCCCGCGGAAACGGCGACGCGCTCGAGAGCGAGGCCGTCGTTGGTGCTCGTGAAGCGGTAGCCGACGCTTCCCGAGCCCGCGGCAGTCGGGAGCGGCACGCCTTCGCGCTCGGCCCGGCGGACGGCGATGATGGCGGCGGCGACGTGCTCGCAGGGGTCGTCGGGGCTGCCGCAGTCGCACTCCCAGGCCTCGTCCTCGGGATACAGCACCACCGTGGGATGCACGACGCCGCCCCCGCGGACGCGCACCACGCGCTCGTCGTCGGCACCGGGCTCGGCCAGCACCGCGCCGCTTCGGGCCAGCTCCACGCCGCGAGTCCAGGCGCTGCGTTCGGCCGACTCGCGGACGAGGTCGAAGAGCTCCTGCAAGGCGCCCAAGCTAGAGACCGCGCTCTCGAAGTGCCATCGTTGGGTCGTGGGCAGCTACATCACACCCGAGGGCTTCGAGCGCCTGCGTCGGGAGCACGAGCAGCTCTGGCGCGTGGAGCGCCCGCGCGTCACCCACGAGGTGTCCGAGGCCGCGGCCTTGGGCGATCGCTCGGAGAATGCCGAGTACATCTTCGGCAAGAAGCGGCTGCGCGAGATCGACAAGCGGCTGCGCTTCCTCCAGAAGCGCATGGACGAGCTGACGGTGGTGCGCAACACGCCGGATCAGCAGGGCAAGGTCTTCTTCGGCGCCTGGGTCACGGTCGAGGACGAGGAGGGCGAGGAGGCCGAGTACCGCCTGGTGGGTCCGGACGAGTCGGACGCGGCACAGGGCCGGATCAGCATCGAGTCGCCGCTCGGCCGGGCCCTGATGGGAAAGCGCGAGGACGACGAGGTGCAGTGGGTCCGGCCCCGCGGCAATACCCGGCTCACGATCGTCTCGATCCGCTACGAGACCGAAGGCGGCGGGGACTGAAACCCGTCTGCGGGCGGGGCATCCAAAGCGGCGACCCAGCAACCACCCAAACCCTTCGAATCCGTGGCCAGCGAGCCGTTCGGCGAAGACGCCGAGCCCGGGGCCCACGAGTTCGAGACGCGATGGAGAACCCCATGCTTCGATCCTCGAGGACCCTCATCTGGCTCACCCTGCTCTCGCTCGGCCTGCTCGCCGCCGCTCCCGCCGCGGCCGGCAAGATCAACAAGAGCCTGCTCGGCGTCGCCATCGAGGGCACGGACCCCGTGGCCTACTTCACCGAGTCGAAGGCCGTCGAAGGCGACAGCGACTTCGAGCACGAGTGGATGGGCGCCACCTGGCGCTTCGCGAGCGCCGCGAACCGCGACGCCTTCGCCGCCGACCCCGAGCGCTATGCACCCCAGTACGGCGGCTACTGCGCCTACGCGGTGAGCCAGGGTGCGACGGCCGGAATCGACCCCGAGGCCTGGAAGATCGTCGACGGCAAGCTCTACCTGAAC
>JASJCN010000215.1 GCA_030065975.1 Myxococcota bacterium
TACGCCGCGGCCATCGCCGACCTGCGCAAGCACGCGGGCTAGAGCCTCCGCCCGGCAGACCGCCAGGGCTCCAGCCCTACAGACCGCCAGGTCTTCCGCTCGACGGCAGCGGTCCGACGCGGGTTCGGGGCTCGCGCGAGGATCGATGGTAGGCTCCCGCTCTCCACACGCGGGTCTCCCGGAGTCCATCCATGCGCGCCCACATGATCGTTGCCCTGGCGGCCCTCTGGGTCGCGGCGCCCTCCTCCACCCTGGCGTCGGACGAGGCGGTGGGCGCCGCCCCTTCGCAGACCTCCGCCAGCGTCGACGCCGTCGAGGGCGCCGAAGACGCACTGTCTCCCAACGCGTCGCTCTCCGGTCGCGACATCTACCAGTGCGTGCTGGACAACCGCTTCACCTCCTACGTCCAGTCCTCGCGGCTGGTGTCGGGAGACCGCGCCGGCGCCACCCAGGAATCCAAGCTGCGGATGACCTGGAGCAGCTTCCGGGACGAGGAAGGCGAGCCCAAGGGCGGCGTCCTCTCGAAGTCCATCGTCAAGTACACCGACCCCTTCGACCTGCGCTACTCGGGCTACCTGATCGTGAACAACGAAGGCCGCCCCAACGACCAGTTCGTGTACCTGAACTCCTCGCGGCGCATCCGCCGGGTCAACCTGCGCCGGGAGGCCGTGTTCGGCACCGACTTCACCTTCGAGGACATCGTCCCGCGCGAGATCGAGGACGGCGACTACGAGCGCCTGCCCGACCGCATCCACGAGGGGACGCCGGTGTACGTCGTCGAGGTCGTGCCCAAGGACTACACGAACTCCGAGTACAAGCGCTTCCGCATCCTCGTCGAGAAGGATCACTGCGTCCCGCTGCTGACGCGCTACTGGGACACCCGCGACCTGCTGGTGAAGGAGCTCACGGTCCCCTTCGCGAGCGTCAAGGAGGTGGACGGGATCTGGTGGCCCTACGAGCTGACCATGACGAACATGCAGCTCGAGACCTTCACCACCATGGAGGTCGAGGCGCTCGACCCGAACCCGAAGCTCCAGCGCAAGGTCTTCGACCTCCGCCGGCTGGAGTCCCACTAGCCCCGGACCAGCCCCGGACGCGGATCAGGCGCGTGCGCGGATCAGCAGGGCGGGCAGCAGCACCAGATCGGTCAGCAGACAGACGCCCATGGTCATGGCCGAGAGCAGGCCGAACTGGCGCAGGGTCTCGAAGCTCGAGAGCGAAACGACCAGGAAGCCGAGCATCAGCATGAACGAGGTGATGGCGATGGGCCGCCCCACCCGCATGCCGGTGATGCGCGCGGCCTCGAGCGGTGAGTTGCCGGTGCGGCGCTCGGAGCCGTAGCGGACCAGGAAGTGGGCGGTGTCGTCGATGGCGATGCCGAGGGCCACGCTGCCGATCAGGCTGGTCGCGAGCGACAGGGGCGCAGCGCCGAGCCCGAGCACGCCGAAGTAGACCACGACCGGCACGACGTTCGGCACCATCGCCACCGCACCCAGGCGCAGGGAGCGGAACGCGAACGAGATCAGCACGAAGATCGCCACGGCGGCGAGGCCGATCGTCCGCGGCTGACTCCGGGTGATGCCGTCGGCGCTGTGCGCCAGCAGGATGGCGTTGCCGGTGACGTGGGCGGTCGCACCGGGCGCGGGCCCGACCTCCTCGAGCAGCGCCTCGAGCTCGGCCACGACCTTCCGCACGGCGGCGGTTCCCACGGCCCCCGTCCGGACCATCACGTTGGCATTGCTGTGGTTGACGTTCGTGTAGCGGTCCAGGTGCCCCTTGGGCGCCATGAAGAGCAGCTCGGCCACGGCGCCGCGGGTGTCGGGGATGCGCTCCTCGGCCGGATCGTCCTTCGCCATGCGGCGGTTCATCACGCGCACGGTGTCGACGACCGAGGCGGTGTGGCCGACGGTCTCGATGCCGTCGGCCCGCTCCTCGAGCTCCCGGAGCACGTGCAGCGCCTCGGGATGGCGGAAGGCCCCGCGCTCCTCGCCCTCGAAGGAGATGTAGATGGGCACGGCCCCCGAGAGCAGGCGATTCACGGCCTCGAACTCGACGCGCACGGGCGAGTCCGTCGGCAGCATCGAGAGATAGTCGGTGTCGATCACGATGCGCGGGATCGCGGCCGCACAGATTCCGAAGGCCACGACCCAGATGCCGATGTAGACCGAGGGACGCGCCGCGACGGCGGTGGCGACCCGCGAAAGGCCGGCGTCGATCGTCCGCGCGACCCAGCCGCTGATCCCGAAGCCCGAGCCCGCCGGCCGCAGCGGCGCCAGGGCCAGGGCCGCCGGCAGGAGGGTGAGCGAGAGCAGCGTGATCGAGCCCACGCCGAGAACGGCGAAGCCTCCGATGTCGAACACCGCCGGGACGTCGGTGATCATCAGCGCCCCGAACCCGATCATCGTGGTGAGTCCGGCCACGAGCACGGGGAGCCGCATGTGTTCGAGGGCGCGCTGGGCGGCCTCTCGCGGCGTACTCGCCTGCGCCGCCTCCTCCTCGTAGCGCGCGATGCCGTGGATCCCGTAGACGCTTCCGATCGCCGCCAGCATGGGCGCCATCAGCGTCGTCAGCACGGTGAGCGGCTGATCGAGCCAGGCGATCGCGGCGAAGGTCCAGACCGTCGCGATCAGGATGACCGCCATCGGGATCACGACCCCGCGGCGGGTGCCAAAGACCACCAGCAGACCGAGGGCCACCACGCCGAGAGCGAGCGGGATCATCACCTGCATGTCTCGGATCATCAGGTGGTAGACGTTGACCTTCGCGTGCGAGCGGCCGGCCACGAAGAAGCGGATCCCGGGGCGCTCGAGCTCGGCGAGCACGGCCATCACCCGCTCGTCGACCTGCGAGTCGATGAACTCGGCGTCGGACATCTTGCGGAAGGTCACGTTGACGGCGGCGGTGCGGCCGTCGTCGGAGATCAACGTCTTCTGGTAGAGCACCTCGCCGAGCGCCTCGGCCTCGAGCGCGGCCAGGGCCTCGGGGTCCCGGGGGATCTCCTCCATGAAGTCGGCGACCTCGATCCAGTCGCCCTCGGCGTCGTACCGGAACGCCACCACGTCGGTCAGGCTCTGGACCTGCCGCACCTCGGGGAAGTGGACGATGCGGTCGCTGACCTCGCGCAGGACCTCGAGGGCCGGCACCGTGAAGACCCCGTCGTCGGTCTCCATGGCGATCACGTAGACCTCGTCCTCGCCGAAGTTCGCGACGGCGCGGGCGTAGACCTCCTGGGAGGGGTCACCGGCGGGGAGCAGGGGCTCGGTGGAGGGATCGATGCGCAGATTGAGGCCCACCGGCGGCCCGGCCAGGAGCACCTGGAGGGCTATGCCGGTGATCGCGCCGAGCCCGAGGAGCACGCTCTTGGGATGGCCGGCGATCCACGCCGGACGCAAGGCCGCGACCGCGAAGCCGATCAGGAACAGCAGCCCACAGGCGGCGGCGAACGAGGCCGGATCGGCCAGCACGGACACGTCGGGCAGCAGACCTTTCCCCCAGGGCCCATTCTAGGGCAGCTTTCGACCCTGACTTTACGGCCCTCGGAAATTTGGCACCCTGCGAGGGCCGGACCGGCCCCTTGCGGGCCTCGGCCCGGTCCCCAGGGTGACGGGGCGTGGCGCAGCTTGGTAGCGCGCTTCGTTCGGGACGAAGAGGTCGCTGGTTCGAATCCAGTCGCCCCGACCACCCTCCGGGACCCGCGTCTCACCTTGGAGGCGCGCGCTTCGCGTTCTACCCTCGAAGCATCGCCCGGGGCCTGCGCCACCCACGGGCCGACGAGGTGTCGCGCATGCGCTGTCTACTGGCCCTGCTCGTGATCCCCTTGCTGGGGCTCGCGGGCTGCGACGCGCCCGGGGCGGCGTCGGCGCCGGGCAACGAGATCGAGGTGCGCCTGGGCGACGTGCTGGTCGACCCGGACACCCAGAGTCCGGTGGTGGTGCTGCGCGAGAAACGCGGAGCGCGGCAGCTCCCGATCTGGATCGGCGCGCACGAGGCGCTCTCGATCACGGCAGCCCGCGACCGCCAGCGTCCGCCCCGTCCGAACACCCACGACCTCGCCAAGCGGCTGGTCGACCGACTGGATGCCGCGGTCGAGCGAATCGTGGTGACGAAGCTCTCCCAGGGCATCTACTACGCGCTGATCCACCTGCGCGCCGTCGAGGGACCGCTCAGCGTGGACGCCCGTCCGAGCGACGCGATCGCCATCGCGCTGCGCTACCAGGCTCCGCTCTTCGTCGAGGAGAGCCTGCTCGTCGAGTCGGCGAACCTGGAGCCCGGAGCGCCGAGCCTGCCCGAGGGACATCCCCGGATCGGCCCGAGCGAGGACCCCCATCGGAGCATCTGAGACGCGTTCGGCGTCGCACGAACGCCCGACCCTTCGCTCGGTGACCTTGCGGCGTGCATGAGCGCGAGATGATTTTCTGCGAATAGGCAAGTCCCGGGGGAGAGCGTTCGATCCATTCGGGTAACGCCCCACCGACGGTGGCGCGATGCGGAACGGAAGGCGCGTTTCGCCGGCAAGTGTGTTTGACAACCTATTTTCGCGGTGGCAGGATCGCCGGGCTCGCACGCGATGAACCGCGGGAAGAGTCCAGGGAAGCGAGCAAAGGGATCCCGACGCCACATGGATCATGGCCACCTCGCCTGGGAGTTTGCGGATCTCTTCGCGGAGCTCTCGACCGACCACATCAACGAGATGCTGGCGAAGAACGTCCCGATCGAGACGTTGGAGTTCTTCCGCGAGTACGCCGCGGGCTTCGCGGACGGCGAGAAGCTCGAGGGCGACACGCGGGAGCGTCTGCCCAACCTGATGCTGGTGGGCTACCTGCTACGCGTGCTCGAGGACCGGCTGATCGACGAGCCGGACGAAGGCGCCGGCGACGCGTGAAGCAGGAGGTCCGGACCGACGCCGCACCGGCGCCCGTCGGGCCCTACTCCCAGGCCGTGAGCCACGCGGGCCTCGTCTGGGCCAGCGGCCAGATCCCGCTCGACCCGGCGTCGGGTCGGCTCGTCGAAGGCGACATCGCCGCGCAGGCTCGTCAGGCCTTCGCCAACCTCGAGGCCGTGCTCGAGGCGGGCGGCGCCTCGCTGGCCTCCCTGCTCCGGGTGAGCATCTACCTGACCGACCTCTCCGACTTCGCCGTGGTGAACGAGATCTACGCGAGGCTGCTTCCGGACGGGATCCAGCCGGCTCGGGCGACGCTGGGCGTGGCTTCCCTCCCCCTGGGTGCGTCGATCGAGGTGGACGCCGTCGCATTCCAGGCCTGAGCCGCCCGATCCCGCGGGGCCAACGGAGCGTGGCGACCGATTCGGCGAGCGGGTAGCTTGGCTCCATCGGGCGATCGTCCGATGACCCTTCGGGGGCGCGGCAGCCGAAGAGCGCCGCGCAATGGAGCACCGGCGCCCGGTCGCCAGGGCCCCGGTGCCGCGAGACCCGACCTCCGGGCGCCGGCTTTCTGTTCGGAATCCGGAGGGTTGCAGGCGACCAACGAAGGAAGCGCCGTGAGCGATCGCGTTCCGATGACGCCGCGCGGATTCGCCCAGATCGAAGAGGAGCACAAGCGCCTCAAGACGGTGGACCGCCCCCAGATCGTCAAGGAGATCGAGATCGCCCGCGCCCACGGCGACATCTCGGAGAACGCCGAGTACCACGCCGCCAAGGAGCGCCAGGGCCATATCGAGGGCCGCATCGCCCTGCTCGAGGACAAGCTGGCCCGGGCCCAGGTGATCGACGGCAGCGGGCAGAGCACCGATCGGGTGAGCTTCGGAGCCACCGTCGGCCTCGAGGACACGGAGTCCGGCGAATCCGTGACCTACCGGATCGTGGGAGAGGACGAGGCCGACGTCTCGAACGGCCTGATCTCCGTGACCTCCCCGATCGCCCGGGCCCTGATGGGCAAGGAGCTCGACGCCACCGTGCAGGTGCGCGTGCCCAAGGGAACCCGCGAGTTCGAGATCCTCGAGATCCGCTTCGAGGGCCTCTAGGGCCACTTCCCCGGGGGCACCCCACCCGGGCCGGGGATGACTCCCCGTAAGCCCCGCCCCCGGCGGGACGCGCAGCGAGGCGCAGCCGAGCGAAGTCCAAGAGCGGGAGGCGCAGCCGAGCGAAGTCGAACAGCAAGCCCCGCCCCCGGCGGGGCGCGCAGCGAGGCGCAGCCGAGCGAAGTCGAACAGCAAGCCCCGCCCCCGGCGGGGCGCGCAGCGAGGCGCAGCCGAGCGAAGTCGAGCAGCAGGCTTTGGTGGTCCTGCCCTTCGACCGATAGCGCCCTCGGCATGCGCTCGCTCCAGTTCCGTCTCAGCTCCCTGGTGGTCGTCCTGGTCCTGGCCGGGGGCATCCCCATCGGGCTGATCGCCCAGGCCAAGCCCGACTGGCTGATCCCGATCTGGGCGATCCTGGGAGCCCTGGCCGGCGGGGTCGGGGCCGTCGCCGTCGGCATCTGGCTGCGCCCCCTGCAGCGGCTGCGGGCCGGGGTGGAGCAGCTGGCCGGGGGCAACCTCGAGACCCGGGTGCCCCCTACCGGCTTCGACGAGGTCGGGCACCTGACCCGGGCCTTCAACTCCCTGGGAGAGTCCTTGCTCGAGAAGGAGCGCGTGGAGCGGGCCTTCGGGCGCTTCGCCAGCGACTACGTGGTGAACCGCGTTCTCGAGGACGAGTCGCTGGCGCCGGGAGCCGAGCGCGAGGTGACGATCCTCTTCGCCGACATCCGCAGCTTCAC
The DNA here is from genome assembly GCA_030065975.1 of Myxococcota bacterium. Lineage (GTDB taxonomy): Bacteria > Myxococcota_A > UBA9160 > UBA9160 > UBA6930 > JASJCN01. The sequence continues at coordinate 6,711 of JASJCN010000215.1, forward strand.
CCTGCTCTCGGAGGGCATGAAGGCGCCCGACGTGGTCGCCCTGCTGAACGAGGTCTTCCAGCTGGCCAGCGACTGCATCCTCGACCGGGGCGGCACCCTCGACAAGTTCATGGGCGACGCCGTGATGGCCTGGTTCGGAGCGCCCGCGCCGTTGGCGAACCACGCCCGACCGGCCGTGGAGGCGGCCCGGGCCCTGCAGCGCGCCCTGGCCGAGCGGAACGCCGCCCTCGGCAAGGACGAGCCCGAGGTCCGGATGGGCGTGGGAATCCATACCGGGCCCGTGGTCGTGGGCACCATCGGCTCGCGGCAGCGCAGCGACTTCACCGCCATCGGCGACAGCGTGAACGTGGCCCAGCGCCTGGGGGACCTGGCCGACCCGGGCGAGATCCTGGTCTCCGAGGCCGTCTGGCGCCGGGTGCGGGAGGACGTGGCGCTCTCGTTCGCCGGAGCCCGCAGCCTCAGCGGCAGACGGGCCCAGGTGCACGTCTACCGGGCCCAGGAGGGCGTTCCCGCCGTGGCGTCTCCTGAGGCCAACTCCTAGAATCGGCCTCCTTCGTTCCCCGGTAGCTCAGCTGGTAGAGCAAGCGGCTGTTAACCGCTGGGTCGCAGGTTCGAGTCCTGCCCGGGGAGCCACCTTCTCCTCGTCGCCTCTGCCGCTCCCCGCCTGCGAAGCCATGCGGATGTGAGCGCCGACGGATACGGGGGCATTCTGCCCCGCTAGCCTCTGGCTTCACACGAAGACAAACGTCGTTTCACCGTTCACATCAATTTGTCGCCATTCCCGCATCGACGTCGCATGTCGAGGGGGGTCTGCCGATACAATGAGAGGCTCCTCTTTCGTTCGATCGCGTCCCCGATCGAGTGCTGGGAGCCCCCGAAGAGATGACCCCGCGCTCCGCTCGAGCCGCCATGTCCCAGACCGCCACCGCCCGCATCGTTCCCCGGTCCCGTTCCGGAGTTCCCCTCGAGGTCCCCTCGCCGGAAGGCGAGCACGACCTCTCGCGCCCGGAGTACTTCCTCAACCGGGAGCTCACCTGGCTCTCGTTCAACTGCCGCGTGCTGCACGAGGCCGAGGACGAGCGCACGCCGCTCCTCGAGCGACTGAAGTTCCTGTCCATCGTCGGCTCGAACCTCGACGAGTTCGTGATGAAGCGCATCGGCGGCCTCAAGCAGCAGTCCGCGGCGGGCCTGCGCGAGCGCACCATCGACGGCCGCACTCCCGAGCAGCAGATCGAGGAGTGCTACGCGATGATCCGCGAGATCAACGGGCGCGAGCAGCGCCTGCTCGAGGATCTCACCGCACGGCTCACCGACGCCGGCATCGTGATTGCGCGCTGGGACGAGCTCGACGAGCACGACCGCGAGTGGCTGCGCGAGCACTACCTGCGCAACATCTTCCCGCTGGTCACGCCCCAGGCGATGGACCCGGCGCACCCCTTCCCCTTCATCTCCAACCTCTCGCTCAACCTCCTGATCCAGGTGCGCCACGAGCGCGAGGAATCCGCCTCCCTGACCCGGGTCAAGGTGCCGGTGGGTGCGGGCATCCCGCGCCTGCTGCGCGTGGGCGATCGCTACCTCTACGTGCCGCTGGAAGACGTGATGGCGGCGAACCTCGACCTGCTGCTGCCCGGCATCGAGGTGGAGAGCTGTGAGGTCTTCCGCGTCACGCGCAACGCGAACACGGAGCGCGACGAGGACCGCGCCGACGACCTCCTCGCCATGATCGAGTCGGAGCTGCGCGAGCGCCGCTTCGCGCCGATCGTGCGTCTCGAAGTCAACAAGAACATGCACGATCTGCACCGCGGCATGCTCGCCGCCGAGCTCGGACTCGACGAGAACGACGACGTGGTCGAGGTCGACGGGATGCTCGGCACGGCCGACCTGATGGAGCTCTCGGGCCTGCCCTTCCCCGAGCTGCGCGACCCGCAGCACCACCCGATCGACCACCCGCGCATGCCGCGCGACCGCAGCATCTTCCACGTGATCCGGGACGCCGGCGCGATCCTGATCCAGCACCCCTACGAGTCCTTCTCGTCCACGGTCGAGCGCTTCCTGCGCGAGGCCGCCGAGGACGCGAAGGTACGCGCGATCAAGATGACGCTGTACCGCACGTCCGAGGACACCAACGTCATCGACCTGCTGATCCAGGCCGCCCAGAACGGCAAGCAGGTGGCCGTGGTGGTGGAGCTCAAGGCCCGCTTCGACGAGGGCGCCAACATCCGCTGGGCGAATCGGCTGGAAGAGGCCGGGATCCACGTGACCTACGGCGTGGTCGGGCTCAAGACCCACTGCAAGAACGTGCTCGTGGTGCGCCAGGACTACGACGGCCTGCGCCGCTATGCCCACATCGGCACGGGCAACTACCACGCGGGCAACGCGCGCATCTACTCGGACGTGGGCATCCTCACCTCCGACGACCAGATCGGCGAGGACCTGACGGAGCTCTTCAACTACCTGTCCACCGGTTTCAAGCCCAAGCGCAACTACAAGAAGATCCTCCCGGCGCCGACGCTGCTGAAGAAGGCGCTGATCGAGAAGATCCAGCGCGAGATCAAGCTGCACTCGCCCGACTCGCCGGGCCTGATCCAGATGAAGATGAACGCGCTGGAGGACGGCGACGTCACCAGGGCCCTCTACGAGGCCGCGCGCCATGGCGTCAAGGTGGACCTGATCGTCCGGGACACCTGCCGCCTGCGCCCCGGCATCCCGGGCCTCACCGAGGACGTGCAGGTCATCAGCATCGTGGGCCGCTTCCTCGAGCACGCGCGCATCTACTACTTCCAGGCGGGCGGCGCCGGCGAGTACTACATCGGCTCGGCCGACTGCATGAACCGCAACCTGGAGAGTCGGGTCGAGACGGTCGTGCCCGTCGAGGGAGATCGTCTCAAGGCCGACCTGCGCTTCCTGCTCGACAGCCAGCTGCAGGATCAGCGCTCCGCGTGGGAGATGCAGGCGGACGGCACGTACGTGCAGCGCTCGGGCGGCAAGGGCCGCAAGGAGAAGAGCTCCCAGGTGCTCCTGGTGGAGCGCGCGGAGAAGCGGCTGCGGGACGCGAACCGCCTGCGCAAGCGCTCGACCAAGGGGATCGCCCGCCGC
>JASJCN010000216.1 GCA_030065975.1 Myxococcota bacterium
CTCTCCATCGAGAAGGGCGAGTTCGTGACCCTGATCGGCCACTCGGGCTGCGGGAAGTCGACGGTGCTCTCGATGGTGGCCGGCCTGAACGACGTGACCGACGGCGGCATCGTCGTCGACGCGCGCGAGATCCGAGGGCCCGGTCCCGATCGCGGCGTCGTCTTCCAGGCGCCGTGCCTGCTGCCCTGGTTCACCGCGTTCGACAACGTCATGCTCGGCGTGAACAAGGTCTTCCCCCACGGCAGCATCGCCGAGCGCAAGGACATCGCCGCCTACTACCTCGACCTGGTGGGTCTCGGGGACGCGTTCCACAAGCGCCCGGCCGAGCTCTCGGGCGGCATGCGCCAGCGCGTGGGCATCGCGCGCGCCTTCGCGGTGAAGCCGAAGGTGCTGCTGCTGGACGAGCCCTTCGGCATGCTCGACTCGCTCACCCGCCTCGAGCTGCAGGACCTCCTGCTCGAGATCTGGGAGAACGCGAAGATCACCGCCCTGATGGTCACTCACGACGTCGACGAGGCCATCTACCTCTCCGACCGGGTGACCATGATGACCAACGGACCGCGGGCCCGGGTGGGGGACATCCTGGAGATCCCCTTCGAGCGACCCCGCGACCGCGCCGCCCTGCTGGCGAACGACGAGTACTACCGCCTCCGCGAGCACCTGATCGGCTTCCTCGAGAGCCAGGAGCTGCGACGAGGCCTCGCCGGGAAGGCCGCCTAGGCCCATTGTCCCGAGGCCGCTCGCGGCCCCGTTGTCCGTTCCAAAGCTGTCCCGACCGGCCACTTCGGCCGCCCAGGTGGGCCCATGCCGACACGCTTGGATCCACCTAGAATCGCCACCGATCCTGGAGGGGAGACCGTTCGATGACTCACGCAAACCGAGCCCGCTGCATTACGGGGGCCTTCCTCGTCGTCTTGATCGCGGGCCTCGTGCCGCCGTCCGCCGCGGCAGAGGAAGCCCAGGCGGAGCCCCGGCCGATGTGGCTGCAGGCCCTGGACAACGACTACTACAAGATCTCCCTCGACATCCGCGCCCGCTTCGGAGCCGCCGATCAGGATGGCCTCGACGACTCCCAGGCCTGGACCGTGCGGACCCGGGCGGGCATCGGGAGCAAGCCCTTCTACGGGTTCTCCGGCTTCGCCGAGCTCGAGAACACCTTCTCGCTCAACGACGACCAGTACTTCGACGTCGCGAGCGCGCCCAACGGACGGACGCCCATCGGGGATCCGGAGAATACGGAGCTGAACCGAGCGTGGCTCCAGTACCAGAACGACGATTGGGCGGGGCTCAAGCTCAAGGGTGGGCGTCAGCGCATCATCTTCGACGACTCGCGATTCATCGGAAACGTGGGCTGGCGGCAGAACGAGCAGACCTACGACTCGGCCCTGGCCCAGACGGATTTCGGGGTCGAGGGGCTGAAGGCGACCTACGCGTACCTCTGGGAGATCCGCCGGATCTTCGGCGACCAGGGTCCGCCCGGCACTCGCGACTTCGACTCGGACTCGCACCTGATCAACGTGAAGTACGGGAAGCTGCCGCGCGGCGCGAGCATCGCCGGGTTCGTCTACCTCCTCGACTTCGACAACTCACCGGGGAACTCCTCCAACTCGTACGGCTTCCGCCTCACGGGAGCCGAGGAGGTGGGAGGCGGAGCCAAGCTCTCCTACATCTTCTCGTACGCCTACCAGACGGATGGGGGGAACAACCCCGTGAGCTACGGGGCCCACTACGTGAATGCCGAGGCCGGCCTCGGCTTCGGGCAGATCGGGACCCTGAAGGTCGGCTACGAGCTGCTCGGGAGCGACGACGGCAAGGCGCGCTTCGTGACGCCCCTGTCCACCGCCCACAAGTTCAACGGCTACGCCGACGTCTTCCTGAACAACGGCGGGCCCAACGGCCTGCAGGACCTGTACGTCTCGCTGGTGCCGAAGCTCCCCTGGAACCTGAAGGGCTTCATCACCTACCACCACTTCTGGAGCCACGAGAACGGCACGAACCTGGGTGACGAAGTGGACTTCGTGCTCAAGCGCGCCTTCGGCAAGCACATCGACGTGCTGACCAAGGGCGCCTACTTCTTCGGCGCCTCCTCGGGCCCGGCGGACATCTGGCGCTACACGCTCGAGGTGAACTTCCGGTACTAGGTGGACCTGCGGCTCAAGGGCGCTGGATCTTGCCGTCCACGACGAGCTCCCGGGCCATGGCGCGACTGTAGTCTTCCGACGCCCGCGCCATCCCGGATCGCTCGAAGCTCTCCGACTCGCCCTTCCAGAGCAGCCGCTCGGTGAGGGAGTCGTAGAGCGTGGTCTCGGTCCGCACGATCCGGTAGCGGTCGACGTACTCGGGCTCGGTGTAGGTGCCGTAGGCGTAGCCGTAGTAGTCGCCGAGGGTGCCGTAGGCGGGCCCGGCGCTTCCGTAGGCACGGCCGGGCACCGTGCGCTCCTCGGACTCGATGCCGAGCAGGCTCACCACGAGCACCCCCTCGAGCGCGCCGCCCTGGGTCGCCGCCACGAGCGTGTTGCGGTTCACGTCGGCCAGGGGCACGCGCTCGTAGGAGGGAACGGCCGTCAGGCCCGCGCCGCGCAGGGAGGCTGCGAAGGTGTCCTCGAAGGTCTTGCGGCGATCCTCGTCGCGCGCGAGACCCACGACGAGGACCGAGCGGATCTCCGGGGCGGGCCCCGTCGGGGTCCAGGTGCCCTGGATGGTCGTGGTTGCCGAGCATCCGACCAGGGCGCTCGCCAGCAGCAGCAGGACCGCCGTTCTCATGTCTCCCTCCGCTCCCTCTCCAATGGCACGCTCCCCTGGCGGCCCGGTGGATCGAGGCCGGAGAATAGGGGCATTCGTGCCGACGGGCAGCGCCGGGCGGGGCCTACCAGCGCCCTCAGCGCCCACAAGCGCCCACAAGCGCCGGCAGGATGACCGCTTGGCGGAAGCCGCGCAGTCGCGCTAACGCCCTGGGGCAACTTCGTCGAAGGAGGCCCTCCCGTGCCCCGATCGTCCGTGTTCTCCCGGATCCTGCCGGCGCTCGCTGTGCTCCTGCTGGCTCTGGCCTGCCAGGTCCCTCTGGCGCAGCCCGGCGCCGAGCCCTCGGGGACGCGGCTCCGGCAGGTCCTGGCCGACGAGGTCCTGACCGTGGGCCTCTCCGGAGACCAGCCGCCGCTGAACATGACCACCCGCAACGGAGACGTGATCGGCTTCGAGGTCGACCTCGCGCTCAGCCTCGCCGAGTCGATGGGCGTCGAGGCCCGCTTCGTCACCCGGCCCTTCGGCGAGCTGATCGAGACCCTCGAGCGGGGAGAGGTCGACATCGTGATCTCCGGCATGACGATGACCGCCGAACGCAACGCTCGCGTCGCCTTCGCCGGCCCCTACTTCGTCTCCGGCAAGTCGGTGCTCACGAAGTCGGCTTCCCTCGCCAACGCCGAGAGCGCCGTGGCCCTCGACGACCCGAATCGCAAGTACGCCGCCCTGGCGGGCTCGACGAGCGAAGCCTTCGTCCGCAAGGTCATGCCGACCGCACAGCTCACCACGGCGAAGGACTACGAGACGGCGCTCTCGCTGCTGATCTCGGACCAGGTCGAGGCGGTGATCGGCGACTACCCCGTCTGCGCCTACGAGGCGATGGCGCGGCCCGCGGCCGGCCTGATCGCCCTCACCACGCCCTTCACCGTCGAGCCCCTCGGCATCGCCATCCCGGCGGGCGAGCCGCTCTTCGTGAACCTGGTGCAGAACCACCTGACGACCCTGAAGGAGACGGGCCTGCTGACCCAGTTCAAGGTCAAGTGGTTCTCGAAGGCCGACTACATGGCCGAGATGCCGTAGCCGGGATGGCCGCCCTCCGCCCGGTTCCGCTTCGCCGCGTCGCGGTCTGGCTGCTGGCCGCCGCGCTGGTCTCGGTACCCCAGCTCGGCTGCTCTTCGAAGAAGGAGCCGCCGCTCAAGGTCGTGAACGGACGCACCATCCTGATGGACTCGTCCGATCCGGCCCCGCCCGAGGCCGCTGCGCGTGCCCGCAAGCGTCAGCCCGACCTCGTGACCCGCGCCGACGATCGCCGGGTGGGCAAGGAGGCGTCCGAGGGCGTGGCCTCGCAGATGGGCCTGCTGGGAGACCCCGGGCTCGACGCCTACGTCGACGAGATCGGCGAGCGCCTGCTGCGGGGCCTTCCGCGGCGCTCCTTCGGCTACTCCTTCCAGGTCGTCGACCAGTTCGAGCCCAACGCCTTCGCGCTTCCCGGCGGCTACATCTTCATCTCGCGGGGGCTGCTCGCCCTGGTGAACACCGAGGACGAGCTCGCCAACGTGATCGGCCACGAGATCACGCACGCGGCGCGGCGTCATTCCGCCCGCGCCCAGGCGGCCGACCAGTTCCAGAGCCCGCTCACCCTCGGATGGATCCGCGCGGCCAAGCAGGCGTCCTACAGCCGGGACATGGAGCGCGAGGCCGACGAGGGCGGCCAGATCCTCGCGGCCGCTGCGGGCTACGACCCGCGGGCCATGGCGTCGGTGCAGTCCTCCCTCGGCCAGTTCCAGCGGCTGATGACCGGCCGGATCCGCTATGCCACGTTCTTCGACACCCATCCCGGAAGTGGCGAGCGCGCCGTGGCGACCTCGCTGCGCGCGGCCGAGATGCGCTGGAAGCGCGACCCCTCCCTCGGTGACGGTCGCGCTTCGCTGCTGCGCGAGATCGAGGGGCTGCCGGTCGGCGAGCGACCCCAGGCCGGTGTGTTCCGGGGGCAGCGCTTCCTGCACCCCGACCTCGACTTCCAGATCCGCTTCCCCGACGGCTGGGTCACGCTCAACACGCCCCAGGCCGTCGGTGCCCAGTCCCGCCGACGGGATGCGGCCATCTTCTTGACCGCCGGAGGGCCGGCCATGCCGCCGCACGAGGCGGCCGAGAAATGGATCGCGGAGGCGGCGGCCGAGGCCGTTCCCGGCGAGCCGCGCGGCTCGGCGCCGATCAAGCTCGCTGGCGTGGACGGCGGCGAGGCCCATCGCGCCCAGGTCTACCAGAGCAACGGGCGCATCGGTCTGCTCTCGACGGCGACCTTCTTCAACCACGGCGAGACCTCTCTCGCGATCATCTCGATGGCGCTCAGCCAGGTCGCCGACGGCATCGAAGGCCGCTACCTGGCCACGACCCGGAGCTTCCGGCGCATGACGCCCGAGCAGATGCGGGGCTTCGAGGAGCAGCGCATCCACGTGGTGGAGGCGCGGGGCGGCGAGTCGGTGGAGGCCCTGGTGCAGCGCACGGGCAGCATCTGGAACCGCAACCAGGTCGCGGTCGTGAACGCGAAGACCGCGACCGGCTCCTTCGAGGCGGGCGAGCGGGTCAAGATCGCCTTGTCGCGTCCCTACACACCGAGCGGAGGCTCGTCCCTGGGCGGAGGTCCGCGGGCGATCCACGAGCTGGCGGCCGCCTTCCTGGGCAGCGCGATGCCGTCGGCGTCCCCGTCGCTCGAGGCCGGAGACGAGGCGGCGCTTCGGGCCCGACTGCTCGAGCGGGCCCTCTCCTCGGTGAGCCACTCCCACGGCGCGGAGGCCGAGGTCGGGCAGCAGGCGGCGCTCGGCGCGGAGGGACGTGTCGCGAACTGATCGGCCCGACGGAGCTTCGAGAGCGCGTCGGTTCGCGTATGCTCCCGCGGTGCGCAGGGGAAGGCTGCTCTCCCGGCTCGCCGCGGCGGCCGACTCGCCCTCGGGTGCCCTGCTCGCCGTCGTGCTGACGGGAGCCCTGTGCGTCGCCTGCGGAGAGCCGGAAGCCCCCGTCGCTTCCGAGACGACTCCGTCGCCGAAGCCGTCGGCGCCGGTCGCCGTCGCCTACGTGGGCGCCGAGACCTGCGCCGAGTGCCACGCCGAGGAGAGCGAGCGCTGGCGCGGCTCGCATCACGACCGGGCCATGGAGCCCGCCGCTGCGGCGCTCGCACCCTTCGCCGGCGAGACCTTCGAGCACGCGGGCGTTCCGACGCGCTTCGATCGCGAGGGCGAGGCGCTCGTCGTCGAGACCCAGGGGGCCGACGGGGCGACCGGTCGGTTCCCCGTCGCCTACACGTTCGGAGTCGAGCCCCTGCAGCAGCTGCTGCTCCCCACGGAGGGAGGCCGGCTCCAGGCCCTGCGCGTGGCGTGGGACAGCCGGCCCGAGGAGGCGGGCGGCGGACGCTGGTTCCAGCTCCAGCCCGGCGAGCCCGGCCCGCCGGGCGACGTGATGCACTGGACCGGAGTCGCGCACAACTGGAACAGCCAATGCGTCGACTGCCACTCCACGGCGGTCCGTCGCGGGTTCGACGTCGCCGAGCAGCGCTTCGAGACGACGTGGCAGGAGCTCGACGTGGCCTGCGAGGCCTGCCACGGCCCGAGCGCGCGCCACGTCGCGGCGGCTCGCGAGGGCCGGGGCGCCGAGGTGGGGCCGCCGCTGGCGCTCGCGGACGAACGCCGCTGGGTGCTGGCCGAGGGCGACTCGATCGCCCACCGCGTCCCGGATCAGGCGAGCGACCAGGCGCTCGAGGTGTGCGCGCCGTGCCACTCGCGACGCAGCCCCCTCACCGCCACCACCCAGCCCTCGCGCCCCTTCCTGGACGGCTACCACCCGGCGCTGCTCGAGGACGGGCTCTACCACGCCGACGGCCAGATCGACGACGAGGTCTACGTGTGGGGCTCCTTCGTCCAGAGCCGCATGTACCGCGCCGGGGTGCGCTGCGGGGACTGCCACGACCCCCACGCTCTCGCGATCGAGGAGCCCGACCTCGCGTGTCGGAGCTGCCACCGCTCGGAGGTGTTCGCGTCTCCCGAGCACCACCACCACGAGCCCGAAGGGGAGGGCGCGAGCTGCGTGGCCTGTCACATGCCCGCCAGCACGTACATGGAGATCGACTCCCGGCGCGATCACTCCTTCCGCGTACCGCGCCCGGATCTGGCGGAGACCCTCGGCACGCCGGACGCCTGCACCGGCTGCCACGCCGATCGCGACGCGAGCTGGGCTCGCCAGGCGGCGGAGACGTGGTGGCCCGGGCTCACGGAACGCGGCCAGTTCGCCGACGCCCTGCACGCCGGTCGGCTGCGAACCCCCGACGCGCCCGCGCGCCTCCTGGCGCTGCTCGGCGACGACTCCCAGCCGGCGATCGCCCGCGCGACGGCCCTTCGCCTGCTGGGAACGATTCCCTCCCAGGAGGTGATCGAGGCCGTCCAGCGCGGCGCGCGCAGCCGCGAGCCCCTGATCCGCCTGGCCGCCGTCTCGGCGACGCGCAGCCTGCCGCCGGAGCTGCGCGCCGCGGTGCTGCCGCCGCTGCTCGACGACCACCGGGCGATCCGCATCGAGGCGGCGCGCGAGCTCGTGATCGCGGCCGATCAGCTCGACGAACGCACGCGGCGCCGACAGGAGCAGGTGCTCAACGAGTGGATCGGGTCCCGGCGGGCCAACGCGGAGCAGCCCGCGAGCCACGTCGCCCTGGCCAACCTGCACCGCGCGCGCGGCGACGTCGACGCAGCCCGCGAGGCGCTCTCGACGGCCGTGCGGATCGGGCCCTGGTTCATACCCGCCTCGGTCGGTCTCGCCGATCTGCAGCGGGAGCTCGGCGAGGAATCGCAGGCTGTCGCGACCCTGAGCCGGGCGCTCGAGCGGGCGCCCGAGAGCCCCGAGCTGCACCACGCCCTCGGGCTTGCGCAGGTCCGCGGCGGCGATCTCGAGGCCGCCGTCGCCTCGCTCACCCGCGCCGCCGAGCTCGCTCCCCACGAGCCTCGCTTCGTCTGGGTGCTGGCCGTGGCGTTCCGCGATGGCGACGAGCCCGAGCGCGCCAAGGCCCTGCTCCGCGATGCGGCGCGTCTGCATCCGAACGAGCGCACGCTGCTCTCGACGCTGGTCGAGTGGGCGATGGAGGACGGCGACGCCGAGCTGGCCGGGGAGGCCGCCCGGGCCCTGCTCGCTCGCGACCCGGACGACTCGCTCGGCCGCGCCGTCCTGCGCGCGCTGCCCGAGGCCGACGCGTCCTAGACCGCGCTAGCCCGACGCCGCGCCGGGCCGCGGCAGGTCCACCACCGCGAAGGGCTCGAGCGTGTCGATCTCGGCGGGGTCGCGATCCGGGGTCCACCCGAACTGGGAGACGCGAACCGCGTCCGGCGTGACGTCGAGGAGGCTGAACCCGTTCTCCTCCACGGGCGTCACGATCTCCTCGGCCCCGAGGGTTCCGGACGGTACGGGTCGTTGATCACGGAACTGCGAGGGCCATCCCAGAGCGCCGGTCCCCACCGCACCGCTCAGGACGCTCACGATCGGGTGGACCCCGAGGCGCGCGCCCCGACTCTCGTGAATGCGGCCGACGCCGGTGGCGTGGAGGTCGCCGCTCACCACGAGCGGGAGCCGATCGGGGCGGCTCGAGGCGGCCTGCAGCAGCCGGTCGTGCTGGGCCGCCCATCCCTCGGCCCAGTAGGGCTTGCCGGCGTCGGCGCGCAGCTGCCCTTCGGCGTCCTTCGCGTCCGGGTACCACTCTCCCCACTTCCCGGCCGTCCAGAGCACCGGGGTCGAAGGCATGTGCACCCCGTGCAGGCAGGGCGTGGTCCGGCTGCGTGCCACGAGCCACGCCTCGACGTCGTCGGGCACGAATCCCGAGCGTGCGTGGGCCAGGTCCGGGTCGGCCCGATTCCGCAGGTGGCGACGGCAGTCGTAGAGCCAGGCCTCGAGCAGCCGCCCGTAGCGCAGGCTTCCGAAGTGGGGCGAGGCGCCGTCGGCCTCCACGTGTCGGGCGGGCAGGCCCTCGCCGCCGAGGAGCTCCGGGTAGTAGAGGCGCTGGGTCGAGCGGGCGAGGTCGAGCATGAAGGGATCGGGCGGGAAGGTTCGCAGCTCTTCGCTCGCCTCGTCGTTCTCTCCGTAGTCGTGGTCGTCCTGGAGGAAGTACGTGGGCGTCGAGCGCATGAGCCCGCCGTAGAGGCCGGCAACCTGGGGGCCGAATGCGCGTTGCAGGACCTCTTCGTTCGGCGTCCCCAGCACCGGGAGCGCGCGGTCGAACCATCCGGCGTTCCACCAGGCGCGCGGCGAGCGTCCCATGGCCCAGCCGAAGCGGCTCTTCATGTCCCAGTACACGTGGTCGCCGTTCGCGATCGCCACGTCCGGGGCGAAGGAGAGCGCGCGGCGCAGCAGCCTTCGCCGCGCGGCCATGGGGAGGTAGGCGTTGAAGCCCGGGAGGTTGTAGAGGTCGTCGGGCCCCCCGGCACAGGTGAAGACGAGCAGGCGCAGTCGTTCGGGTCGCGCGTCGGGCGCCGGCAGGGTCGAGAGCGGCCAGGGGTCGCAGATCCGGGCTCCTCCCGCCTCCTCGAGCGCCAGCGTATAGCGGGTGCCGGGCTCGAGGTCGCCGACATCGAACTGGAAGAAGCGTCCGGAGCGCTCGAAGGAGCGGCCGGGCAGCGTCCGGCTGCCGACGCGCAGGACCGGCCGGTCGAGGGGACGCGTGCTCGAGACCTTGAGCCGGATGCGCGCGTGGTCGGTGATGGGAAGCAGGTGCGAGAGCGGGCCGGCATCGAAGCCGTCCTCCTCCGCGGCCCCGACGACGCTGGACAGCGGCTGCCGTTCGCAGCCGATCGAGAGGCCGGCGGTGCCGCTGAGCACGCTGCCCGCCGCCGCGCGGACGAAGGCCCGGCGCGTCCATCCCTGCCGCTGCGACGTCACGCGGACTCCCCCGTGGGCGCTTCGAGGCCCCGGCCGGCCATGCTACCAATCCCCGGAACCCTGCATCCAGCGTGAGGCGTGGCATGAGCGAGATGTTCTACGAGAAGGATGCCGATCGATCCGCCCTTCGAGGCCTCGGCGTGGCGGTGGTGGGCTACGGCAACCAGGGCCGCAGCTGGGCGCT
>JASJCN010000015.1 GCA_030065975.1 Myxococcota bacterium
CACCTGCTGCGGGCCGTGGCCAGCCACTTCGACATCCCGCTCCTGCTCGAGCAGCAGGGCGCCTGGCGCGTCGAGACCAACGGCTCCGAGGAGGCGCGCCGCAAGCTCGAGTCGGGCTCCCACAGGACGGCGACGTCCACCGCGCCCGACTCGAGCTTGCGGCGCGCCTCCTCGGAGCCGTTGGTCTCGACGCGCCAGGCGCCCTGCTGCTCGAGCAGGAGCGGGATGTCGAAGTGGCTGGCCACGGCCCGCAGCAGGTGCTCGCTCGGCGAGGCCGGCGTGAAGGCGACCTTCGGGTCGGCGGCGGCCTTGAGCGCGTCGATGTCCGGGACCTTCTCCTTGCGGGCGACGATGGCGTCGCCGCCCTTGGACTCGTCGATCACGGCCACGATGTTGGCCGGGAAGCGCTCGGCCGCGCCGTTCTGCAGGTAGGAGTCCACGGTGGCGACGGCCAGCTCGAGGTCGCCCTCGCGCAGGGCGCGCATGCGCGCGGGGTAGTCGGCGGCGTCGTCCTCGCAGCGCAGCCGGTAGCCCTGGTCGCGCATCCGCGCCCGCATCACCGGCGAGCAGAGCGGGAAGTAGCCGACCCAGCTGTCGGTGCCGATCCGCACCGTGCCGGCGCTGGCCGACGCGTCGCTGCTCATGCGCTGCTGCCAGTCCTCGAGGGTCGGCCGCAGGAAGTAGAAGCCCACGAGGCCGAGGACGCCCACCACCAGCAGGCCGAGGCCGGCACTCACGTGTCGCGGCATGCCTACTGGAACTCCGTGGCGCTGAAGTCCGGCGCCTCGGCGAGCACCGCCGAGAGCCCCGCACGGAGCTCGTCCTGGCTGCGGGCCGTGCGGTAGAGCGTGCGGCCCGGCTGATTGAGCGAGTGGTCGTCGTCGATGCAGAAGCCGATGGTGTGGACCACCAGCGGCGACTCGGCGAGCACCTTGCCCACGATCTCGCTGGGATCCTCGCCGTCGCTCGCGAGTCCGTCGGTCACCACCACCAGGTGATACTCGCCGTAGCCGAGCTGGCGGCTCCCCTGCACGAGCAGGGCGTCGTAGGCGCGCTCGATGGCCGTGCGCAGGGGCGTCCGCGCCGCGGGCTGGATCTTCTCGAGGGCCGCCTGGAAGGCCGCGCCGTCCACCGGCCCGAGCGCCATGCGTTCACGGACGCCGAGGCCGTCGAAGGCCAGGAGCCCGAGCTGCACCTCGGGCCCGAGCGCGGACGCGAAGGCGACCAGCGCCTCCTTCGCCGCGTCGATCTTGGGGCGGCCCTCGGAGCAGCCCGCCTCGCGCATGCTCCCCGAGGCGTCGAGCACCACGTAGACGTTCGTGTGGGTGAGGTCGTCGGCGAGGGTCGGACCGTCCTCCTGGGCCGTGGCCGGCGGCCAGGGCGGGAGCATCGCCTGGGGAGGCGCATCCGGCGCGCCGGCCTCGCACCCCACCTGCCGCACCAGCAGGAACGCCACTCCCAGCAGGATCAGGTTGCGGGCCGTCTGGCGTTCGCGTCGGCTGCGCCTCGCCATCAGAGCGGCCGGAAGACGCTCGACTCCGCCTCGACCTGGATGATGCGGAACTCGACACGCATGTTGTCGCGCCACTCCTTCTCGTTCTTGGGCGCGCAGGGATCCTTGCCGCACATCCCCGAGCCGGGGCGCGTGATGCCGTGGCCCACCACCGCGAACTGGCTGCGGTCGAGGGTGACGCTCTTCGACCGGGCGAAGCCGACCACGCTGTCGCGGACGGCGTTGGCGCGGGCCAGGCTCAGGTTCTTGGCGGCCTGCTGGGTGCGGCGGAGCACCACGTCGGGCTTCCCTTCCTTCTTGGCGCGCAGATAGCCGAGGGGATCGCTGTGGCCCTCGACCGTGATCACGGCGCCGCCGTAGGTGGAGGCCAGCTCCACCACCCGCTCGAAGGCCTCGCCGTACAGGCTCGCCGGGAAATCGTTCTGGTTCGGCTGGAAGAACACCTCGAAGGCGAAGAGCTCGCCCTCCTCGAGGTTGCCCTGCTGCTGGCGCCGGGTCACGACCTTGGCCACGGCCTCGGTGTCGAAGCGCGGTACTTCCACGCCCTGGGTCTCGGTGAGTCCCTGGGCGAGCTTCGCGTAGTCCCAGTTCGCGGCGCCCATGCGAGCGCCCGCGGTCGCGAGGCCGAGGACGCCGAAGGCCCGCTGGATCTCCGCGTTGAGCTTGCCGATGCCGCGGGGATAGTTCGGATCGCCGAAGAAGCGCACGTTCCCGGGGTAGCCGACCAGCTCGGCGTCGCCGAGCAGCCCCTCCGCGTCGGCCGTGGCCTGGGCGCTGTCGAGCAGGATCTCGGCCGAGGCCGTGAGCGTCTTCTTGAACGCGCCGCCCTTGGCCTTGGCGTGGCCCTTCAACGACTCGGCGCCCCGCAAGAGCCCGTGCACGAAGCGGCTCACCTCGGCCCGGTTGGCCTCGAGGTAGTCGCTGCGCACGACGTAGAGGTCGGCGATGACGCGGTTGGCGGTCTTGGTGGAGAGCAGGATGCGGCCGCCCTTCACGGAGTCCTCCGCGCCGCTGCCCACGTTTCCGCCGGAGGTGAGGGCGAGCGCGTCGGGCAGGATCACGAAGGCGGCGTCCACCGAGGCGTCCGACTGCAGGGCGGCGCCCGGCGTGTTGCCTTCGAAGCCGACGAGGTCCTCGACCCATTTGAGGGTCACGTCGCCGGGGCCGAGGCCGGCGTCCTTCAGCACCGTCGTCAGATAGTCCACGTGGGGGCCGTAGGACTGCAGGGCGATGGTCTTGCCGCGCAGGTCCCTGGGCGAGCCGATCCCCGGCTTCACGACGAGGGCGTCGCCTCCCGCCGACCAGGTCATCTGGTAGATGGGCACCATCAGGGTGCGCGGGTCCTTCGCCGTGAGCCCCGCGGCCATGTTGAGCATGCCGAGCGTCCCGCGCAGGTAGGGCGTCTCGCAGCGCAGGTAGGCCTCGACCTGGCGGGCGAAGACGTCCTCGCGGAACAGCTCGAGGTCGAGCTTCTCCGCCGCGAAGAGGCTTCCCGCCGCGGTGCGCCGGGCGTCACCGTTGGCGTGGATGGTCGCGATGTCGCCGCCCCAGGTGATGAGCGGCACCCGGATCGGCTTGCCGCCCTTGCAGTCGCCGACCTGGGCCTTCACGACCCGGTCGAGGGGTCCGGCCTGCTGGTAGTCGACGGAGCGGGCCGGAAACGGCACGAGAGCGAGGAGGGCCGCCAGCAGCAGCGGCAGGCAAGGGGCGCCGTGCCGATGATGGCGGTGGTGGCGGTCGGAAGCGCGCACGCGCAGAGATCCAGTCATCACCCCTCCCCTGGTGCTTGCCTGGTGTGATCGGCTCGTTCGGTCTCTTCGACCCGAAGGAGTATAGGCTCAAGTGGCTTCGGGGTCGTCGGCGAGGGCGGCCCCGAGCTCGGCCACGCGCAGCTCTCCCTCCCGGGTCTGGCCGCCGATGTCGCCGAAACGCTGCATCCGGCGCCGCGCCTCGGGGTCGCGCAGCAGGCGCTGGAACAAGTGGTCCTCTTCCTCGAGTCCTTCGGCCAGGGTGCCGTTCGCGGCGTCGACCGCGCGCTTGGCCAGGCGGACGGCCTCGCGCGGATGCCGTGCGATGCGCTCGGAGAGTGCCGACACGAAGCCCCGGAGCTCGCTCGCGGGCAGAGCCCGGTTCAGGTAGCCCCATCGCTCGGCGGTCTCGGCGTCGAGGTCGTCGCCGCCCAGGACCACCTCGAGCGCCCGGCCTCGGCCGAGCAGGCGAGGCAGCCGTTGGGTCCCGCCGCCGCCCGGAAGGATGCCGAGCGGCACCTCCATCTGGTTCACGACGCAGCGCTCGCGCGAGCCGAAGCGCAGGTCGCAGGCGAGGGAGAGCTCGCTGCCGCCGCCGCCCACGCGCCCGTCGATCTCGACCATCGTGATGGCCGGGGCCGTCCGGAAGCGCTCGCACATCTGGTGGAAGGCGTTGGGCCTTCCGCGCGGTGCGTCGCCATCGATCGGGAAGCGGAGGATCGCCTCGACGTCGAAGTGGGCGATGAAGAAGTCGGGGTCGGCGCTGCGCAGCACCAGCGCCTGGACGCGCTCGTCCTCGTGCAGCCGGGCCGAGAGGGTCGCGAGCGCGCCGAACAGCTCGAGGGTCATCAGGTTGATGGGCGGCGCTTCGATCGTTGCGATCCAACGCCGGCCGTCCAGGTCCCGCTCGAGTCGGATGCCGTGCAGTGCCTCGTCCATCCCGGATCTCCCTCGGCTCGGTCGCAGACGGTCCATGATACGATGGCGGCACCCCGGGTCCACGAGACGGCTCTTCGGGCCTGGGTGCGACCAAGGAGGATCCCATGACGGGACCGCTCACCGGAGTGCGGGTCATCGACGTCTCGGCCGTTCTATCCGGCCCGATGGCCACCATGCTGCTGGCCGACCAGGGCGCATCGGTCATCAAGGTCGAGCCGCCGGGCATCGGCGATCTGCTGCGGCTGTCTCCGTTCCGACGCGGCGGGCAGGGCGCGTTCTTCGTGAACGGCAACCGGGGCAAGCGCTCGATCTCGATGGACCTGCACAAGCCCGAGGGCCGCGCACTCCTGCTGCGCCTCGTCGAGAACGCGGACGTGTTCGTGCAGAACTTCCGCCCGGGAGCCGTCCGGCGCCTGGGCATCGCCGAGGACGACCTGCGCAGCGTGAACCCCGATCTCGTCTACGTCTCGATCAGCGGCTTCGGGCAGAGCGGGCCCTACGCCGACCGTCGCGTCTACGACCCGGTGATCCAGGCCCTGACCGGCCACGTCGCGATCCAGAAGCACCCCGACGGCGGCGACGTCGACCTGATCCGCAACGTGATCTGCGACAAGGCCTCCGCCCTCTACGCCGCCCAGGCGATCACCGCGGCGCTCTACGCCCGCGAGAAGGGTGCCGGCGGCCAGCACGTCCGGCTCGCGATGATCGATGCCGGGCTCGCCTTCTTCTGGCCCGACGGGATGATGGCGCACACCTTCGTCGGCGAGGGCGTGCAGCCGGGCCCGACGATCTCGGAGCTGTATCGGCTGACGCCGACGGCCGACGGACACCTCGTCTACTTCGCCGCGTCGGACTCCGAGTTCGACGGGCTCTTTCGGGCTCTCGGGCATCCCGAGTGGAGCGAGGACGAGCGCTACAACACCACCGAGGCGCGCGTCGAGAATCGCCTGGAGCTCGAGGCGCTCGTGCTGGCCGCGTTCCGGAAGCTCCCAACCGACGAGATCCAGCGGAAGCTCGTGGCCGAGCAGGTTCCCGTCGCCCCGGTCCACGACCTCGAGAGCGTGATCTCGGATCCCCAGCTGGCCCACAACGAGACGATCCTCGAGCGCGACCACGGGGAGGCCGGCGTCGTGCGCGAGCCGCGACCGGCTGCGCACTTCGACAAGACGCCGGCCGAGCCCGCCCGTCCGGCTCCCCTGCTCGGCGAGCACGGCGACGAGATCCTGGCGGAGCTCGGCGTCTCGCAGGAAGAGCGGGACGCCCTGCGCGAGGCGGGCGTGCTCGCGCCATCGCCGGCCGGCTAGGATCCGCTCTGCATTCTCGGAGGAGACCCATGGCCCATCCCCAGCTCGACCTCAGCAACGACCAGCTGCTCTCGACCACGCGCGCCGTGCGCAAGCGGCTGGATCTCGAGCGGCCGGTCGAGCGCTCGGTGGTCGACGAGTGCCTGGAGCTGGCGCTGCAGGCGCCGACCGGCTCGAATGCCCAGGGATGGCACTTCATGGTCGTGACCGACGAGGCCAAGCGCCGGCGCCTCGGCGAGCTCTACGCAAAGGCCTTCGAGGGCTACGCCGCCATGCCGCAGTCGGCCGCCAACGTCCACGCCGACGACCCGAGCATGGAGGCCACCCAGGAGCGCGTGATGTCGTCGGCCAGCTACCTGGCCGAGGTGCTCGGCCAGGTGCCCGTCCACGTGATTCCGTGCGTGGCCGGCCGCGTGGAGAACGTGCCGATGGTGATCGCCCAGGCCAGCATCTACGGCTCGATCCTGCCCGCTGCCTGGAGCTTCATGCTGGCGGCGCGCGCCCGGGGGCTCGGCACCTGCTGGACCACGCTGCACCTGATGCACGAGAAGGAGGCGGCCGAGCTGCTCGGCATCCCCTTCGACGAGATCACCCAGTGTGCGCTGATCCCGCTGGCCTACACGAAGGGCACCGACTTCAAGCCGGGCCCCCGAAAGGCCATGGACGGCATCATCCACTACGACCAGTGGTAGAGCGGGCTCTCCGCTAGTCGAAGGTCACCACGCTGCGGGCGACCTCGCCCGCCTTCATGCGCTCGAGGGCGCCGTTCACGTCCTCGAGGGGGATGCGCGCCGAGATCATCTCGTCGAGCCGCAGGCGACCCTCCATGTAGAAGTCGACGAAGCGCGGCATGTCGATGCGGAAGCGGTTCGAGCCCATCATCGAGCCCTTGATGGTCTTGCCCTGGAGCACGATGTCGAGCCCCATGAACTGCACCATGGTGCCGATCGGAACCACGCCGACCAGCACGCAGGTGCCGCCCTTGCGGATCATGCTCGCCGCCTGGGTCACCGTCGCCTGGAGGCCGATGCACTCGAAGGCGTAGTCCACGCCGCCGGTCGCGCCGAGCACGGCGGCGACCGGGTCGCCGGCCGAGCCGTCGATCACCTCGGTCGCGCCGAGGTCCTTCGCGAGGTCGAGCTTCCAGGACATGGTGTCGACGGCGAGGATGCGGCTGGCGCCGGCGATGCGGGCGCCCTGGATCGCCGCCAGGCCGACGCCGCCGCAGCCGATCACTACGCAGGTCTCGCCGGGGCGGATCTGGGCCGTGTTGAGCGCGGCACCCAGGCCGGTGGTGACGCCGCAGCCGATCAGTGCCGCCCGGTCGAGGGGCATGTCGTCGCGGATCTTCACCAGCGCGTTCTCGTGGCAGAGCATCTTCTCCGCGAAGGCCGAGAGGTGCGCGAACTGGTGGATGCGGTCGTCGCCCTGGCGGATCCGGGGCGCGTCGTCGGGCGTGCGGTTGGTGGCGTCGCCGCCACAGAGGTTGGGCTCGCCGCGGAGGCAGTACTCGCAGGTGCCGCAGAAGGCGGAGAGGCAGCCGATCACGTGGTCGCCGGGAGCCACGTGGGTGACGTCCGGGCCCACGGCCTCGACGATGCCGGCGGGCTCGTGCCCGAGGATGCAGGGCGGCGGGACGGGCAGGGCGCCCTCGACGCAGTGCAGGTCGCTGTGGCAGATGCCGGTGGCGACCGTCTTCACGAGCACCTCGCGCGCGCGCGGCTCGTCGAGCTCCACGTCTTCCATCACCAGGGGCTCGTTGTAGGCGCGAAGCACCGCAGCCTTCATGAGATCCTCCTCCTCGGCCGCGGCGGCGGCCTCGACCGGAGCATACCGCGGCTCAGCTTCGGGGGAGGGGGTCCTCGGTCTCGCGCAGGGTCACGAGGGCGAACGCGAGCATGGTCCCGTCGGGATCCAGGAAGCTCGTCTCGACCCAGACGTTGCGCCCGCGCTGGTTCACCACCCGGCTGTCCATCTCGAAGCTCCCGGTGATGGGCTCGAAGTAGTCGAGACGCAGGTTCAGGGTGGCCAGCCAGCCCTTCGGCCGCTCCTGGGTGGTGCGGAACGTGAAGAGCGCGATCAGGTCGACGTACGTCGGGGTGAAGCCGCCGAACAGCTGTCCGCGCGGGTTCTTCACCCGGTCGGGCACGTGGGCCCGCACGCGCAGATGCCCCTTCCCTTCTTCCAGGATCTCCCACTCGTAGGCCTCGAGGAGGTCGCCGGCCGTGTGGCCGCGGCCGATCACCCGCCCGGGCTCCGGACGCAGTCCGGGCGCACCCGGCCCGCGAACCCGGCTCCCCCTCGTGGACTCGTCCTCCGATCCGCTCACGGCCCGCACCGTAGCAGCCGACCGCCGTCCACCCGCGGGGGGTGGGAACTTTCTCGGCCGGGGCTGTCTGTTCTCGTCTTCGCCGATCGTCTTCCAGTCGGGCCCGGCTCGCCCGCGGCGGCGCCATCCCCGGCACACGACCCCGTCCCCTTGGGAGTACCATGGCGGGCCGGGCCCGAAGCTTCTCGAACCCGGCCTCCCGGCCGGAAAGGAGTGTCCGATGACGATCGAGATCCACGGCGGAAAGCCCTCTCCCTTCGCCCGCAAGGTGATCGTGGCGTGTGAAGAGAAGGGGATCGCGTACGAGTCCAAGGACCTGATTCCCTTCCCCAAGTCCCCCGAGCTGCTGGCGTTGAACCCGCTCGGGAAGATCCCGGTGTTGAAGGACGGTGACTTCACGATCCCCGACTCGTCGGTGATCGTGGCCTACCTCGAGCGCACCGGGGGCGGCCCGAAGCTCTACCCCGAGGACGCGAAGGAGTACGCGCGCGCGCTCTTCGCCGAGGAGTACGCGGACACCAAGGGGATCGAGATCACGAGCCCCTTCCTCTGGGAGCGCTTCATCAAGCCGAAGCTGATGCAGGCCGGCGACCCCGACGAGGAGCGGCTCGCGAGCGTGCGCGAGGAGCAGCTGCCGATCTTCCTCGACCATCTGGAGGGGCAGCTCGAAGAGGGCGCGACCACCCTGCTCTCGGGCTTCTCCATCGCCGACGTCGCCATGGGCGTGCAGCTCCAGAACCTCGAGATCGCGGGCGAGAGCGTCGACGCCAGCCGCTGGCCTCGCACCGCGCACTACGCCTCGGCGCTGCTCGGACGTCCCTCCTTCAAGGCGGCCCATCCCTAGAGATGCAGTACGCCCTGCTGCTCTACAGCAAGGAGACGGACCTCCCCGATGCCATGCCCGACGCGGACCGCGAGGCCTTCTACGCCGAGTTCCGCGAGTTCGTGGCCGCCCTCCAGAAGGAGGGCGCCTTCCTCGGGGCCCAGCGTCTCGAGGTCGCGGGAACGGCGGTGAGCGTGCGCGTGGAGCAGGGCGAGGCCCTCGTCAGCGACGGCCCCTTCGCCGAGACGAAGGAGATCCTGGCCGGCTTCTTCCTGCTCGAGTGTCCCGACCAGGAAACCGCCGTGGCCTGGGCGAAGCGGATCCCCTCCGCGCGGATCGGGACCGTCGAGGTACGCCCGGTGCGTTAGGCGTCAGGCCGAACTCTTGCGGGCCTGGGAGGAGGCGGAGTCGGGTCAGGTCCGTCTCCGACGAGAATCGGGTGATGTCGTCGCCGGACCGGACCCGACTCCGCTCACGCAGCTCGGGAGCCGCACGCCTCGGCCGCAGGCCGCACTCAGGCGGCGGCGGCGAGGGTCGGGCGCGGCCGACCGGCCAGCACGACCACATCGGCCAGGGAGGGGACCGCGTCGGCCAGGCGATCGAGCCCCCGCAGTGCCGCGTCCGCCGCCGACTCGGGCATCCTCTGCACGGCGCGGTTCCAGCTGGGCAGGCCCCACAGCATGGACACGCCGCGAACCTCCTCGAGCTCCACGTGGCGCGACATCTGCTCGCGCATGAGCTCGATCTCGTAGCGGGTGAAGTGGTCGGCAGGCACGTCGTAGTGACGTCGCCCGCGCCGGACCGGCCGCGACAGGATGCCCTCGCGCAGGTCGTCGGCCCGGCGAGCCGCACGGCAGGCGAGGGAGTCGAAGTTCGCGATCGCGAGCACGACGCGGCCGCCGGGCGCCGTCACCCGGGCCATCTCCGCGATCGCGCGCTCGGGCTGGTCGAAGTGGTCGAGCGCCCCCTTGCAGAAGCTCGCGTCGAAGAAGTCGTCGGGGAACGGCAGCGCGTCGGACCAGCCGCGAACCCAGTGCGGCAGGGGGCCCGTGGCCTCGCCGCTCTTCAGCCGCGCCCAGGCCGTCATGCGCGCCGAGGGCTCGGCACCGACCACCGAGGCACCCTGCGCACACAGAGCGATGGCGTCCTGACCGAAGCCGCTGGCCACGTCCAGGATCCGCTTCCCCGGCCCCGGGCGGGTGAGCTCCAGGGTCAGATCCGTCATCCGATCGAACAGGTACTCGCTGTCGCGCGTAGTTCCGGTGGGGATGACGTCCGACATGTCCCGGTCGAGGTCGACGACACGCATGGCGCCAGACCCTAGCGAAACCGGTACCCTCGGGGGATCGATGCAGAAAATGGTCGAAGCCGACGCCCGCGAGCGCGCCCAGACGGACCCGGACCCGGACACGGACACCAACCCGGACCTGGACCCGGACCCGGACACGAGCACGAATCGCGAGACGGCCCCGCAGAGCCCGCTGGCCGCCCCGACGAAGCCCGGGCCCGCGGGCGGCGCGGGGGATGCTCCCGATGCCGATCCCGTCGCCGGGCTCGAGGCCCTGGAGGGACGGACCGCCCTCGAGCGGCTCGCGTCCTTCCGCTTCACCTACATCGCCATCTTCCTGTTCGTGGTCGCCTACATCTTCACCATCGAGGGTCTCGAGCGGGCGCTGTGGATGGACTTCCAGGCCCGCGTGGTGGAGGCGACGCAGGTTCCGCCGGACGTCGCCAACCCCGCCCAGGAGATCCAGAACCGCATCGGGGCGGTCAAGCGCGACTCGATCTGGCCGGGGCTCGGCGTGAGCGTGCGGCCCATCGTGCTCGGGAGGGACGGCCTCACCCTGCTGTACGCCGGGAGCCGCCCTCCTCCGGCCTCCATCGATCCGGTGCCGGCCGCGGACCTGCTGCCGGCGCTGGTCGACGTCGACGTCACGGTCTCGCACAACACCCTGCTCGCCAACGGCATCCTGCTGCTCTACGGCTCGCTGCTGATCACCACCCTCTATCTCTACACCCGCCGGCTCACGACGCGGGCCGAGGCGCGGATCGAGGAGGTCACCCGGGCGCGCGACGCGGGTCGCGAACGCGCCCAGTCGATCGAGGGCGAGCTCCGCGCGGTGCGCGACCGCCTCGCCACGGTCGAGCCCGAGAACGAGAGCTTTGCCGGGGAGATCCAGGGCCTGCGCGACGAGCGTGCGCGGCTCCGCGACGCCCTCGCCTCGCTCGAGCACCGCGAGCGCGAGCTCATGGCCCAGTCCTCCGAGGCCCGTGACTCCCTCGAGAGCGAGCGCCGCGCGCTCGAGGAGCTGCTCGAGGAGGCCGTCCACGACGTCGAGCAGCGCGACGAGGAGATCCGCTCGCTGCAGAAGCTCGCCAAGCGGGCCGGTCGCGAGAAGGGCAAGGACGAGGAGATCTGGAGTCGCCGCCTGCGAACCCTCTACCGCGACCTCGAGGTCGACGAGCGAGCCATCTCGGACCTCGCCGGCCTCGGCGACGAGAGCCTGCGCCTGAAGGCGGAGGAGGCGCTCAAGCGCCTGCACGACGAGCCCGAGGGCGCGGCGGTCCGGCGCAAGCTGGGCGGGCTGCCCACCCACCTCTCGATCTTCGAGCTGGGCTTCGCCGGCAAGGGCCGCATCTACTACACGCGCGGACAGAGCCGCCGCCACCGGATCCTCCTGATCGGCGGCAAGAACTCCCAGAAGCCCGACCTCGAGTACCTGAGCCGCCTGCCCAAGGGCACCTGAGCGACTCCCGTTGCGTGAGACGTGGGGCGTGGGGCGTGGCACACCAGGCGCCCGGCGTCACACGAGGTCGAGGGCGGCGCGGATCTCCCGCTTCAGCTCCTGATCGTCCCAGGGCTTCGAGACGAGCGCAGACAGCCCGAGCCGCACCCGCTCGGGCTCGTCGATCGACTCGGGCCATCCCGTGAGCAGGATCCGTCGCACGCTCGGATGCCGCGCCGCGATCTCCCCGATCAGCTCGATGCCGCTGCAGCCGGGCATCTTCTGGTCGGAGACCACCAGCCGGATCGGGTCGGCGTCCTCGCGGGCGTTGCGATCCAGCGCGGCCAGGGCCTCCGCCGCGGAGCCGGCGGTCTCTACGCTCACGGGCTCGCGGCGCAGGCTGCGCTGCAGCGCGGAGAGGATCCGGGGCTCGTCGTCGACGAGCAGGACCCGCGGGCCCTCGCTCACGGCGTTTCGGGTGAGCCGCCTTGCGGCGGCTCCACCGGAAGGCGAACGCGGAACGTGGCACCCTCGCCCTCCGGGCTCGCGACCGAGAGCTCTCCGCCGTGGCGACGCACCAGCGTGTACGTGGTGGCCAGGCCGAGGCCGGTCCCCTCGCCCACCTCCTTCGTGGTGAAGAAGGGCTCGAAGATGCGCTCGCGCACCTCGGGCGGAATGCCGCTGCCGTTGTCGGTGACCTCCACCACGACGCTCCCCCCCTCGGCCCGCGTGTGGAGGCGGATCTCGCCGCGGATCCCCTCGGCCCCCATGCGCTGCTCGACCGCCTGGGTCGCGTTCACCAGCAGGTTCATCCACACCTGCTTGAGCTGCATGGGGTAGCAGGAGACGGGAGGCAGATCGCCGTAGTCCTTCGTGAGCTTCACGGAGTGCTTCATCATGGTCCAGACGATGTTCGCCGTGGAGTCGAGCGCCTTGTTGATGTCCGCGAGGGTGCGTTCCGCCGTGTCCTGGTGCGAGAAGGCGCGCAGGTCCTGGACGATGTGGCGCACCCGCTCGGAGCCCTCGAGCGACTCGCGCACGGCCTTGCCGAGGTCGTCGACCAGGAAGTCCGCCTCCACCTCCTCGACGGTCGCGTCGAACAGCTCCGCCGCGCGCCGGAGCTCGGGCGTCGCCGGCGCGTCGCCGATCGCGCGCCGCAGGCCGCGGACCTGATCCCACACGCGCGTGAGGTCGTCCACGTACTCGGAGACCTGGTAGAGATTCGCATGGACGAAGCCCATGGGATTGTTGATCTCGTGGGCCACGCCGGCGGCGAGCTGGCCGATGGACGCCATCTTCTCCGTCTGGAGCACCTGGCGCTGGAGCTGCTTGAGCTCGGAGAGATCCTGCAGGATCGCGACGGCGCCGCGCGGGCTCCCGCCCTCGTCGTGGAGCGGCGCGGCGGCGACGGCCACGGGCGCGGACGCCCCATCGGGCCGCCGTACCACGATCTCGACCCCGCGGATGCGCTCGCCGCGCTCGAGAACGGCGACCAGCAGGTCGCGGCCCGTGTCGCCCTGGATCCAGGCCCGGGCGTCCCGGCCCTCGGGCGAGGCGTCCCCGAGGAGCTCCAGGGCGCCCGGGTTGGCGAAGCGGACATGGCCCGTGGAATCGAGCATCAACACGGCACCGTTCATGTTCTGGATGAGGTCTTCGTTGGTCCTCCGCAGATGTCCGACCTGGCGCAGCAGGTCCTCCACCTCGGTGACCTCGGAGACCAGCAGCAGCGAGCGCCCTTCGGAGAGCGGAGCGGCCCGCAGGTCGAAGGCCCGGCCGGCCGCGTCGCCCTTCGCGAAGCGCGGCCCGGCACCGTTCCCCCGCGCCGCCTCCCGCCACACGGCCTCGGCGACGCTCCACAGCGAATCGGGCAGGAGCTCCCGGAGCGGACGCCCGGCGCTCGCCTCGACCGAGCGGCCACACAGCCGCGAGAAGGCCGGGTTGGCGCGCAGCACGTTCCCCACCGCGTCGAGCACGGCGAGGGCCGTCGGGATCGCCTCGACCACGGTGCGCGACAGGTTCTCGAGCCACTGGATGCGGGCGTCGGCCTCGTTGCGGGCGCGCTCGGAGCGCACCCGGCGGATCTGGTCGAGCACCGCCACCGGCAGGATCGACTCGAAGTCGGGCCCTGCCCGCACGCAGTCGCGGGCGCCCTGGTCGAAGGCCTCGACCGCGGCCGCGTCCCCTCCGGTGCGGATCAGGAAGACGCCGGGGACGCCGGCGTGCGCCGCCTCGGCCAGCAGGGGCAAGGCCTCGGCGCCGACGCGCTCGTCGACCACGGCGCAGTCGTGGACGGCTCCGGCAAGCAGTCGGCGCAGCGCGTCGCGCTCGTGCACGACCTCGATGCGGGCCCCCTTGCCCAGGCGTTGCAGCGCGCGCAGCGTGGCCGGGTCTCGCTGATCGGCCTGCTGCGGCTCGACCACCAGGACCCGCACGACCGGCTCGTCGGTCGACACGTTCCCCCCCGTCCCTGTCTCGGCGGGAAATTACCGGATGTACTCGACGGACCCAACGGCTCGCGGCGCCTGACCCGCCGGCTCCGAGCTCGCTTCCGGCCCTTCCGGCCCCTCCGAGTGAGACCGCGCGCGGCGCAGGGGCTCGATGCCGTGGCGTTGCAGCTTGCGGTAGATCGTCGAGCGCCCGATCCCGAGCCGGCGCGCCGCCTCGGTCGCGTCGCCCTCCGACTCGCGCAGCGCGCGCTCGAGGACGCAGCGCTCGTACGCCGAGAGCGAGAGCGGCAGCCCCGCAGGCGCGTCGGCGCTCGCAGCGCCTACGCCGCCTTCGCCGCGGATGGGCCCGCCCAGGGAGAGATCGCTCTTGCAGAGTCGATCGCCGTGGGCCAGGGCCAGGCCCGACTCGATGGCGTTCTCGAGCTCGCGGACGTTGCCCGGCCAGTCGTAGCGGACGAGCGTCTCGAGGGCGTCGGGCTCGAGGCTGCGAACGCGCGAGCCCTCGCGAAGGTGCTTCGCCAGGAAGTGTCGGGCCAGCAGCGGTACGTCCTCGCGGCGCTCGCGAAGCGGCGGCACCTCGATGCGCACGACGTTCAGCCGGTAGTAGAGATCCCGCCGGAACGAGCCGTCCTCCACCATCGCCGAGAGGTCGCGGTGGGTGGCGCAGACGATGCGGATGTCCACGGGAACGGCGGCGCGGGCGCCGAGCGGCCGCACCTCCTTGTTCTGCAGGGCCCGCAGCAGCTTCGACTGGATGCTGTTCGGGATCTCCCCGATCTCGTCGAGGAAGAGCGTGCCGCCGTCGGCCACGCGGAAGAGCCCCGGCGCGCCGAGCGCCCCCGTGAATGCGCCGCGCTCATGGCCGAACAGCTCGCTCTCGATGATCGTCTCCGGCAGTGCACCGCAGTCGACCGGCACGAAGGGGCTGCCGCGTCGCGGGGACAGGCCGTGCACGATGCGCGCGAGCACCTCCTTGCCGGTCCCGCTCTCGCCCTGGATCAGCACGTGGCTCTCGTTGTGGCGCAGACTGCGCGCGGTCCGCATCAGCGCGCGCATCACCTGGGACTGACCGATCCACTCCGGCAGCTCGTCGCGCCCGGAGAGCTCGTCCTCGAGCTCGCGGTTGCGCGTCACGAGGCGGCGATGCTCGATGGCCCGCTGGACCGTGGTGCGCACGCGCACCACGTCCTCGAAGGGCTTCTCGAGATAGTCGAAGGCGCCGAGCCGCATGCAATCGACGGCGCTCGAGACGCTGGCATGGCCCGTCATCACGATGACCTCGACGTCCGGGCGCTCGTGCTTCAGCCGCGAGAGGAGCTCCTCGCCCCGCTCTCCGGAGAGCCGCAGGTCGAGCAGCACCAGGTCGAGGTCCTCGGACTCGAGGTGGGGCTGCATCGCTTCCCAGCCGTCGGCCGTCGCGATCTCGTGCTCGTCGCCGCGGAGGATGCGCTGGATGGCCCGCAGGAGCAGGTCGTCGTCGTCCACCAGCAGCAGGCGACCGCGCGGAACCGACCGCTCCGGTCGGCGCGGGACCTGGGTGTCGCTGGGGGCCGCCATGGGGCTTTCATCGGAGCGAGCCAGGGGCCACTTGAATCCCCTCGAACCGCCCTGCGAAGCGCGCATTTGAAGAGCCCGGTGGCGGTTCCTATGTTCCGCGCCGCCTCCCCGCGAAAGGCTCGATGAGCGAGCGGAACACACAGATTCTCGTCGTGGACGACCAGGAGCTGTACCGGCGCGCCCTGCGCCGGGTGCTCTCGCGCGCCGGACACGAGGTCGTCGAGGCGCGCGACGCCAGCGAGGCGATGGGCATCGTCACGAGCCAGCCCCTCGATCTGGTGCTGTGCGACGTCAAGATGCCGGGGCTCTCGGGCTTCGAGCTGGTCCGCCAGATCCGCGACGCCTGCCCGGACCTGCCCTGCATCATCATCACCGGCTACGCCAGCTCGGAGAGCTCGGTGGAGGCCCTGCGCTCCGGCGCCTTCTGGTACCTGGAGAAGCCCCTCGAGCCGGCCCAGCAGGACGTCCTGCGGCGGCTGGTGGACCAGGCGATCGAGCACTCGCGCCTCAAGACCCACAACCGCCTGCTGCAGGATCAGCTCCAGAGCCGGTACCGCTTCGACAACATCGTGGGCGCCGACTCCGGCCTGCGCTCGGTCCTCGAGGTGGTGGGCAAGGTCGCGGACACCGACACGACCGTGCTCATCACCGGGGAGAGCGGAACGGGCAAGGAGCTGATCGCCCGCGCCCTGCACTACAACAGCCGGCGGGCCGATCGCCCCCTGGTCACCGTCAACTGCGGCGCGATCCCCGAGGAGCTGCTCGAATCCGAGCTCTTCGGCCACGTGAAGGGCGCCTTCACCAATGCCGTGAGCAGCCGCGAGGGCCGCTTCGCCCTCGCCGACGGAGGCACCATCTTCCTCGACGAGATCGGGGACATGAGCCAGAACCTCCAGGTCAAGCTGCTCCGGGTGCTCCAGGAGAAGAGCTTCGATCCCGTGGGGTCGAACCGCACCCTCACCACGGACGTGCGGGTGGTGGCGGCCACCAACCAGGATCTCGAGCTCGCCCAGCGCGAGGGCCGGTTCCGCGAGGACCTCTTCTACCGGCTCAACGTGCTGCCCATCGAGCTCCCCGCCCTTCGCCACCGGCGCGAGGACGTCCCGCTGCTGGTCCGCCACTTCCTGAAGAACGTGCTCGAGCAGGAGCCCCAGCTCGGGCCCTGTCGGTTCACCGAGGAGGCCCTCGCCGGCCTGGTCGACTACGAGTGGCCCGGCAACGTCCGCGAGCTCGAGAACCTGGTGCGGCGCCTGGTGATCCTGAAGCGCAAGGGCGACATCCAGCAGGCCGATCTGCCTCCCTCCCTACGCTCGCACGCCGCCACCGCCGACACCGCCGCGCCGCACCTCACGAGCGAAGGGCTCGTGCTGTCGGACGTGCTGGCGGACTGGGAGCGCCAGCTCGTGCTCCAGGCGCTCGAGCGCACGCACTGGAACAAGAACCAGGCGGCCAAGCTGCTCGGCATGAAGCGCCCCACCCTCGTCGACCGCATCCGACGGCTGGGGATCTCGCCCGAAGGCTCCGACGCCGACTAGGAGCGCGCCCGCGGGCTGAAGCACCTCGAGGGCGCCCCGCAAGGCCCTGCAGCCTCGGCTGGCGGTGGGTGACGGAATCGAAACCGCCCCCGGCACTCGCGTCGGGCCTCCGACGCTTCCCCCGGGCCCCCGCACTTGCCGCCACCCGGTGCGGCAGCCGTCAAGGGCCGCCCCGGAGGCTGCAGAGGATCCGCTGGCGCGGGGATTCTCCCTTCTGGGACGGTGGGTTGGCGCCCGTTGGGAACCCGGGTGCCGGAACTTTGCCGCGTCGCTGAGCGCCTTTGCGGGCGGCTTGGCACGCCTCGTGCTTTTCCCGCAGTCCGAATGCAAAGCGTCGGCAAGGCGACGATTCCCGTCCCAGGGACCCCCGCCACCGACATTTCGACCGCCTCTCATACCCGCGCCCGGGGAGGATCCATGGAAGCCCAGCTTCGAGATGCCAAGGCCAAGCACGGCGAGATTCCGTCCAGCCTGCGCGAGCAGATCGTGCTCGAGCATGCGCCGCTGATCCGATACATCGTGAATCGCATCGCCGTCCGACTGCCGTCGCACATCGATCTGGACGACCTGCACAACACCGGCGTGATCGGCCTGATGGACGCCATCGAGAAGTACGACCCCGGCAAGAACTGCAAGTTCAAGACCTACGCCGAGTTCCGCATCAAGGGCGCCATCCTCGACCAGCTGCGCTCCCTCGACTGGGTGCCCCGCAGCGTGCGCCAGAAGAGCCGCAAGCTCGAGCGCGCCTACGGCGAGGTGGAGCAGCGGCTGGGCCGCTCGGCCACGGAGGACGAGGTGGCCGACAGCCTGGGCCTCCAGCTCGACAAGTTCCACGAGCTGCTGAACCAGGTGCGCGGCATCTCGCTGGTGAACCTCGAGGAGATCCGCGGCGGCGCCGGCCAGGACGGCGACCGGAGCGGCAGCTTCGCCGACATCATCGAGGACGTCCACGCCGAGAACCCCTTCGCGAGCTTCAAGCTGGCGGAGATGAAGGGCATCATCGCGGACACCATCGGAACGCTCCCGGAGAAGGAGCGCCTCGTGATCTCGCTCTACTACTACGAAGATCTCAACATGAAGGAGATCGGGAACATCCTCGGCATCACCGAGTCGCGGGTGTGCCAGATCCACACGAAGTCGGTGCTCCGACTGCGCAGCAAGCTCAAGAACAACCTCGAGCGCGCGTAGTCAGCGAGGGGAAGCAGCCAGAAGGCCGCTACGCGTCCTTCCGGTCTGGTCGTCGCTACGCGTCCTTCGGACTGGGCGTCGCTATGCGTCCTTTTCGCAGCGCACCAGCACGACGGTGGTGTTGTCCTCACCACCCCGTCCGTTCGCGAGGTCCACGAGGCCTTCGCTCACTTCCTGCAGATCGGGCTCGCCCACCAGGGCCTTGGCGATCTCGTGGTCTTCGACGTGGCCCGTCAGGCCGTCGGAGCAGAGCACGAACACGTCGCCGGCGTTGGGCGTGAGCTCCGCGAGATCCGGCTGCACCTTGGGACGGACGCCCAGGGCCCGGGTCAGCACGTGTCGGTGGGGATGCTCGCGAGCGGCATCCTCGCTGATCTCGCGGCGGCGAAGGAGCTCGCCCACGATCGAGTGGTCGTCGGTCAGCTGACGGATCCGCCCGCCGCGAACCAGGTACGCGCGACTGTCCCCCACGTGGGCCAGGGCGGCGCGCTCGCCGTCCGAGAGCACGGCCACCAGGGTCGTTCCCATGCCCGCGCAGTCCGGACGCTCGCAGGCCGCCCGGTGGATCGCGCGGTTGGCCGAGGCAACCGCCTGGCGGAGCTGCTCGGCCAGGCTGGTGGTCGAGCCCTGGAGCGTCTCCACCGCGCGGAGGGCCGACTGGGCGGCCAGGTGGGAGGCGACCTGGCCCGCCAGGTGGCCTCCCATGCCATCGGCGACCAGGAAGAGCCCGAGATGCGGCGCCAGCGCGTAGGTGTCCTCGTTGTCCTTGCGGCGCAGGCCGACGTCGGTGGAGCCCGATGCTCTCAGGATCATGAAGCCTCTCTGGTGGCGGATCCTGTGTGTATCGGCCCTCACATGTCTGGACTTGAAACGAGCCCCGGCGGGGTGGGAGATCCCCGCTAGTCTGGCCGGGGATGGGGCCGCGGCGGGGGGCGCGCGCTCGAACGGGGCGCGCCCACAGCGAAAAAGGAGTCAATCGAGCTGCCGGCGGCGACGATAGGACCGTACGCAGGTGGCCCGCAGGCAAGGCGGGCCCGCGGCGGCTCTGGAGGCGACCCGGCGGCGAATCGGGCGTGACGGGGCCTCCATCACAAGCCAGCGCCTGCATCCTTTTCCGGGGGGGAACATGCCCAAGACTCTGCTGCTCGCCGACGACAGCGTCACCATCCAGAAGGTCGTGGGGATCAGCTTCGCGAGCGAGGACATCGAGCTGGTCACCGTGGACAACGGCGACGACGCCGTGGCGAAGGCCCGCGAGGTCCGGCCCGACATCGTGCTGGCGGACGTCGTGATGCCGGGCATGAACGGCTACGAGGTCTGCGAGGCGATCAAGTCCGATCCCCAGCTGCGCCACGTCCCGGTCCTGCTCCTGACCGGCACCTTCGAGGCCTTCGACGAGGGCCAGGCCGACGAGGCCGGTGCCGACGGTCACATCACCAAGCCCTTCGAGGCGCAGTCGCTGGTCGACCTGGTCAACGCGCGGCTCGCCGACGCGCCGGCCCCGCCGCCTGCCCCCGAGCCCGCGCTGGCCGCCGACTCGACGCTCGACCCGGTGACGCCGGCTCCCGTGGAGGCGCCCGAGGCGCTCACGACCCTCGAGCCCGTGCCCGTCGGCGAGGCCGCCCCCGAGCCGCCGGCCTTCGACTTTGCGGCCGGAGCCGAGACCCAGATCCCGAGCGAGCCCGCACCGGCGCCGGTCGTCGAGGTGAACCCGACGCCGAGCGAGGAGCCGGAGGCGCTCACCACGGCCATGCTCGTGGACGCCGACGACGACGAGGCCGCCCGCACCCAGCTCGCCTTCGCGCCCGAGCCGGCCGCGGAGACCTTCGTGGCCTTCCAGGAGGACGGCGCGGCCGATCTGTTCGGCGCGGCGCCGGGGACCGAGGCCGCGCCCTCGCCCAGCACCGACCTGCTGGTGACGCCGGAGCCGAGCTCTCCGTCGGAGGCCGCTTCGGATGCCTCGTCGGATCTGTTCGCCGAGACCGGCGCGACCTTCGCCGCAGCCGAGGACGACGGCGAAGACCCGCTGGCCGGCGCCCTCGCCGAGCCTGCCGACCAGGCGCCCGCCGCGCATGCGGCCGACCCGGACCCGGGTCGCGACTACGACGTCTCGGTCTCCGACCTCGGCACGCCGCTCGTGCCGCTCGCGGCCAGCGACCCGCTGACCGCCGACCCCGTCGATCCCGCCGAGCCCGCGGAGCCCGGCGATCCGGCCGATGCGAGCCCCTTCGAGAGCGACGCGGACGACGTGGCGAGCCCCTTCGAGGCGGCTCCGGTCGACGCCGGGCTGCCCTCGATGGACACCGGCGAGCCGGTGTTCGCCGGCGAGGCTCCGGCCGAGGACTCGCCTTTCGCGGGCCAGGCCGGCATCTCGGAGCCCGGCGAGCCGGTCTTCTCGGGCGAGGCCGTCGCCGAGGAGCCGGTGTTCGCCGGCGAGGCAGCGGCCGAGGAGCCGGTCTTCTCGGGCGAAGCCGAGGTGCCCGAGCCCGTCTTCTCCGGTGAGACCGAGGCGGCCGAGCCCGTCTTCTCCGGTGAGGCCTTGGCAGAGCCCATCGTCGCGAGCGCGGGCGCCTCGGGCGAAGCGCTTCCCATGGACGACGAGGAGCTCCGCGGGCGTCTCCACGAGACCCTCGAGCGGATGGCCTGGGACGCCTTCGGCGACGTCACCGAGAGGATCGTGAGCGAGGCGGTCGAGCGCATCGAGAAGGTGGCCTGGGAGGTCATCCCGCAGATGGCCGAGACGCTGATCCGCGAAGAGATCAAGCGCATGAAGGGCGACGACTAGAGGCTCCGCGAGCCCGTCTGGGCGCGCTCGGGGCACGCTCGGGGCGCGCTCGGCGCAGGCTCCGCGCGCCGCCAACGGGGAGACGGCCGGCTATCCTGGCCGGATGCCGGCTCCCCCTGCCCTGCCCCATCCGTCCACCACCGAGGCGCTCCTGCGCCTGGCCCTCGAGGAGGACCTCGGGCCGGGCGACGTGACCAGCCAGCACGTGCTCGACGCCGCTGCAAAGGGGCGCGCGGTGATCGAGGCGCGTGAGGAGCTCGTCGTCGCCGCCCTGCCAATCGCAGCCCGCGTGTTCGCCCTCGTCGATCCGGAGCTCGGCGTGAGCCTCGAGATCGAGGAAGGGAAGCAGGCCGCGGCGGGAGCCGCGCTGCTGCGCATCGAGGGCTCGGTGCGATCGATTCTCGGCGCCGAGCGGACCGCGCTCAACCTGCTGTCGCGCACCTGCGGCGTCGCGACCTGGACGCGGCGCTTCGTCGACCGCGTGGCCGGGACCGGCGCGGCGATCGTCGACACGCGGAAGACCCTCCCCGGCTGGCGCGTGCTCGACAAGTACGCCGTCGCGGTCGGCGGCGGCATCAACCACCGCGCCGGCCTCCACGACGCCATCCTGATCAAGGACAACCACGTGGCCGCGGCCGGAGGCGTGGGCGCCGCGGTGACCCGGGCGCGGGCTTCGGCGCCGCCGCACCTGTGGCTGCAGGCCGAGGTCGAGTCGGCCGAGCAGGCCGAGGAAGCCCTGGCCGCAGGGGCCGACGCCCTGCTCCTCGACAATCGCAGCGTGGAGGAGACCCGCGCGCTGGTCGAGCGGTTCGGCGACCGCATCGTGCTCGAGTCCTCCGGCGGGATCACCCTGGACAACGTCCGCGACTACGCCGAGACCGGCGTCGCCCGCATCTCCCTCGGCGCTCTCACCCACTCGGCGCCGGCCGTCGACGTCGCCCTCGAGATGATCTGAGTGAGCGACGCCGACCCGCCCCGCGGCGATGCGCCCGAGGGGTCCGAACGCGTCCTGGCCCTGCTGCGCGAGGCCGAGGGCACCCTCTCCGGGGAGCGGCTGTCCGAAGCCCTCGGCGTGAGCCGGGCCCAGATCTGGAAGCACGTGGAGGCCCTGCGCAGCCGGGGCTACGAGATCCGCGGGGCCGCCGGAGGCGGCTATGCCCTCGAGGGCGCGCCCGACCGCATCTATCCGGCCGAAGTGCAGCGCGGCCTCGAAACCCTCTGGCTGGCCCGGGACCTGCGCTGGCTCGACAGCACGGACTCGACGAACCGCGTGGCCGACGAGCTGGCCCGCGAGGGCGCCGCCCACGGCACCACCGTCGTGGCCGAGGGCCAGACCGCCGGACGCGGGCGTCTCGGCCGCAGCTTCTTCTCGCCGCCCTACACGAACCTGTACACGTCGGTGGTGCTGCGCCCGGAGATCTCGCTGCAGGACGCCCCCACGACGATCCTCGCCGCGGGCATCGCCGTGGCCGAGACCTGCCGTGGCGCCTGCGAGGCCGCCGGAATCGACCCCGACGGGGTGGAGATCAAGTGGCCGAACGACGTCCTCCTCGGGGGACGCAAGACCAGTGGAATCCTGATGGAGCTCGCGGCGGAGGCCACCCGAGTTGCCCATCTGGTGCTGGGCATCGGGGTCAACCTGAACGTCGATGCGGCGACGTTTCCCGACGAGTTCCGGGCCCGGGCGACCAGCCTGCGGGCCTTCCTGGGCGCCCCGGTCGATCGGGTGGGCTTCGCCCGGTCGCTTTACGGTACCCTGGAAGACGTGCTCGACGATCACGCACAGGGTGGCTTCGCGGCCATCCGACCGCGCTTCGAGGCCCTCTTCCGGATGGGGGGGAGCCCGGTGCGGGTCGCGGACCTGGCCGGCGACACCGTCGAGGGCACGGCCCTCGGAGTGGCGGACGACGGCGCGCTCCGGCTGCAGCCGCCGGACCCGGCCGAGGAGGAGATCCGCGTTCTCGCGGGCGACGTAACCGTGCTGAAGGGTTCGGAAGCTCGCCCATGAGCGACTCCCTTCTCCTCGCGATCGACGTCGGCAACACGAACGTGTCGCTCGGGGTCTTCGACTACGGCGAGGGAGAAGGCAACCTGGTCGAGCACTGGCGGCTCTCGAGCCGCCGGGAGCAGACCTCGGACGAGCTCGGCATCGCCCTGCGGGCGCTCTTCGGCAGCGCCGAGACCGAGGTGTCGAAGGCGCGGCACGTGATCCTCTCGAGCGTGGTGCCGCCGTTGGCGCCGATCTGGGAGCGCGTCTGCCAGAAGCTCTTCGGCGCCCCACCCGTCGTCGTGGGGCCCGGCATCAAGACCGGCATGCCGATCCGCTACGAGAACCCGCGGGAGGTGGGCGCCGACCGGATCGTCAACTCGGTGGCCGCCTACGAGCTCGTGGGCGGGCCGGTGATCGCCGTCGACTTCGGGACGGCCACCACCTTCGACTGCGTCTCCAAGGCGGGCGAGTACCTGGGCGGATCGATCTTTCCCGGCGTCCACGTCTCGATGGAGGCGCTCTTCGATCGGGCCTCGATGCTCCACCGCGTCGAGATCCTGCGGCCGCGCTCGGTGATCGGCCGCACCACCACCCAGTCGCTCCAGTCCGGCCTGCTCTTCGGCTACGCAGGGCTGGTGGACTCCATGGTCGCCCGGATCCGCGAGGAGCTCGGTCGGGACGCGCGCGTCATCGCGACGGGCGGGCTCGCCCAGCGCATCGCCAGCGAGACCGAGACCATCGAGCGTGTCGAGCCCTTCCTCACCCTGGAGGGGCTGCGCATCCTGTTCGAGAAGAACCGGCCGGGGCCGGCGGAGGCCCCGCGAAAGGAGGCATAGCGCCATGCAAGAAGTCGAAGTCACGAAGACCCGGAGCTTCGCCCTGATCGGACACATGGCCGACGGGAAGACGACTCTGGGCGAGGCCCTGCTGCATGCCGCGGGCGCCACCGACGCCACGGGCTCCGTGGACTCGGGAACCTCGGTGCTCGACTTCTCTCCCGAGGAGCGCGACCGCCACCACACCCTCTCCTCGAGCGTGTTCTCCTTCGACTGGGAGGGTCACCGGCTCACCCTCGTCGACACCCCAGGCGACTCCAACTTCCAGGCCGATGGCTGGATCGCGCTGCCCGCCGTCGACGCCGCCGTACTGGTGATCTCGGCCAGCGACGGCGCCAAGGTCGGCAGCGAGCGCATGCTGGGAAAGGCCCAGGAGCTCGACCTGGCCGCCGTGGCCGTGATCAACGGCCTCGACCAGGATCGCGCCGACTTCGCGGCCGCCCTCGAATCCCTCCGCACCGCCGGCGCGTCGGTGGTCGAAGCCAGCATTCCCATCGGCAGCGGAAGCGACCTCTCGGGCTGCGTCGACCTGATCTCGATGCAGGCCTTCGTCGGTGGCAACGCACAGCCGATCCCCGACGACATGGCCGCCGAGGCGACCGCGGCCCGTGCCCGCCTGGTGGAGGCCGTCGCCGAGACCGACGACGAGCTCCTCGAGCGCTACCTCGAAGAGGGCGAGCTCGACGACGAGAGCGTGGCCCGTGGCCTCGTGACCGCCGTGCGCACGCGCCAGCTCGTGCCCGTGTTCGCCACTTCGGCCCTCCAGGGCATCGGGATCCAGCCGCTCCTCTCGGCGCTGACCGAGCTCCTGCCCTCGCCCCTCGAGCGCGCTCCCTTCGCGCTCGCCTCGGGCGACGGCGAGATCGCGGCGGATGCCGAGGCGCCCTTCAGCGCGCTCGTGTTCAAGACCTCGATCGACCGTTACTCGGGCACGCTCTCCTTCCTGCGCATCGTTTCCGGCCGTCTCGATCACGACACGCCGATCCTGAACGCGACGCGCGACACCCGCACGCGGCTCGGCAAGCTGCTCGTGGTCCGCGGCGAGTCCCACGAAGAGGTCCCGTCGGCCGGCCCCGGCGACATCGTGGCGGTGGCGAAGGTCAAGGACGCCCATACCGGCGATGCCCTCACCTCCGAGAAGGGCGGCATCGTCCTCGCCCCCATCCCGATCCCGGAGGGCGTGCTCTCCTACGCGATCGAGGCCCACTCCTCCAAGGACGAGGACAAGGTCTTCACGGCGCTGGGCCGGCTGGTGGAGGAGGACCCGACGCTCCACCTCTCGCGCGACCCGGCCACCGGCGAGTTCCTGCTCACCGGCATGGGCGAGCTCCACATGCGGATCACCGTCCGCAAGCTCTCGCGGCTCTACAACGCCGAGGTCGACCTGAAGACGCCGAAGGTCCCCTACCGGGAGACCATCACCGGCACGGCGGCCAACGTGGAGGGCAAGCTCAAGAAGCAGACCGGCGGCAAGGGCATGTTCGGCGTCTGCTTCCTGACCGTGGAGCCGCT
Source organism: Myxococcota bacterium (assembly GCA_030065975.1). GTDB lineage: Bacteria > Myxococcota_A > UBA9160 > UBA9160 > UBA6930 > JASJCN01. Next base: position 25,233 of record JASJCN010000015.1, read on the forward strand.
GCCCCGCGGGGGCGGAGTCGAGTTCGTCGACGAGATCGTGGGCGGCGCCATCCCGCGCAACCTGATCCCGGCCGTGGAGAAGGGGGTGCTCGAGTCGGCGGAGGCCGGGCCCCTGGCGGGCTACCCGGTGGTCGACGTCCGGGTGCGCTGCATCGATGGCAAGCACCACTCCGTCGACAGCAACGAGATGGCCTTCAAGCTGGCGGGCTCCTTCGGCTTCAAGGCTGGGGTGGAACAGGCCCGCCCCACCCTGCTCGAGCCGATCATGAAGGCCGAGATCACCGTGCCCGACGACCACGTGGGCGACGTCATGGGAGACGTCTCGAGCCGCCGCGGGCGGGTCCAGAACACCGAGGCCCGCGGCGCCAATCAGGTCATCAAGGCGGAGGTGCCGATGGCCGAAATGCTCGAATACGCGAGTGCCCTCACCAGCCTGACCGGCGGGACGGGGGCGTTCCACATGGAGTTTTCCCACTACGACGAGGTGCCCGCCTACGAGCGGGACAAGATCGTCGCAGAGGCCCGGAGAGAGCGAGCCGCCGAGTCCTGAGGGTCCCACGGGCCCGGGGCCCGCGGCTCCTTCCGAAGGCCTGCGGAAGGCCGGGAAGGAGCGGGCGGAGCGTGGTCGCAGGGCAGCCGGAGAAGGCGCAGAACGAGCGGATCAAGCTGCGGATCTCGCAGCAGGCCGAGCGCTACGTGCGCCGCGACGCCCCCGTGGAATCGCGGCGGATCGCGGCCGGCGGAGCCCTGCCCCTGCCGCCGGTGGAGCTGGCGACGGTCCTCTTCGCGCTGACCCACGACCCCGACGCCTCGGTCAAGGAGCGCGCCCAGAAGAGCCTCGAAGAGCTGCCGGACAACGTCTGCAACACGGTGCTCAGCTCCGAGGAGAGCCAGGCCCCGGTGCTCTCCTACCTGGCGCACGCGTACAAGGACGATGCGGACCGCTCCGAGCGTCTGTCGCTGAACCCGAGCTGCGACGACCGCACCATCTGCTTCCTCGCGAGCCTGCCGCACCGGCGGGTGGTGGACATCGTCGCGAGCAACCAGCAGCGGCTGCTGCGCTGCCCGGAGATCGTGGATGCCCTGGGCGACAATCCGCTCACCGGCCGCGCCACCATCGATCGCATCCTCTCCTTCCTCGGCCTCGAGCGCCCGGCGGCCGAGGTGGTCGAGGACAGCGAGGACGACGCACTCCCGCCCCCGACGGAGATCACCGACGAGGACGCCCTCGACGCCCTGAAGCAGCTGCTCGGTGACGATGCCAGCGAGTTCGCTCCCGAGCTGCTGGCCGACCACGAGGGCGAGCTGGACGAGGAGGAGGAGGGAAGCCTCCTCTCCATGGTGTCCAAGATGAGCGTGATGCAGCGGGTGAAGCTGGCGCGCATGGGCAACAAGGAGGCGCGCAGCCTCCTGGTGCGCGACCGCAACAAGATCGTCGCCAGCGCCGCGATCCGCAGCCCGAAGATGACCGACAACGAGGTCGAGGCCATCGCCAAGGCGCGCAACGTCTCCGACGAGGTCCTGCGGGTCGTCGCCAACAACCGCGACTGGACCCGCAACTACCAGGTCAAGCTGGGGCTGGCGACGAACCCCAAGTGTCCAGTACCCACTGCGCTCAAGTTCCTGAACTACCTCCAGGAGCGCGACCTGCGCAACATCATGAAGAGCAAGGACGTGGCTACGCCCGTGTCGACCCACGCGCGGCGCCTCCTGCAGAAGAAGGGAAAGATCTGATGACGGAGTTCACGGGCGAGGCGGAGCTGGTGGACGCTCGGATCGTCTACTGGGGCGTCGACGGCTCGGGCAAGCGCAGCAACATGCGGGTGATCCACGGCAAGCTCCGCCCGGACCACCGGGGCGACCTGCGGGAGGTCCCGACCCGCCTGGACCCGACCGTGACCTACGCGGTGCTTCCCATCGAGCTCGGCATGATCGGCGGCGTGCGGACCCGCATCCAGATCGTCGCGGTGCCGGGAGCGCCGGAGCACGCGCCGACGCGCAAGCAGCTGCTCGACGGGACCGACGGCGTGGTCTTCGTGGTCGATGCCTCGAAGGATCGCGTGGACGAGAACCTGCGTAGCTTCGAGGAGCTGCGCAGCGCGCTCCAGGACTACGGACGGAACCTGGAAGAGGTGCCGCTCGTCATCCAGTACAACAAGCGGGATCTGGGCGACGCCTTCACCCTGGACGAGCTGCACCGCAAGTTCTCCATGCGGGGCGTGGCGGCCTTCGAGGCGGTCGCCGATGAAGGCACGGCCGTGCTGCAGACCCTCACGACGATCTCCAAGCGGGTCATCCGGACCATGCGCGAGCGCAACCCGGATCTCGGCGCGCCGGCGGCGTCCTCGGCCCCGGCTGCACCCGTGGCCCCGGAGGCGCCCGCCGCGCCGGCCCCGGCCGAGGTCGCAGCCCCCGCCCCGGCCCCGCCCCCGGCGGAGATGCTGAGCGAGACCCGGGCCGTGCTCGACAAGAGCTTCGAGGAGGCGCGTGCGGCGGTCGAGGCCGAGGGCCCCGGCCTGCGCATCGCAAGCGTGGGTCAGGCGTCCCAGGAAGGCGACCACGGCCTGCGCATTCCGCTCTCGCTCGAGGACGAAGAAGGACGCGCCCGCCGCGTCGTCCTGCGCGTCACCCTCGAGCCCGAGGGCTCTGGAACGAGCTGATGCGGGGTCGCCTGGGGAAGCTCTGCACAGGTGCCGTCCGGCGCGAGCCCATGCGCCGCCGCGCGGCCCTCGGGGCCGGGTCCTGACGTGCGCCGCAGCGTCGTCCTCTACGGGGCGTCGGACGAGTCGCTCGGGCTGCTGCCGGTGCTCGAGGAGAGCCCGGACGTCGAGATCGTGGCGATCTTCGACCCCGACCTCGCGGCGACCCGGGAGCGCCTGACCAAGCTGCACCCGAGCGTGGCCGAGCGCATGGCCTCGCGACTGGTGGATCGCACCGACCTGCTCTCCGGGCCGGTGGGCGCGGTGGTCGATGCGGGAACCCTCGAGCCCTTCGCCCAGGCCTTCCCCGAAGCTTCGGGCCGCGGCATCCAGATCGTCTCGCCGCTCACCGCGCGGCTGCTCTTCGGCTACGGCGGCGCGGATCCCGCTCACAAGGCGGAGCTGCTCCAGGCCCTGCGCGAGATCGTCGAGTCGGTGAACCTGACCGTGGACACCGACGAGCTGTTCGCCCGCATGCTCGAGATCGCCATGGCGGTCACCGGGGCGGACGGCGGCTCGCTGATGCTGCTCGACCCCGGCGGGAAGGAGCTGCGGATCCGCGTGGCGCGCGGCGTCGAGCCCGAGCTGTGGCCGAAGATCCGGGTCCCGGTGGGCTCCGGCGTGGCCGGCCGCGTGGCGGCACTCGGGCGGCCGCTCAAGATCCGCGGCCGCGCCGAGCGCGAGGACTTCCGGCTGCTGCGCGAGCGCATCGACGTGGAGTCGGCGCTGTGCGTGCCGCTGATCCACGCGGGGCGAACCCTCGGTGTGCTGAACCTCCACCACAGCAATCGCAGCGACGCCTTCGACGACGACGATCTCGCCTTCGCCGAAGAGCTCGGCCACCTCGACGCGCAGATCATCCACCGCGCCCAGGAGCACGAGCAGCTGCGCCGCGACGCGAGCCGCTACTCGGCAGTGCGCGAGGTGCGGGCGGCGCTGGCCGGAACGGCTCCCCTGCTCGACCGCCTGGCCGCGCTGTGCCGCAACCTGGCCGAACGCATGGGCGACGGCGTCGCCACGGTGCAGCTGCACGACCCCGACGAGCACGAGCTGCGCCTCGGCGCCACCTCGCTGGCCGGCGCCGGGCTCGGGGCCGAGCTGCGCACCCACCTGGGCGAGGGCCTCGAGGGCCGTGCGGCCGAGTCGCGCAGCCCCCTCTTCCTGCGCCAGGACGGCGGACGCCTGGGCTTCGCCGCCCTCCCCCTCCTCTCGGGCAGCCATCTCGTGGGGGTGCTCTCGGTGCAGACCGGCGGCCGCGAGCCCTCGCTGGGCCGTGGACGCGCGCTGGAGGAGACGCTGCTCGAGGTCGCCGCCGCCGTCGCCGACGAGGTGGCACAGTCCGAGCGGGAGACGCGCATCCAGAGCCGCGCCAACAAGGTCTCGGCGATCAACGAGGCGGGCATCCGACTGGTCTCCACGCGCGACCTCGCCGAGGTAGCGCGGCTCGCGACGTCATCCGGCGCGTTGATCCTCGACGCCGACCACGCGGTGCTTCGGCTCCAGGATCCCGAGACGCGCCGCTACGTGATCCGGTCGTACTACGGATCCGCCGACGGCCGCACCCAGGAACGCCTCTTCCGGCTGGACAAGCAGGTCGCGGTCGACTCGCTCAAGCTGCGGGCGCCGCGCCTGGTGCGCCACGTCGACGAGGTGCCCGCCTACGTCGAGCGCGACGGGGGCGCCTCCTCGGTGATGTCGGCGCCCCTGGCCCGTCAGGGAGCCATGGTCGGAACCCTCTCGCTCTACGACAAGATCCGGCCCGACGCCTTCCACGCCGGGCCCTTCCGCGACGACGACTTCCAGATCTTCAATCGCTGGGTATCGTACGTGGAGCGCGCCCTCGACGGGGCGCTCTCGTGGTCGCGAAGCCAGCAGCACAAGAGCTTCGACGAGGAGACGGGCCTCCCGAACGCCGACTACCTCGCAAGGCGTGTGGAGCAGGAGGTGGCGCGCGCCGCCACGCGCCCGGGCAGCCTGTGCGTCGCCACCTGCCGCATCGAGAACTTCGCGTCGATCCGACAGCGGGGCGACGCCGGCCACGTCGAGCGCCTGCTCCAGAAGCTCGCGAGCTCCCTGCGCGAGCAGCTGCGGGACTTCGACGTGCTGGCCCGCAGCGCCGACGACGAGTTCGCCATGCTGCTCCCCGAGCCCGGGAACAGCGAGGCCCGGGTCACCGAGCTGGCGCGATCGGTGGCGGACCAGTTCGCGAAGGAGGAGCGCTGGAGCCGCCCCGAGCGGCCGGCCCTGGCCTTCGGCCACGCGGTCCACCCGGCCGACGGCGAGAGCGGCCCCGCCCTGATGGAGCGGGCGCGCCAGGCGCGGATCCGTCTGATCTAGACGCTCCCTGCGCGGCGCTCTAGCCGTCCGAGGGCAGTCCCAGGATCTCCGCGACCGGACGCCAGGGCTTGCCGAGGCTCTCCGCCACCCCCTCGCAGCAGAGCTCGCCCTCGAAGCAGTTCACGCCCTCGCGCAGGGCCGCGTCCTCGGCCAGGGCCTCGCGAACGCCGAGCGTCGCCATCCGCTCCAGGTACGAGAACGTCGTATTGGTGAGGGCGAAGGTCGAGGTGCGCGGGACCGCGCCGGGCATGTTGGCGACGCCGTAGTGGATCACGTCGTGGACCATGTAGGTCGGATCGCTGTGCGTGGTGGGACGGATCGTCTCGACGCATCCGCCCTGGTCGACGGCCACGTCCACCACGACCGAGCCCGGCTCCATGCTCGCGACCATGGCTTCGGTCACGAGGCAGGGAGCCCGGCGGCCGTGGAGGTAGACGGCGCCGATCAGGACGTCCGTCTGGGCCACGCTCCGCTCGATGTTGGCGCGGTTCGAGTAGAGCGTGCTGAGCTCGCCGCGGAATATGTCGTACACGTAGGCCAGGCGCTTGAGATCGACGTCGAGCACGTCGACCTCGGCGCCGAGGGCGTGGGCGATGCGGACGGCGTTGATGCCGACGATGCCGGCGCCGATCACCGTCACGTGCCCGCGCATCACACCGGGAACGCCCCCGACCAGGAGGCCCTTGCCGCCGCGGTTCTTCTGCAGGAGCGTGACCCCGATCTGCGCCGCGAGGCGGCCGGCCACCTCGCTCATCGGGGCGAGCACCGGGAAGCTGCCCTCGCCATCGCGCATCGTCTCGTACGCGATGCCGACCACGCCCCGCTCGAGGAGCGCATCGGCGAGGCCCGGAGCCGCCGCCAGGTGCAGGTACGTGAACAGGGTCTGGCCGCTGCGCAGGCGCGCCGCCTCGACGGGCTGGGGCTCCTTCACCTTCACGATCAGGTCCGGCTCGGTGAAGGCCCGCTCGGCATCGACGAGGCCGGCCCCTGCCGCCTGGTAGGCCGCATCGTCGAAGCCGCTTCCCAGCCCGGCGCCCTGCTCCACGAGCACCTCGTGGCCGGCCTCCACCAGCAGACGGGCGCCGTCCGGCGTCAGCCCGACGCGGTACTCCTGGTCCTTGATCTCGCGGGGGACCCCGATCCGCATGTGCGTCTCCTCGGGAAGGCTCTGCAGATGTGGACTACACGTGACTGTCGGGCTCCGACGGTCCGTGTAGAGAACCGTGTGCAGAGCTTCCGTCGGGGCGGCGCCCCGCTCGTCAGGCCTTGTAGGCCTCGATCAGGATGTCGGCGATCTCCGGCCGCAGGATCCGGGGGTCGGGCCGCTCGCCGCTGCCGAGCAGCTCCCGGACCTTGCTGCCGCTGATGCCGTAGGGCTTCTCATCGGCATGCCGCTCCATCAGGTCGACCCGCCCGAGCGACTCGTAGAAGGCCGCGAAGCCGATCTTGCAGGGCTGGATGTGCAGCTCGCCCGGCAGATCGTCGAAGATCTCCTGCGCGTCGAAGTCGCCCCAGATCGGGCTGCCGTCTTCGTAGGGCGCATCGGCGTGCTTGCGGCCGATCACCAGGTCGCTGAAGCCGTAGTTCTGGCGATAGACCGCGTGCATCAGCGCCTCGCGCGGGCCCCCATAGAACATCTTGATGTCGAGGCCGATCAGCTCGAACACCTCGGAGATGTCGTAGCCCACGTCCTTCCAGAGCGCCTCGTCCTTGTCGCCCTCGCCGAGCAGGCGCTGGTCGTGGAGCACGCGGTAGCAGCGCATCCTCGTCGCGGCCGGGACGTCGTCGCCCTTGAGCTCACCCACCAGGGGGTTCAGCACCACGCCGGTGAGATGGCCCTCCTGGGTCAGGCGCTCGGCGCCGGCCACCAGCGCGTACTCGTGGGCGCGATGGAGCGGGTTGCGGGTCTGGAACGCCAGCGCCCGATCCCACTGCTTGTCGGCGATGAAGGCCCGGGTCATGCGCGGCGAGAGCATGTACTCGCCGTACTCGTCGTTGCGCGGCTGGGGCAGCGCGCGCAGGGAGCCGCCGAGCAGCTGGTTGCGCGGATCGTTCTCGACCATGCGCCCGCCCGGATGATCCATCCGCTCGGTGCCGTAGACGCCCTTCACGTAGGCCGCCTTGTCCCAGGGGAAGACCTCGAGATCGTCGACGATGCCGACCACCTCGCCGGCCTCGTTGCGCAGGGTGACGGAGCCGCCGGCGCTGAGCGCCGCGGCCTCCTCGTCGGTGAGCGGCAGGGAGATCGGGATGCCCCACGCGTAGCGCTTGCCGCCCGACTCGATGCAGGCCTCCTCGAGAGCGAGCTTCCAGGCAGCGGCCTTCATGGGCCCTTCGAGCGGCGAAAGCGCACCGTCGGCGATGCGGTAGACCGACGAGAGATCGGCTCGGCTCACCACGACCGAAGGCAGGCTCTCGGCCTCGGCGAGGAACTTCGCGCGCTGCTGCAGGGCGACGGTCCTGTTCACGAGATCGG
>JASJCN010000217.1 GCA_030065975.1 Myxococcota bacterium
CAGCACGGGGGCGAGAAGGCGACGCTGCACCCGCGCGCGGATGGCGCCGTCGAGATCGCGTTCGACGGCCCCGTGCGCGCGCTCGCGCCGGGCCAGGCCGCCGTCTTCTACGACGGCGACGAGGTGCTCGGCGGGGGCTGGATCCGGGGGCCGCTGCCTTGAGCGACCCGGAGCTGGCCCGCGCCCTGGGCCACGCCTTCGCCGATCCCGAGATCCTCGAGCGCGCGCTCACCCACTCCTCCTACGCGCGGATGCGCGACGGCGACGCGGGCAACGAGCGGATGGAGTTCCTGGGCGACGCCGTGCTCGACCTCGTGGTGTCGCGGGGGCTGTACGAGGCCCATCCCGACTGGGAGGAGGGCGTGCTCACCCGAGCCCGCGCGGCCCTCGTCAACACCGAGTCGCTGGCCGAGCGAGCCGTCGCGATCGGGCTCGACCGCTCGATCCGCCTGGGCCAGACCGAGCTCCAATCCCGGGGCCAGGAGAAGCCCTCGATCCTCGCCAACGTGTTCGAGGCGGTGGTGGCCGCGCTGTATCTCGACGGCGGGCTCCCCGTGGCCGAGGCCTTCGTCCGCCGGGTGATCCCCGAGGCGTGCGATCCCGCCGCCCCGCCGCCCGAGCGCGACCCGAAGACGCGCCTCAACGAGTGGGCCCACCGCGAGCGCGTGGCCTCGCCCCGCTACGTGACGGTGAACGAGGCGGGCGAGGAGGCCGGCGCGCTGCGCTTCGAGGTGGAGGCCCTCGTCGGGGGCGAGGCGGTCGGATTCGGGGTCGGGCCGAGCAAGCGCGAGGCCGAGCGCGCTGCGGCTCGCGCGGCCCTGGCCAGCCTGGGCGCGCCGCCCGAGTGAGCGGCGAGGCGGCCCACCGCTCCGGGGTCGTGGCGCTCCTCGGCCGGCCCAACGCCGGGAAGTCCACGCTCCTGAACCGGCTGCTGGGTCAGAAGCTCGCCATCGTGACGGCGAAGCCCCAGACGACGCGGAGCCGCATCCTCGGCATCCTCACGCTGCCGGGCGCGCAGCTCCTGCTCCTCGACACCCCGGGCTTCCACGAGGGCGGGAAGGCCCTGAACCGGGCCCTCAACGCCATCGTCGAGCGCGTGGTCGACGACTGCGACGTGGCGGTGCTGCTGGTCGACCCGAGCCGGGGCTGGAGCCCGCAGCACGACGCCCTGCGGGCCGAGCTCGAGCGCCAGGGGACGCCGGTGCTGGTGGTCGCCACCCAATGCGACCGGGAGGCGGCCGCCCGGAAGGCCGAGGCGCTCGGCGCCGACCTGCAGATCTCGGCGCGCACCGGGGAGGGAGTCGACGCGCTCCTGGCCGCGCTCGTCGAGCGGGTACCCGAGGGCCCGCCTTTCTACCCGGAGGACGAGGTCACCGACCGCTCCCTCCGCTTCCTCTCGGCAGAGCTGATCCGGGAGGCCGTCTTCGAGGAGCTGGGCCAGGAGCTCCCCTACGAGACGGCGGTGGAGATCATGGAGTTCGACGAGCGCGATCCCGAGCTGATCCGCATCCGGGCGCGCCTGTTGGTGGAGCGCAACTCCCAGGTCTCGATGGTGGTTGGGCAGGGCGGGCGCATGATCAAGAAGATCGGCACCCGCGCCCGCAAGGCACTGGAAGCCTTGCTCGAGACGCGGGTCTACCTCGAGCTTCGGGCCAAGGCCGAGCCGCGCTGGTCGAAGCGACCGCGGCGGCTCGAGAGTCTGGGCTACGAGTAGGCCCCGCTCGCGTCGCGGATCCGGCGAGTGTCGGCCATACGATGGCGCCCGACCGATCGGTGGGGTAGGGTCGTGCTCTTCCCGAGAACGTGGAAGTCCACAGGAAACAAGCGAAAATCGCTTCGACGCCACGCGTTTGACGCGCTTCCGACCGGGACGATCTTACCTGGGTCGGGCGATTCCAGGAGCTCCCCCCCGCATGTCCAGCCTGAGCGCAGCCGAAGTCCGCAAGCTCGCGAAGAGCCGCAAGATCGAACACGTCGTGGTCCTCGGTGCCAACGGCACCATGGGTTACGGCAGTGCCGCCCTGTTCACCCAGGCCGTTCCCAAGGTCACGTTCCTCGCGCGCACCAAGGCGAAGGCGGAGGAAGGGCTCGGCGACGCGATTCGCCAGGTGCGCTCTCCCACCGTGGCATCGGCGGCCGAGGTCGGTGACTACGAGCACGATCTCGAGCGCGAGGTCAGCCGCGCGGATCTCGTCTTCGAGGCCCTCACCGAGGACTTCGACGTCAAGAAGGCCATCTTCGACCGCGTCGAGGAAGCGCGCCGGGACGACTCGATCGTCGCGACGGTCACCTCGGGGCTGTCGATCAACGCGCTGTGCGAGGGCCGCGACCACACGTTCCGCGAGAACTTCCTCGGCATCCACTTCTTCAACCCGCCGAACGTGATCGTCGGCACCGAGCTGATCCCGGGCAACGACACGACGCCCGAGCTCGTGGACTTCGTCGAGGCTTTCTGCCGGGCGCGTCTCGGGCGCGAGATCATCCGCACGGCGGATACTCCGGCCTTCGCGGGCAACCGCGTGGGCTTCAAGGTGCTGAACGAGGCCGCCCAGCTGGCCGAGGAGATCGGCCCGGTGCTGGTCGATCGCCTGATCGGCCCCTACACCGGCCGCGCGATGACGCCGCTCGCGACCATCGACCTCGTGGGCTGGGACATCCACCGCGCGATCGTCGACAACGTGTACGAGAACACGGACGACGAAGCGCACGAGACCAACCGGCTGCCCGACTACATGGACAAGCTCATGGAGAAGGGCGTGCTCGGCAACAAGACCGGCCGCGGCTTCTTCTGGCGGGGCGAGGACAAGGTCCGCCACGTCCTCGATCCGGCGAGCGGCGACTACCGGCCCGAGGCCGACGTCGAGCTTCCGGACCTCTCCTACATCGATCAGGTGGCGAAGCTCCACTCCCAGGGCCGCTACAAGGAAGGCATGGCCGTCTTCATGAAGGCCGAGGGCGAGTACGCGGCGATCGCGCGCAAGGCCCTGGCCGGGTACATCAGCTACGCGTTCCACCGCGTCGGCGAGGTGACCGAGACGATCGACGGCATCGACCGCATCATGGGCACCGGCTTCAACTGGGCCCCGCCCTCGGTGCTCGTCGACACGATCGGCGCCGGCGCCACGGTCGAGATGATCGAGAAGTCGGGCCTGCCGGTGCCGCCGGCGCTGGCCGAGGCTGCGCGCACGGGAGAGCCCGCGCGCTTCTTCCATCACGAAACGATCAATCGCGGGAAGTTCTTCGTCGCGGGCTGAGCCCGGGCGAGCCCTCTCGCACGATTGCGCCCCACTCTGAGGAGATCACCATGGCAGCGGGTTCCGAAGTCTACGTCCTGGGCGGATATCAGACCGATTTCGCTCGCAACTGGACCAAGGAGAGCAAGCACTTCTCCGCGCTGATGCGCGAGGGCGTGCGGGGAGCGCTCGAGGCGTGCGAGATCGCCCCGGAAGAGGTCGAGAGCGCCCACGTCGGGAACTTCGCCGCCGAGCTCTACTGCATGCAGGGGCACCTGGGCGCGTTCTTCACGGAGGTCGATCCGGCCTTCAGCGGGCTGCCCACCTCGCGCCACGAGGCCGCCTGCGCCTCCGGCTCGATCGCGCTGCTGGCCGCCTCCGCCGAGATCGAGGCCGGCCGCTACGACCTGCAGGCCGTCGTCGGCATCGAGCAGATGAAGACGGTGTCCGCGGCCGAGGGCGGCGCCTACCTCGGGACCGCCGCCTGGTACGAGGACGAGGCCGACGGCATCGAGTTCCCCTTCCCCAAGCTCTTCGGCCGGCTCGGTGACGAGTACGACAAGCGCTACGGGCTGAAGGACGAGCACCTCGCCGAGATCAGCCGCATCAACTACGACAACGCCAAGCTCAACCCCAACGCCCAGACGCGCACCTGGTACATGAACAAGGAGCACGCGCTCTGCCGCACCGACGACAACGCGGCCGTGGGCGGGCGCATCCGGATCTCGGACTGCTCCCAGGTGACCGACGGGGCCGTCTGCGTCTTCCTCGCTTCGCGCGCCTACGCCGAGAAGTGGGCGAAGGGCATGGGCAAGAGCCTCGACGAGGTCCCGCGCATCAAGGGCTGGGGCCACAACACGGCTCGCCTGCGCTTCGCCGACAAGGTCGCCGAGAGCGAGGGCAACCGCTTCGTGCTGCCCCACGTGCGCAGCACCATCACCAGCGCCTGGAAGCGCTCCGGCATCGGCGACGTGAACGGCATCGACGCCATCGAGACCCACGACTGCTTCACCACCTCCGAGTACATGGCGATCGACCACTTCGGCATCACCGAGCCCGGCGAGAGCTGGAAGGCGGTGGAAGAGGGCTGGCTCGAGATCGACGGCAAGCACCCGATCAACCCGAGCGGCGGCCTGATCGGTGCCGGCCACCCGGTGGGCGCCACCGGCACCCGCCAGGTGCTCGACGCCCACAAGCAGGTGACCGGCCAGGCCGGCGACTACCAGGTCGAGGACGCCAAGAACGTGCAGACGCTGAACATCGGCGGCAGCGGCACGACCAGCGTCAGCTTCGTGGTGGGCGTATAGCCCGTCCCGCCAGTCGGCAGGCAGGCACCGAACCCCGTTCAGTCGGGCGCGGCTTCACGGCCGCGCCCGATTGCTAGGTTGAGGCCGTGACGACCCCCGTCCCGGCTTTCGACGCGCGCCTGCGCAGCGAGGGGCTCGCGCCTCTGCGGCGCGGCCCCGTGACGACGCTGCAGGTCAACGTCGGGCTGCGCTGCGACCTCGCGTGCCACCACTGCCACGTGGAGGCCGGGCCGAAGCGTCGCGAGGCGCTCGACGCCGAGGGCGCCGGCCACGTCCTGCGCGTGCTCGCCGAGAGCCCGGACACGACGACCCTCGACCTGACCGGGGGCGCGCCGGAGCTGAACCCCGAGTTCCGACGCCTGGTGATCGGCGCGCGTCGGCTGGGCCGACGGGTGATCGACCGCTGCAACCTGACCGTGCTGTTCCAGCCCGGGCAGGAGGACACCGCGGAGTTCCTCGCCGAGCAGGGCGTGGACGTGATCGCCTCGCTGCCCTGCTACACGGCCGACAACGTGGACGCCCAACGCGGCAAGGACGTCTTCCGCCGGAGCATCGAGGGCCTGCAGCGTCTGAACGCCCTGGGCTACGGAGGCCCGTCAGGCCCCCGGCTGCACCTCGTCTACAACCCCCAGGGCGCGAGCCTGCCCCCGCCCCAGGCCGAGCTCGAGGCCGACTATCGCACGCGGCTGGCCGCGGACTTCGGCATCCGCTTCGACGGGCTGCTCACGATCACGAACATGCCGATCAAGCGCTTCGCCCGGCAGCTCCACCGCGAAGGGGAGTACGAGGCGTACCTCTCGCTGCTGGTCAGCCACTTCAACCCCGCGGCCGTCCCGGACCTGATGTGCCGCGAGACGCTGTCCGTCGCCTGGGACGGCTCGCTGTACGACTGTGACTTCAACCAGGCCCTGGGGCTGCCGCGCCCGGTGGCCGGGAGCCTCGCCGACCTGAAGAGCCTGTCCGACCTCGAAGGCCAGCCGATCCGGGTGGGGGAGCACTGCTTCGGGTGCACGGCGGGGGCCGGCTCCAGCTGTGGGGGCGCGCTGCTGGCCTGAGGCTGGGCTCCCTGCGGGGGAGGCGTCTTGTGCCGACCTCGGCTACCTTTGCCAGCTGACGTCAACTGGCAAGGTGGTGCCGATGGCCGACTCCAACACCAGCTCGGGCTCGGCCTGCTCCGATCCGGCCAGCTCCGGTCCGAGCTGGAGCATCGGGCAGATCTGCGACAAGACGGGCCTCTCGGCGCGGACGGTCCGGTACTACGAGGAGCTCGGTCTGCTCCCCGGCGTGCGGCGGCGCGAGGCCGGGCGCCGAGCGTACTCGCGGGACGAGCTCGAGCGCCTGCGCTTCATCCAGCGGCTCAAGACCCTCGGCCTCTCCCTGGCCGAGATCAAGGACCTGAACCAGGTCCACGCGATCTCGAACTCGACCCACGCGCTGCTCGAACGCCTGGAGGAGCTGCTCGACCAGCGCCTGGGCGACCTCGACGACCGGATCGGCGAGCTCCAGACCCTGCGCGACCAGATGGGCAAGTACCACGCCCACGTCTCCGGGCGGATCGAGAAGCTGAACGGAACGCAGGGGGGCTCGCGATGACCGCCGCGACCCAGACCGGCGCCGCGCTCACCGCCCCGCGCGTTCGCGTCGTGACCGCCGCGTCGCTCTTCGACGGCCACGATGCGGCCATCAACATCATGCGCCGGCTCCTGCAGTCCCAGGGCGCCGAGGTGATCCACCTGGGGCACGACCGCTCGGTCGCCGACATCGTCGAGGCCGCGGTCGAGGAGGACGCCCACGCCGTCGCCGTGTCGTCGTATCAGGGCGGGCACATGGAGTTCTTCCGCTTCCTGGTCGACGAGCTCCGGCGCCGGGGTGCCGGCCACGTGCGCGTCTACGGAGGCGGCGGCGGCACGATCGTCCCCGAGGAGATCGAAGCGCTCCACGAGTACGGCGTGGCGCGCATCTTCAGCCCCGAGGACGGCCGCCGCCTGGGCCTCGAAGGCATGATCGGCAGCATCATCGAGGAGTGTCGGGGCGCACCCCTCGAGCTCGCCCCGGATGCCGTGGCACGGGTCTCGGCGGACGAGGCCACGTCCGTCGCGCGGCTGGTGAGCTGGCTCGAGGCGGCGGGCGCCGCCGAGGACGGCCGTGCCGACGCCGTTCGTGCCGAGCTGCGCATGCGTCGGGGGCCGGATCCCGCCCCGGTGCTGGGCTTCACCGGAACGGGCGGCGCCGGGAAGTCGAGTGTGGTGGACGAGGTGATCCGCCGCTTCCGGCTCGACTTCCCCGATCGCCGCATCGGCGTGCTGCTGGTGGATCCGTCGCGGCGGCGCAGTGGCGGCGCGCTCCTGGGCGATCGGATTCGCATGAACGCAGTGGGCGGGGAGGGCGTGTTCGTGCGCTCCCTCGCCACCCGGCAGGCCCACCTGGCGCTCTCCCAGGCGGTGCGCGACGCCACCGACGTGCTGCAGGCGGCGGGCTTCGACCTCGTGATCGTCGAGACGGCGGGCATCGGCCAGAGCGACTCGGAGATCGTCGACCTCGCCGACACCTCGATCTACGTGATGACCCCCGAGTTCGGCGCCCCGTCCCAGCTCGAGAAGATCGACATGCTCGAGCTGGCCGACCGCGTGGTGCTGAACAAGGCCGACCGCCACGGCGCCGAGGACGCCCTGCGCGAGGTGCGCAAGCAGTGGCGTCGCAATCACACGGCCTTCGAGACGCCGGACGACGAGGTGCCCGTGCACCTGACCGTCGCGCGCCAGTGGGACGATCCCGGCATCGAGGCCTTCTACGAGTCGCTCCGTCGGGGGCTCGTCGAGTCGGGAGCCCAGGCCTTCGCCGAGCCGCGCGGTGAACGCCATGCCGGCGCGCGCACCGCGGGCGCCGTCGTCCCCACCCGCCGCACGCGCTACCTGGCCGAGATCGCCGACACGCTGCGCACCCAGCGCAGCCGCACCGAGGAGGAGGCCGCCCGGGCCGTGCGCGCCCAGCAGCTCGCCGCCGCGATCCACGAGCTCGGCGACGAGACGCCCGAGACGCTCTCGCAACTTGCGGCCGAGGCCGCGGCGGAGCTCCCCGAAGAGCTGCACGCCGCCCTCGAGGCCTGGCCCGAGACCCGTGCACGCTACGCCGCCGAGAGCCAGAGCTACTCGGTTCGCGGCCGCGACATCGCCGTCGAGAATCACACGCGCACCCTCGCGGACACGCGGCTCCCAAAGGTGGCGTTGCCGAGGAGCGAGGACTGGGGCGCGCTCACCCGCTACCTGCGGCGCGAGAACCTGCCCGGCCACTACCCCTTCACGGCGGGCGTGTTCCCCTTCAAGCGCGCCGAGGAGGACCCGGCGCGGATGTTCGCCGGCGAGGGCGGCCCCGAGCGCACCAACCGCCGCTTCCACCTGGTCTCGAAGGGCCAGCCTGCGACGCGGCTCTCGACCGCCTTCGACAGCGTGACCCTGTACGGGCGCGACCCCGCCGAGCGCCTCGACGTCTGGGGGAAGGTCGGGACGTCGGGCGTGTCGGTCTGCACCCTGGACGATGCCAAGAAGCTCTACTCGGGCTTCGACCTGGTGGATCCCTCGACCTCGGTCTCCATGACGATCAACGGGCCGGCTCCGACCGTGCTCGCCTTCTTCCTGAACGCGGCCATCGATCAGGGGGTCGAGAAGCACCTGCGCGCGACGGGCGAGCTCGAGGCCGTGCAGGCGGGCTTCCCGGACCGGCCGCGCTACGCGGGTCCGCTGCCCGAGGGACACGACGGGCTCGGGCTCGGTCTGCTCGGCATTCCCGGCCGGAAGGCGGTCGACGCCGAAACCTACGAGCGGATCCAGCGCGACGTGCTCTCCCGCGTCCGTGGCACGGTGCAGGCGGACATCCTGAAGGAGGACCAGGCCCAGAACACCTGCATCTTCTCGACGGAGTTCTCGCTCCAGGTGATGGGCGACGTCCAGGAGTGGCTGATCGAGACGGGCGCGCGGAACTTCTACTCCGTCTCGATCTCCGGCTACCACATGGCCGAGGCGGGTGCGAACCCGATCACCCAGCTGGCCTTCACGCTCGCGAACGGCTTCACCTACCTCGAGTCGTACCGGGCGCGGGGCATGGACGTGGACGCCTTCGCGCCGAGCTTCTCGTTCTTCTTCTCGAACGGTCTCGACGCCGAGTACGCGGTGATCGGCCGCGTGGCCCGCCGCATCTGGGCCGTGGCGCTGAAGGAGCTGTACGGGGCCGACGAGCGCAGCCAGAAGCTCAAGTACCACATCCAGACCTCGGGCCGTTCGCTCCACGCGCAGGAGATGGCCTTCAACGACATCCGCACGACGCTCCAGGCACTCACCGCGGTGCAGGACCACTGCAACAGCCTGCACACCAACGCCTACGACGAGGCCGTGACGACGCCGACCGAGGAGTCCGTGCGCCGGGCGCTCGCGATCCAGCTGATCATCGCCCGCGAGCTCGGCCTCTCGAAGAACGAGAACCCGCTCCAGGGTGCCTACGTGATCGAGGAGCTGACCGACCTGGTGGAGGAGGCCGTGCTCCAGGAGTTCGAGCGTCTCTCCCAGCGCGGCGGCGTCCTCGGTGCCATGGAGACGCACTACCAGCGCGGACGGATCCAGGACGAGAGCCTGCACTACGAGTCGCTGAAGCACTCGGGCGAGCTCCCGGTGGTGGGCGTGAACACCTTCGAGAACCCGGCGCCCGAGGCGGCCGAGCGGCCCGTCGACCTGATGCGGGCCAGCGACGAGGAGAAGGGCGAGCAGCTCGCGGCGCTGCGCGACTTCCAGGCCCGGCACGCGGACGAGTCCCCGGCGGCCCTGGCGCGCCTCCAGGAGGTGGCCCGCGCCGGGGGCAACGTCTTCGGCGAGCTGATGGAGACGGTGACCGTGGCGAGCCTCGGGCAGATCACGGATGCCCTGTTCGCCGTCGGCGGGCAGTACCGCCGCAGCATGTAGCAGCTAACCTGCGGTCTCTGCAGGGGATTCCCGGGCCGGAGAGAGGCCGCGCCGGGAACCAGAGCGAACGGAGTGAACGACATGGCGGATCTGGACCGCTGGAAGGAGCTCTCGGCCAAGGAGCTCCGCGGCAAGGACGTGGACGCCCTCCGGGTCACCACCCCGGACGGCCTCGAGCTGAAGCCGCTCTACACGGCGGCGGACCTCGAGGGCCTCGAGCAGGTGGACACCACGCCCGGGCTCTTCCCCTTCCTGCGCGGCCCGCGAGCGACCATGTACGCGAACCGCCCCTGGACGGTGCGCCAGTACGCGGGCTTCTCCACCGCCGAGGAGTCGAACGCCTTCTACAAGGCCAACCTCGCGGGCGGCCAGCAGGGCCTCTCGGTCGCCTTCGATCTCGCCACCCACCGCGGGTACGACTCGGACCACG
>JASJCN010000218.1 GCA_030065975.1 Myxococcota bacterium
TCTCGCTGACGACCTGGGACGACGACGCGCGCGTGCTGCGCGGCCGCATCGACACCCTCGTGCGCAACGCGCGCAGCGGCCTCCTGCTCGTGCTGCTCTCGCTGGCGCTCTTCCTCAAGCCGCGCCTCGCCTTCTGGGTGAGTGCCGGCATCCCGATCGCGTTCCTGGGCGCGCTCTGGACCATGCCCGCCGCCGACGTGTCGCTGAACGTGGTCTCGCTCTTCGCCTTCATCCTGGTGCTCGGCATCCTGGTCGACGACGCCATCGTGGTCGGGGAGAACATCTACACCCACCAACGCAATCGCGAGGATCCGCTCTCGGCAGCGATCGCCGGGACGCGGGAGGTGGGCGTCCCGGTCGTGTTCGGCGTGCTGACCACGGTGGCGGCCTTCATGCCCCTGATCCTGGTCGAGGGAACGATGGGCCAGATCTTCGGCGTGATCGGCCTCGTGGTGATCCTGTGCCTGGCCGCTTCGCTGGTCGAGGCCCTGCTGATCCTCCCGGCTCATCTCGGGCACGGGATCCCCGCCGACGCCCCCGGACGCACGCGTGCGGGCTCCGGCTGGACCGGCTTCCAGGAGCGCTTCGCCTCGGGCCTCGAGCGCCTGATCGCGGGCCCCTATCGCCGGGGGCTCGCCTGGGCCCTCAGCTGGCGCTACCTGACCCTCGCGCTCGGCGTCTCGGCGCTGATCTGCACCCTGGCCGTGGTGGCGAGCGGCCGGCTGCGCTTCTCCTTCTTCCCGTCCCTGCAGGCCGACTTCGTGATCGCGTCGCTCACCATGGCCCAGGGAACGCCCTACGACGTCACCGCCGAGGCGGTGGAGGAGATCGCGGCGGCCGGGCGACGACTCCAGGCCGAGCTCGATGCGGAGTGGGGCGGCGACCGCTCGCTGATCCAGCACGCGCTCGTCTCGATCGGTGACCACCCGACGCAGAACTCGAACCAGAACCCGGGCAACGCAGGCCAGCAGACCGCCTCGGCGGGACACCTCGGCGAGGTGACCCTCGAGCTGGTGCCGGCCGAGGAGCGAGCGATCTCCACCGAGGAGATCGCCCAGCGCTGGCGGGAGCTGGTGCCGCCGATCCCGGGACAGGAAGAGCTCGTGTTCCAGTCCTCGTTCTTCTCGGCGGGCGAGGCGGTCAACGTCCGCCTGCGCGGCCCCAACGTCGACGAGCTCGAGGCGGCGGCCGACCGGGTGAAGGCGCTGCTGGCCGGCTACACCGGCGTCTACGACATCACGGACAGCTTCCGCGCCGGTAAGCGCGAGGCGAAGCTCACGATCCGGCCGGCCGGGGAGGCCCTCGGCGTGACCCAGCGCGATCTCGCGCGCCAGGTGCGCCAGGCCTTCTACGGCGAGGAGGCCCAGCGGGTCCAGCGCGGCCGCGACGACGTGGCCGTGATGGTGCGCTACCCGGCCCACTCGCGGCGCTCCCTCGGCGATCTCGAGAACCTGCGCATTCGCACGGCGGCCGGGAGCGAGGTGCCCTTCTACACGGTGGCCGCCGTCGAGATGGGTCGCGGCTACTCCACCATCCGACGCACGAACCGCCAGCGGATCGTGTCCGTGACGGCCGAGGTGGACCGCACGCTGATCACGGGCAACGAGGTGCTCGCCCAGATCACCGCCGGCCCGCTCCAGGAGATCGTCGGCGACTACGAGGGCATGAGCTTCTTCTTCGCCGGCGCCCAGGAGGAGCAGCGCCGTGCCCTCGGCGGGCTCGCACGCTGGTTCGTCGTCGCGCTCTTCGCCATCTACGCGCTCCTGGCCGTCCCTCTGCGCTCCTACGTGCAGCCGCTGCTCATCATGTCCGTGATCCCCTTCGGCACCGTGGGCGCGATCCTCGGCCACCTGCTGATGGCGGCCTTCAAGCCGGGCTTCGGACTCTCCTTCATGTCCGTGATGGGAATCGTGGCGCTCACCGGGGTGGTCGTGAACGGCAGCCTGGTGCTGATCTACTCCCTCAACGGCCACGTGGCCCGGGGGGTCCCGCTTCCCGAGGCAGTGGCGCGCGCCAGCGAAGGACGCTTTCGTCCCATCGTGCTGACCTCCATCACGACCTTCGTGGGCCTGACTCCGCTCCTGCTCGAGCAGAGCCTCCAGGCCCAGTTCCTGATCCCCATGGCCACCTCGCTGGCCTTCGGCGTGCTCCTGGCCACCTTGATCACGCTGTTCCTGCTGCCGGCGGGGATCCTGGTCCTGGACGATTTCAGCGACCTCCCGGCGCGGATCCGCGGCTGGCGGGCGCGCCGACGGGCCGGAGGCTTCGAAGGGGCGGAGGGAGAAGCCATCCAGGTGCCGGTGGGCGGTGGCCGCTGATCGACTCGACGACGGGGGCTACGGAGCCAGCTCCCGCGCCCGGCTCAGCAAGGCCGGGCCGGGGGCGAGCGACGCTCGCCGGCGACTCTTCCGCATCATCTTCGAGGCGGATACGCCGGCGGGGAAGCGCTTCGACGTCGCGCTGATCTGGGCGATCCTCTTCAGCGTGGCGGCCGCCATGCTCGAGAGCGTGGAGCGGATCCGGGCCGACCACGGAGCGACCCTTCGCGCGATCGAGTTCGCCATCACCGGGGCCTTCACGATCGAGTACGTGCTGCGCCTCTACTGCGTGGATCGCCCGCTGCGCTACGCGACCAGCTTCCTCGGCATCGTCGACCTGCTGGCGATCGTCCCCACCTACTTGAGCCTCCTGCTGCCGGGCACCCAGTCGCTGGCAGTCATCCGAGCGATCCGGCTGCTGCGCATCATGCGCATCTTCAAGCTGACGGCCGTCGTCGAGGAGGGCTCCGAGCTGCTGCGTGCGATCCGCGCGGCGCGCCACAAGATCGGGGTGTTCCTGGCCGCGGTGCTGATCATCAACGTGGTGCTGGGCTCCACCATGTACCTGATCGAGGGGGAGCAGGGCGGATTCACCAGCATCCCCCGCTCGATCTACTGGGCGATCGTCACGATGACCACGGTCGGCTACGGCGACATCGCCCCGGTGACCTGGCTCGGCCAGGTGGTGGCGGCGGGGGTGATGATCCTGGGCTACAGCATCATCGCGGTGCCGACGGGGATCGTCACGGCCGAGCTGACGCAGATCGGCAAGCGGCCGGTCACGACCCGGAGCTGTCCGAGCTGTACCAGTGAAGGGCACCTGCCTTCGGCGCGGTTCTGCCGCGACTGCGGTGCCGAGCTGCCGCCTCCGAGCGAGGTCGAGGAGTAGAGCGGGATGGCGAACCTTTCGGGGAAGGTGGTGCTGGTGACGGCCGGTGCCACGGGGATCGGCTTCGGCTGCGCCGAGAAGATCCTGGCCGGCGGCGGCCGCGTGATGATCTGCGCCCGCCGCGAGGAGACGCTGGTCGACGCCGCCGAGCGGCTCGGCGAGGGCGCGGCCTTCGTCGTCTGTGACGTGACCGACGACGCATCGGCGGACGCGGCGGTGGCGGCCACCACCGAACGCTTCGGGCGCATCGACGGGCTGGTCAACTGCGCCGGCACGGGCAGTGGCGGGCCGATCCTGGACGTCCCCACCGAGGAGCTCGAGCGCGTGCTCGACACCAACCTGAAGGGCGCCTTCCGCTGCCTGCGTGCGGCCGGGCGCGCGATGCGCGACGCCGGAGAGGGCGGCAGCATCGTGAACATCAGCTCCATCGCCGGCGCGCTCACGCACCCGTGGATGAGCTCCTACTGCATCTCCAAGGCCGCCCTCGACATGCTCACCCGCTGCGCCGCCGACGAGCTCGGCGAGCACGGCATTCGGGTCAACTCGGTGCTGCCGGGCATCGTGGAGACGCCACTCGCGGCCGTGCTCTCGAGCCAGGAGGTGTCGCGCGAGGAGTACCTGCGGCTGATGCCGATCTCACGGATCGGGCGTCCCGAGGACATCGGCAGCAGCGTGGCCTTCCTGCTCTCGGACGAGACGAGCTGGATGACCGGCCAGGTGTTCGCCGTGGACGGCGGGCACACCATCCGGAAGGGGCCCGACCTGCGCCCGCTGTTCCAGCAGCTGGCCGGAGCCGGCGAGTAGCCGGATTGCCGATCTCTAGGGCAGCCCGGCGTGCGGGACGTCCACGCGGATCGTCTCGATGCGTCCCGCCTTCTCCGTCACCGTCGCCTCCGGGTCGGAGCCCTTGGCCGTGCAGATGAAGAGGGTGCGGCCGTCGTCGCCGCCGAGCATGCAGGCGAAGGCCTGGTGCTCGACGCCGACGCCGTGGGTGACCTCGCCGCCTTCGCGGACGCGCAGCACCTCGCCGCTGATCGGCGAGGCGACCCAGACGGCGCCCTCGGCGTCGAGGCAGATGCCGTCGGGTGTGGCGCCCGTGAGCGTCGCCCAGACGCGCCGGTTCGAGAGGCTGCCGTCCGGGGCGACGTCGAAGGCGGTGAGGCAGGTGCCGAAGGACTCGCCGACGATCAGGGTGCGTCCGTCGGGGGTGAGGACCGTCCCATTGGGGAAGCTCATCTCCTCCGCGGCGATGGAGACGGCGCCATCGGGATCCACGCGGATCAGGTTGGCGTGGCAGGGCTTGGCCCCGCCGTCGAGATCGAAGCCGAAGTTCCCGACGTAGGCGCGGCCCTTGTCGTCGACCAGCATGTCGTTGCAGTGCCAGCTCGCGAACGAGCGCAGGTCGGCGTGTTGCCGCAGGACGTCGCCCTCGCGGACGAGGAGCTTGCGGTCGGTCATCGAGACGACGAGCAGGCGTCCGTCCGGAAGCCAGCCGAGCCCCGAGGGACGGTGGGGCACCTCGAACTGCACCTCGGCCTTGCCCGACTCGTCGACGGCGATCACCTGGTGGTGGTGCATGTCCGAGAACCAGAGCCGGCCTTCGTGCCAGCGCGGGCCCTCACCGAAAGCGAGCCCGTCGAGCAGCGTTCGCGTCGGTCCCAGCTCCTGCATCCGTGCGTGCCTCCCGTGGGCATGCAACGTTGCAGCATCCCGGAGCGTGGCGCACGCCCGCCGTTCTCGGCCGGGCCCGCCGTCACCAACCGCTATGGTTGGCCGCCATGAAGTTCGCGCTCTCCCTGGCCTTCCAGGATCCGCTCCAGGCGGGCGCCCTTTCCCGGGCCGCCGAGGAGGCGGGCTTCGAGCGGGTGATCCTGTCCGACCACGTCGTGCACCCCGAGCGGATCGACACGCCGTATCCCTACACGCCGGATGGTGCGCCGCGCTGGGAGCCCTTCACGCCCTGGCCCGACCCCTGGGTCACGATCGGGCACCTGGCAGCCTCGACCGAGAAGATCCGGTTCGTGACGGGGATCTACGTGCTGCCCTTGAGGAATCCCTTCGTGGTCGCGAAAGCCGTGGGGACGGCGGCGGTCCTCTCGGGCGACCGGGTGGAGCTCGGCATCGGGGCGGGCTGGATGCGCGAGGAGTTCGAGCTGCTGGAGCAGCCCTTCGCGCGGCGCGGCCGGCGCATGGACGAGATGCTCGAGGTCCTCGAGAAGCTCTGGGCCGGCGGCATGGTGGGTCACGAGGGCGAGTTCTACCGCTTCGAGCCCCTCGAGATGAGCCCGGTTCCGAGCCGGCCGATCCCGATCTGGTGCGGCGGCCTCTCGGAGCCGGCACTGCGACGCGCGGCCACGCGCTGCGACGGCTGGATCTCGGACCTGCACACCACGGCCGAGCTCGGCGAGATCCGAGCGAAGCTCGACGCCCTGCGGGCCGGGTCGGATCGCGCGGGGCGACCCTTCGCGGTGCTGGCCGCCGCCAAGGACGCGTTCGATCTCGACGGCTATCGCCGCGTGGCGGACGCCGGGGTGACCCATCTGATGACGATGCCCTGGGTGTTCTACGCGGGCGCCACGGACGACCTGGAGAAGAAGCTCGAGGGCATTCGCCGCTTCGGCGACGACGTGATCGCGCCCTTCGACGAAGGGCGCGCGTGACCGAGTGGATCGACGAGATCGGCCTGCCGGAGGTCATCGAGTTCACCCGCGCCGAGCTCGCCCCGTTCGACCTCTCGAAGCTCGACTGGTTCAAGCTGCTGCCGCTGCCCAAGGAGCGCTACTCGGGCGAGTGCACGTATCCGGTGCGCACGAAGCCCCGGGCCCGATCCTTCCGCCACGGCTACCGCATCCGCGCGTGCGTGTGCCCGGAGGCCGACTACCCCTGGGACGGGGAGATCGTGACCGGCTCCGAGACCCTCGAGAACGGCGACTGGGACTACCTGTGCACCGACGTCCGATTCCTCGATCTGGCCGAGATGGCCGTATTCGTCGCGGGCCACGAGGCGTTCCACTTCCTGCGGAACTCCGGACAGATCGTCGGCCGCAACACCGAGCCCCAGGCGAACCTGGGCGGGCTGCGCTGGGTGCAGGCCTGGAAGTGCCGCTAGCGCAAGCCTAGTCGGCGCCGCGCGTGGCGTGGTCGGCCAGCACGTGGGCGACGCAGCTGGTGAGCCGGCGGCCGGTCGGGACGTGCAGGAACTCGTTGGGACCGTGGGCGTTCGAGCCGGGCCCGAGCACGCCGGTGATCAGGAACTGGGCCTCGGGGAACTGCTCGCCGAGCATGCCCATGAAGGGGATGGTTCCCCCTTCGCCCATGAAGACGGCGGGCTTGCCGAAGTAGGCCAGCGAGGCGGCCTCGAGGGAGCGCTCGAGCCACGGCTCGAAGGGCGGGGCGTTCCAGCCCGTCGCCGGCGTCTCGGCGTGGAAGCGCACCCGGGCGCCGTAGGGCGGATCGGCCTCGAGCAGCTCCTTGAGCCTGCGGCTGGCCGTCTCGCCGTCCACGGTGGGCGGGAGCCGGAGGGAGAGCTTGGCCTGCGTCCCCGGCCGCAGCACGTTGCCCGCGTCGGCCATGGGCGGGATGCCGTCCATGCCGGTGATGGAGAGCGTCGGCCGCCAGGTGCGATTCAGGATGCCCTCGGTCGGGTCGCCGGCCATGGGCCCCATGCCGTCGACGAAGGGGTACTTCTCGAACACGCCGTCGCCGAGCACCCCGGCCATCAGGCCCGCCTGGTGCACCCGATCCGCGGGGATCTCGGCATGCAGCCAATCGGGGAGGAGGCGGCCCGTCGCCTCGTCCTCGAGCCTCGAGAGCAGCGTGCGCAGGATCCGGAAGCTCGACGGCACGATGCCGCTGGCGTCGCCCGAGTGGACGCCCTCGCGCAGCACGTCGACACAGAGGTCGCCCGAGATCATCCCGCGGAGCGAGGTGGTGCCCCACAGCCGCTCGTAGTCGCCGCACCCCGAGTCGAGGCAGATCACCAGCGAAGGCGTCCCGATGCGCTCGCGCAGGTGGTCGACGTAGGCCGGGAGGTCGGGGCTGCCGCTCTCCTCGCAGGCCTCGATCAGGATGCCGCAGCGCGCGTGGGGCACGCCCTGGCGAGCCATCGCCTCGAGGGCCGTGAGCGACGCGAAGGCGGCGTAGCCGTCGTCGGCACCGCCGCGGCCGTAGAGCTTGTCGCCTTCGCGCACGGCGACCCAGGGGCCCAGGTCCTCGCGCCAGCCGGTCATCTCGGGCTGCTTGTCGAGGTGGCCGTAGAGGAGCACCGTGTCGTCGGTCTGGCCGGGCACCTCCATCCAGATCACCGGCGTCCGCCCGTCGAGTTCGACGACCTCGACCGTCAGTCCCGGGATCTCCCGGGCGCGGCACCAGTCGGCGATCAGGTCGACGGCGCGCTGCATGTGGCCCTTGTCGCGCCAGTCGGGCTCGAACGCCGGCGACTTGTTCGGGATCTCGATGTAGCGCTCGAGGCTCGGGAGGATCTCCCGGTCCCAGGTGGACCCGACGAAACGTTCCGTCTCGCTTCGGTCG
Source organism: Myxococcota bacterium (assembly GCA_030065975.1). Classification (GTDB taxonomy): domain Bacteria; phylum Myxococcota_A; class UBA9160; order UBA9160; family UBA6930; genus JASJCN01. The sequence goes on from JASJCN010000218.1 coordinate 7,738, forward strand.
AGCGGGTGGCGGTCCGGGGCGGTCGCGGCGGGCTCCAAGCACTCCTCCTGATCTCGTCGGGCGTCGTCGGCGAGATGAAGCCGCCCGTTCGAGCCGAGGCTAGCGGCCCGCGCGGAAACTGCGCGAAACCGCTAACCTGCGCGCGCCGCACGTCCCCGTGCGCCGAGCGCATGCTCCCGCTGCGCCTCCCGCCGAGTCCCGCCCGACCTCGGCGACTCGATCGGAGTCCCCTTTGAACGCGTTCCTGCCCTCTGCCTCGGGCGAGGCCCGAGGACCGTCCGTCGACGGTACCGGGCAGCGCGGCGGCAGCCTGCGCGAGCGCTTCACCGCCGGGCTCGAGGATCGCGGGAGCTATCCGAGCTGGGTGCTCGTCGCGGCGCTCGCGGGAATGTTCGCCACGACCTTCCCGATCACGATCCTGACGGTCGCCCTCGGCATCGTGGCCGCGGAGTTCGGGGTGAGTCAGGACCACGCGGCCTGGGTCATCTCCGGCCCGATGCTGCTGTCCGCCGTGGCGCTGCCGCTGCTCGGCAAGCTCGGGGATCTCTACGGACACCGCCGCACCTTCCTCTTCGGCTTCGCCGCCTCCACGGTGACGGCGGCGCTGACCGCCATCGCGTGGGATCTCGGCTCGCTGATCGGGCTGCGGACCCTGGCCGCCGTGCTCGGCGGCGCCACCGGTCCGAGCTCGATGGCGCTCATCTTCGCGGTCACCGCGCGCGAGAAGCGCGTCTCCGCCATGGGCTGGTGGTCCTTCACCGGCGCGGCCGCCCCGGCGCTCGGCCTCGTGGCCGGTGGGCCGCTCGTCGAGTGGCTCGGCTGGCGCGTGGTGTTCGTGCTGCAGGCCGGCATCTCGGTCGCGGCCCTGTTGCTCGCCTGGCTCGTGCTGCGCGAGACCCCGCGCCAGCGCGTGCGCTTCGACCTGCTCGGCGCGGGCACCCTCGCGGTGGGCGTCGCCGGGCTGATGTGGGCGCTCGGGCGCGTGCGGACCGTGGGGCTCGAGAGCCTCGAGATCGCGGGCGGCGTCCTCCTCGGCGTCGTCATGCTCGCGGCCTTCGTCCAGGTGGAGAGGCGGGCCGTGGCGCCGCTGCTCCCGCTCTCGTTCTTCTCGCTGCGCAACTTCAGCGCGCCGATCGTCTCCAACGCCTTCATGGGCGCGGCCTACATGGGGGCGTTCGTGGTCGCGCCGTTGCTGCTGCTCGAGGTGTTCGAGTACTCGCTCTCCGCGGCAGCCGGGATCATGCTGATGCGGACGCTCTCGCTCACGATCGCCTCGCCCTTCGGAGGGCGGCTGGGAACGCGCTTCGGCGAGCGGGCCGCCGCCGTGATCGGCGCCGGCATCATGACGCTCTCCCTCGCGATCCTGGCTGTGGCGTCGATCGAGGCGTCGCTTCCCCTGGTCGTGCTCGGCCTCGTGCTCCAGGGGACGGGCCACGGCCTGGCCCTGCCTTCGCTCACGAGCTCCGTCTCCAATGCGGTGCCCGAGGCCGACCTCGGCATCGCGTCGGCCGCGAACCGTCTCACCGGGCAGGTGGGCGCCTCCTTCGGCATCACCTTCCTCGCGCTCGTCTACGGCGGCGCCGCAACCGGGAGCGCGTTCGCGGGCGCCTTCGCCGCCGGGGCCGTCCTGTCGGCCGGGTCGCTGGCCGGCGCCGTGGCCATGGCGCGGGGCCGGGCGAGCTGAGTCCCGAGGGCTGGCCCTTTACGCCGGGCCGGGGCTTCTCCAGGTTCTCCTCATGTACGACTTGAAGGGTCGGATCGGTCTGGCGCTCGGGAGTGGGGCGGCTCGCGGCTGGGCTCACGTGGGCGTGATCCGGGCGCTCGAGGAGCGGGGGATCGTCCCGGACATCGTGTGCGGCTCGTCGGCCGGCGCGCTGGTGGGGGCGATGTACGCCGCGGGGCGCCTCGAGGGGCTCGAGAAGTTCGGCCAGGAGCTCGATTGGCGGCAGATGGTCGGGTACTTCGACGTGAGTCTGCGGGGCGGGCTGATCCGGGCCCGCAAGCTGCTCGCCACCCTGACCGCCGAGTTCGGCAGCCACGATCTGGCGAGCCTGGGGAAGCCCTTCGGCGGTCAGGGTGGCGAGCAGCTTGCGGGCCCGGATCAGCCCGCCCCGCAGACTCACGTCGAAGTACCCGACCATCTGCCGCCAATCGAGCTCCTGGCCG
>JASJCN010000219.1 GCA_030065975.1 Myxococcota bacterium
CAGAAGATCTCGGGCACCACGACCAACGACCGCTCGATCATCAACACCCGCGACGAGCCCCACGCGGACCGCGAGAAGTACCGCCGCCTGCACGTGATCGTCGGCGACTCGAACATGAGCGAGTACACCAACTTCGTGAAGGTGGGCTCGTGCGCCGTCGTCCTCCAGATGATCGAGGACAACTACATCAACAAGGACTTCACCCTGCGCAACCCGGTGAAGGCCATCAAGGACATCTCCTACGACACGACCTGCAAGCGCAAGCTCCGGCTCGACAACGGTCGGGAGTACTCGCCCATCGAGATCCAGCGCGAGTACTGCGAGATGGCCCAGAAGTACTGCGAGCACTACCCCGTCAGCGACGAGCTGAAGGAGGCCGTCGGGATGTGGCAGTACGTGCTCGACTGCCTCGACACCGACCCGGACAAGCTCAGCAAGAAGATCGACTGGATCATCAAGCGCCGGCTGATCGAGAGCTGGATCGACTCGCGCGGCTCGCGCTGGAGCGATCCGCGCGTCTTCATGCTCGACCTGCAGTACCACGACATCCGCGTGAACCGCGGCCTCTACTACCTGCTCGAGCGCAAGGGCGCCGTCGACCGCATCCTGAACGACGAAGAGATCATCAAGGCCAAGACCGAGCCGCCGCCGGATACCCGGGCGCGCATGCGCGGCGAGTTCATCAAGCTCGCCCGCCAGAACGGCATCCAGTACGACCTCGACTGGTCGAACATCCGCCTCGGCAACCTGCTGAACGTCCGGGTGATCTGCAACAATCCCTTCGAGACGGACACCGAGAAGGTGGCCGAGCTGGTACGCACGATCCAGAAGACGAACCTGCGCAAGACCAGCCTCTCGAAGCTCGTCATCCAGTCCTGAGCCCCGCTCCGGGGGCAGGACGTCCCAGGAGTCCCCCATGGCCGAGCCCTCCCCCGAGTCTCGAACGCCGCATCTCTCGGCCGTTCCCGATGCCCCGGCGGCCGAGCCGGCTCCCCGGGGCGGAAACCGCCTGGTGATCGGCCTGGGCATCGCCCTCTTCGTGGCGTTGCTGGGCTGGCTGCTGGCCGCCCAGCAGGCGGCGACGCTGAAGGAGTCGCTGGCGGCCTCCAACGCCGCCCTGGCGACGGCCCGGGCCGAGCTCCAGGCCTTCGACGTGCACGTCTCGGAGGCCCACGGCCAGGCCGCCGTCCTGGTGGACGAGCTGATGGCGCTCACGGGGCGCCTGGGCGACCTCCGGGCCCATCTGGCGGACCGGCCCGTGGCTGGCGCGGAGCCTCCTGCGGCCGCCGGAGAGCCCGCGGAGCGCTGAGCGGGGCGGCCCGCGAGCGCCGGGCCTCCCACCGCCGGGATTCCCCTTCGGAAGAGCCGGCTTCGCTCAACTCCTGCCTCCCCTGGCCGATACGCATCGGTGAGGGGGCTCGGAATGATCTTCGACTCGCTGGCAGGCTTCTTCTCGAGCGATCTCGCCATCGATCTCGGAACGGCCAACACGCTCGTGTACGTGAAGGGCAGGGGCCTCATCTGCTCCGAGCCGAGCGTCGTGGCCGTGGCCAAGGACAACACCGGACGCGGCGACAAGGTGCTCGCGGTCGGACACGAAGCCAAGGAGATGCTCGGCCGGACGCCCGGCGGCATCCGCGCGATCCGTCCCATCAAGGACGGAGTGATCGCCGACTTCGAGATCACCGAAGCCATGCTCCGCTACTTCATCCAGCGCGCGCACAACCGGCGCAAGCTGGTCCGCCCGCGCATCGTGATCTGCGTGCCGCCCTGCATCACGAGCGTCGAGAAGCGCGCCGTGCGCGAGTCCGCGCTCTCGGCGGGCGCCCGCGAGGTCTACCTGATCGAGGAGCCCATGGCGGCCGCCATCGGCGCAGGCCTCGACGTGACGGCGGCCACCGGCAACATGGTCGTCGACATCGGCGGCGGCACCACCGACGTGGCCGTGATCTCGCTCTCGGGCATCGTGACCTCGCGCTCGATCCGCTGCGGTGGCGACGCCATGGACGAGGCGATCATCAACTACGTCCGGCGCAAGTACAACATGCTCGTCGGCGAGCGTTCGGCCGAGCAGATCAAGGTCACCATCGCGACGGCCTCGGATGCCGCCAAGTCCTCCACCATGGAGGTGAAGGGGCGCGACCTCGTCGCGGGCATTCCGAAGGTCGTGGTCGCGACCAGCGACGAGATCCGGGAGGCCTTGATGGAGCCCCTCGGCCAGATCGTCGAGACGGTGCACCTCACCCTCGAGAAGACGCCGCCCGAGCTCGCGGCGGACATCGTCGACCGCGGCATCATGCTCGTGGGTGGCGGCTCGCTGCTCGGGGGCCTCGACGTCGTGCTGCGTCAGGAGACCAAGCTGCCCATCCTGCGCAGCGAGGATCCCTTCACCGCCGTCGTGCACGGCGCGGGGCGCGCGCTCGACAACCTCGAGCTGCTCAAGGAAGTCGCGATCCAGTAGGGATCCAGCGGCGATCGCGGGCGTCCCGACTGGCGGCGGCATCCGATCCAGGGGCGTCCGGACTAGCGGCGGCGCCCGATCCAGAGCAGGCCCGCGAGCCCGAGCGCCATCAGGCCGAACGCGTGGGGCTCGGGGACCACCGTGAAGAGCCAGTCCGAGGCCTTCAGGTGCTCCTGTGCGCCGCCGTGGATGAGCCAACCGAAGCCGGAGAAGCCGTCCACGCCGCGGTGGCCCATGGCCAGGGCGAACGCGTCGTCGTGGTCGCCCGCGTAGGCGACCAGGTCGTAGGCGTCGCCGCCCATTTGGGTGATCGTGCCGGACCCGGTGTTGGCGGTGTGGGTCATCCCCGAGACGACGGCGTCCGTGTAGCGGAAGTCGAGCTTGAAGAAGTGGCCGCCGCCCACGTAGGCGTGGTTCGCGATCTCGCCGCCGAAGACCACTCCGTAGATGTGGATCTCGGCTCCGTCGATGGTCATCTGCACGTTCGCGCCGTCGGCCGGGTCGAAGCTCAGGGTGACGATGGTGTCGTCGTCGCCGTCGAACAGGCCGTCGAGACGCAGCCCGTAGAAGGGCTCGGCCGCGTTGCCGTCGGGGTGGTTCCCGAGCTGGTAGGTGCCGTCGAGGAGCGGCGTGGCCAGGGCCGGAAGCGGCAGAAAGGCCACGAACGCGAACGAGATCCAGAGCAGGAGCGTGCGGCTCATCGGGGTCGTCTCCACGCGCAGGGGGTGCGCGGGGAGTGGGTGCCCCCGGCTCGAGCCCGGGTGACCCGGCGCTCCCGATTCGGCGCCGTCTCCGCGCCGAGGCGCGGAGCGGATCAGTCGGGAGCGATCGCGGCCAGAGCCACTTGCATCGCGAGCTGCATGTCGCCTTCCACCTCGATCTGGCCACCCAGGAAGGCGTCCTGGGGGTTCAGCTCGCCGCTGCGCAGGGAGGCGTAGGCCTCGGGGCTCACGCGGATGCGGGTGGTGGGCTCGGCGGGAGCCGGGGCGGGCCCGAAGTGGGTGGCGACCCAGAAGCCGTCGTCTCCGCTGACTTCGAAGTGCAGCATGCCGGCGACGCCCGTCAGGTTGTCGAGGCGCGCCTTGGTGAGCTTCATCTCCCCGGCGAGGCCCGAGAGCCCACCGAGGAAGCCGAGGGCGGAGTCGCCCGCCTCGGCGACCAGTCGCTCGAAGGAGGGACGGTCCTGGATCAGGGTCAGCACCGGCGGATGCTTCGGCTCGTCGGCCGGTGCGAGCTCGCCGCCGGTGATGTTGAGGAAGAACTCGCCGCCGCCCTCGCCGCGCACCTCGATCTTGAGGGTGGCCTCGACGGCCCGCATGCCCGCGAGCACGCGCGTCGCCTCCTCGACGGCCTGCTCCTGGTCGCGGATCGCGCGGTTGAACTGGGTGGGGAGGCGCTCGGTGTAGAAGGAGCGCGGATCCGGTGCGTCGCTCAACGGGGACTCCTGGTCCGACGGCGACGCTGGTACTCGTCGACGGCGGCGGCGTGCTCGGCGTAGGTCACCGAGAATTTGTGCGTCCCGTCGTTGCGCGAGACGAAGAAGAGGTAGTCGGTCTCGGCCGGGGCCACCACGGCCTCGAGCGCTTCGCGCCCCGGGCTCGCGATCGGGCCCGGCGGCAGGCCCGGGATCGCGTAGGTGTTGTAGGGGTTGCTGCGATCCTCGAGGTGCACCCGGCGCAGGTTGCCGTCGAAGTCGGCGATGCCGTAGATCACCGTCGGATCCGTCTCGAGGCGCATGCCCCGCTGCATGCGGTTGCGGAACACCGCCGCGATCAGCGGGCGCTCCTCGGGCGCCGCCGTCTCCTTCTCGACGATCGAGGCCAGGGTCACGACCTCGAGCATCGAGAGGCCCTGCTGCTCCGCGCGCTCGGACACCTCGGCCCAGGCGGCCTCGAAATGGTCGACGAGCACGCGGGCGACCTCCTCGGTCTCGAGCCCGCGCGCCAGCCGGTAGGTGTCCGGGTAGAGGTAGCCCTCGAGGTTGGGCCCCTCGACGCCGTGGGTGCGCGCCGCCTCGGCACTCGTCACGTGGGCGAGGAACGCCTCGCGATCGACCAGCTCGGCCTGGCTCAGGCGGTCGGCGATCTCGAGGGCGCGCAGGCCCGGGGGAATCACCACCTCGTAGGTGCGGACCTCACCGCGCACCAGCCGCTCGAGCACCTGGGACGCGGAGAGGGTCGGAGGGATCAGGTACTCCCCGGCGCGGAGCTTCGTGCCCGCCTCCTCGAGGCGACCGATCCACTCGAACACCCGGGCGTCGCGCACCAGCCCCTCGCGCTCGAGGGAGCGCGCGATCTGGGAGAGCGACGCGCCGGAGGGGATCTCGAACGCGCGGGCTTCGCCGCTCTCGGCCGGGGGCAGGCTCGCCTGGTGCAGCCAGTACGCGCCGGCGGCGGCGGAGAGGAGGCCGAGCCCGAGCACGGCGAGGACGATCGCCCGGATCAACGCGGGCCCTCCGTCGGCTGCCGCTCGAGCCAGGTGCGCAGCAGGATCGTCGCGGCCGCCTCGTCGACCCGACCCTTGTCGCGCCGCCCCTTGCGGCGGCTCGTCGAGCCTGCGAGCACGCGCTCGGCTTCGCGGCTGGTCCAACGCTCGTCGAGCAGCTCGACGGGCAGGCCCGAGCGCTCGGCCAGCCGCTCGGCGAACTGGCGTGCGGCCTTTGCCTCGGGGCCCTCGCGCCCGTCCATGTGGATGGGCAGGCCCACGACGACCGCGCGCACGTCGCGTTCGCGAGCCAGCTCGGCCACCGCCCCGACGTCGGCCTTCGGGCCCTTGCTCGCGATCACGCCGGCCGGAAAAGCGATGCGGTCCTCGGCATCCGAGACGGCGAGGCCGATCCGCCTGGCCCCGAGGTCGATGCCCAGCACGGTCATTCGCGCGAGCCTAGCCGTTCCCGTAGAGGGGGTCGGGCGCGTCCCCGAGCGGGGCGCGCGACCATCGGGAGCGCCCGGAGCGCACACCCGGACTAGCTGCCCGAGCGGCCCTTCTTCTTGCGCCCGAGGAAGCCCTGGGCCGCCTTCGCGATCTGGGAGTCGCGGGAGCTCGCGGCCTCGGCGAGGGTGCCCACGGCCTCGTCGCCGGGGAGGTTCCCGAGCGCCTGGATGGCGGCGAGCTTGAGCTCGCGGAGCTTCTTGCCGCCGAAGAGCGATCGCTTGGTCAGCAGCGCGGCGAGCGGTGCCGTGGCCTCGGCGCGTCCCAGGCGCCCGAGAGCGCGCACGACCTCGCGCGCCACCTCGATGCGGCCGCCGCGGACCGCGTCCTCGAGCGTGGCGACCAGGGGGCCCACGGCCTTGGGGTTGCCCGTCGCCGAGAGGCAGTAGACGGCCAGCGCCGCCATGCCGGGCGTGCGGCTTCGCAGGCTGCGGATCAGGGCGTCGATGGCCCGCGGGCTTCCCACGCGCACCAGCGACTTGGCCGCCTCTTCGCGCACCACCTGCTCGGGGCGCTCGAGCAGGGCCGCCAGCTTCGGCACCGCGTCGGGGCTCTGGATGTCGCCGACGATGCGCGCGGCCAGCCGCAGGCGCCCGGGCTCCTCGCCGTCGAGGGCGGTCAGCAGCTCGGGGAGGGCGTGCTCGCCGAGCGCGATCAGGATGCCGAGGAGCTGTGCGCGGCGCTCGTCGTCGGGCTCGGTCTCGGCTGCGCGCAGCAGGTCCGCGGCCGCCTCGGAGCCGAGCTGCAGCAGGATCCGCGAGGCGCGAACGCCCTTGGCGTTGCTCGGCGCGCAGGCGCGCTCGATCAGCAGCGTGCGGCCCTGCTCGGCCGCGAGCGCCGTCAGGAACTGGGTGGCCACGCGCGAGGCCTGCTCGCCGCGCTTGGCGATGTCGGCGGCGTGATCGGAGAACACGAGCATCACGCGGTAGGTGTCGTCGTCGCGCCCTTCGTGCTGGCAGCGCTCGGCCAGGTTGAACGCGCGCCGGGCCAGATCGGCGTACTCGGCGTCGCCCTCGCAGGCGTCGAGCTCGCGCAGCACGTCGACGAGCTCGGCGCTGCGGCCGTCGCGGATGCCGCGCTCGAGAGGGGCGGCCTCCACCGCGCCGTAGTCGGCGGGGACCGTCTCGAGCGGCGCCGCGAAGAGGTCCTCGCGCGCGCCGGGCTCGAGGTCTCCGTCGGCGGAGAGCGGCTCGAGGTCGAGCTCGCGCTCCTCGCTCACCACGGCGCCGCGCGCCGCGTCGCCCAGGGCGGCGCCGTCCACCAGGGCGTCCACGATCAGGTCGTCCTCGGTGGTGTCGTCGTCCTCGTTCGCGACGCCCAGCGGGGCGGGCGCTGCGAGCGGGTCCGCGTCGGTCGTCGCGAGCGTGTCGTCGTCGGCGTCGGCGGGGAGGGGCTCGATGCGCTCCGGTGCGTCGGCGGGCGCGGTGATTGCGGTGACCGCAGTCACCGCGGTGGGCTGCGTGTCCTCGGCGGGAGCCGAGAGCGTCGTCTCGTCCGGCTCGGTGACGGGCGCCTGGGGCGTCCCCGGCCGGGGCTCGTCGCTCACCGGCGGGAGGGAACGGCCCGAGACGGCGAAGTCGCTGGGCTCGGGGCGCGCCAGCGCCTCGTCGAGCTCGAGGAAGGTGCCCTCGCTCGGCGGCAGGCCGTCGAGGGGCTCGGTGTCTTCTCCCGACGGCTCGCGAATCACGACGACGCTCGGCATCTGCGACTCGAGCAGCACCGGCGTCTCGTCGGGCTCGGCGGTCTCGAGCAGCTCGAGATGGACGCCGCTTCCACCGCCGGCAGCGAGCGCCGCGGCGGGGCCGCCTTCGGCGTCGAGCTGGTCGGGCTCGCGGCACAGCACGTGGGTGAGAGAGGCGAGTCCGTCCTCGTCGAGGCCCGACTCGAAGCGAAGCTCCAGCACGCCGCGGTCGGCGAGCCGGCGCGACAGCTCGCGAGCGTGATCGGAGTGGAGGCACACGCGCGGCTGGGCGGGGCCGCAGAAGAGCACGCCTTCGGCCGGCTCGAGGGTCCACTCGCCGTGGCGCTCGAGATCCGTCGACAGTGCGCGGATGGCGCGGGCCGACAGCTCGCGCACCTTCGCGTCGGACTCCGGGTAGAACGAACGTCCCTTGATCAGGCGCAGCAGCTCGACGAGCAGCGCCGTCTGATCCGGGACGGATCGGGTCCCCATCGCCTGGGCGTCAGGCGACCCCTGGGTCGCACCTCGGGTCGACCCAGCCTCGTCGGCTCCCCCCACTTTCAGCGCTGCCCCCGGCCGGTTGCGGCCTCGTCTTGTGGTCCGGTTCGCTCGCCCGTCGTCCGGTGGGGCGTCCACCGGATTTCCCGCGCGTCGTCCGATGCTGATTCGTCCAGCGGGCCCTGGACCTTGAGGCGTTGGGGGGACGCCACGACGCCTGGATGGTAACGTTTTTGCCACGGTGTCCCGGTCCCCCCGCCGCGGTCGCCGCGCCCTCCTCCGGCCCGGGTCCCGCCCCGGCTCGAGATGCACGACCCTTCCGAAGCGCCCGCCACGCCTGCGGCCCCGGATCCCGCGGCTCCGGCGTCACCGGACCCCTCCGGCGCTGCTCCGTCCAGCAGCGAGCGGACGGCCTTCCTCGTGGGGACCGTTGGGGGAGTGGGTTTGGCCCCGGTCGCGCCGGGAACCTTCGGATCGGCGGTGGCGATCCCGGTTTTCGTGCTATTTTCGCCTCTGTGTCACGCCGCAGGTGCCCTCGGATGGTTCCTCTTCGCCCTGAGCTGGGCCGCCTTGCTCGGGCTCGGCAGCTGGGCGGGGGACCGGCTGGAGCCCGTCTTCGGACGGGCGGACGACGGCCGCATCGTCATGGACGAGGTGGTCGGGCAGCTGCTCGCCTACGCCCCCCTGCTTTTCTTTTCCCCCACGCCGAATCTCCGGTCACTCGTGACCGGATTCGTCCTGTTCAGGCTGTTTGATGTGTGGAAGCCGGGGCCCGTGCGTTGGGCCGAGCGGCGATTCCGAGGAGGGCTGGGCGTGATGATGGACGACGTGGTAGCCGGTGCTCTCGCCGCCGGTGTCCTCGCCGGCCTGCTGCGCTTCACGCCCGTCGGGCCGTGGCTGGCCGGAGGCGGCGCTTGAGGGCCGAGATCCTGACCATCGGCGACGAGCTGCTGCGCGGAGAGATCGTCGACTCCAACAAGTCGTTCCTCTCGGAGCGGCTGCTCGGGATCGAGGTGCACACGGACTTCCACTGCTCCGTGCGCGACGAGCCCGCGCACATGACCGACGCGTTCCTGCGCGCGTCCGATCGCAGCGACATCGTGCTCGTCTCCGGCGGCCTCGGCCCGACCCGCGACGACCTCACCATCGAGGTGCTGGCCCGCACCTTCGACCGCAAGCTGGTCCTCCACGAGCCCTCCCTCGAGGCCATGCGAGCCTTCTTCCAGCGCTTCGGCCGCGAGATGGCCAAGGTCAACGAGAAGCAGGCCTGGCTTCCCGAGGGCTCCGAGGCGCTGGCCAACCCCGTCGGCACGGCGCCGGGCTGCATGCTCGAGGTCGAAGGGGCGGTGTTCTTCTGTCTGCCGGGCGTTCCCCGCGAGCTCCAGCTGATGATGGCCGAGCAGATCGAGCCCCGGATCGCCGCGCGGCTGGAGCAGGCGGGCCACGGCGACGGCCGCATCGCGCGCGCGCGCCTGCTCCGCACCTTCGGGATCGGTGAGTCGAACCTCGAGCAGGAGCTCGAGGACGTGGCGCGCGAGGAAGGCACGAGCCTGGGATTCCGGACGTCGTTTCCCGACAACCTGCTGCGGCCCGTGGCGCGCGGGGCGACGGCCGAGGAGGCCGAGGCCCGGCTGGACCGGCTCGAGGAGGCGATCCGCGAGCGCCTGGGCGCGATGGTCTACGCCACCGGCACCGAGGGGCTCGAGGTGCACGTGGTGCGCGCTCTCGCCGAGGCGGGCCGCACGTTGGCGGTGGCGGAGTCGTGCAGCGGCGGCCGCATCGCCGAGCGGGTGACGTCGGTGCCCGGGGCATCGGCCGTCTTCCGCGGCGGCGTGGTGGCGTATGCGAACGAGGCCAAGCAGTCGCTGCTCGGCGTGCCGGGCGAGCTGCTCGAGGCCCACGGGGCCGTCTCGGAGCCCGTTGCGAAGGCCATGGCGAAGGGCGTCCGCGAGCGGCTCGGTGCCGACTTCGCCGTCTCGACCACGGGCATCTCCGGGCCCGACGGCGGCACCGACGAGAAGCCGGTCGGGCTCGTCTTCGTGGGCTTCGCATCCGCAGACGAGGTCGTCGCGGAGGAGCTGCTCTTCCCCCTCGATCGGGAGCGCCACCGCATGGTGACGTCCCAGGTCGCCCTCGACTGGGTGCGCCGCGCCCTCGCGGGCGAGGAGCGCGTCGCCCCCCGCTACCTGCGAGGTCGCTCGTGATCTCCGGGCGCAAGGCGGGGCTCGAGGCCCGGGTGTTCCTGGCGCTCGACCTGCCCGAGCCCGTGCGGGCGAGCTGCGAGCAGCTCGCGGCGGAGCTGCGGCGGCGCAAGCAGGGCGATGCGGTGCGCTGGGTCCGGCCCGAGGGCACCCACGTGACGCTTCGCTTCCTCGGCAACGTGGTCGTGGAGCACCTCCCCGAGATCGCCAAGC
>JASJCN010000220.1 GCA_030065975.1 Myxococcota bacterium
AACCGCTCCGGCGGAGGCTGCGTAAACCAGACGTGATCGACCGGTTTCTCTTCCCACGATCCCTTCCCCAGCTCGCCGTCGCCCTGCTCGTGGCCCTCCCCTGGAGCGGGGCGGCGGCGGCACCCCTCCCCGAGGTCGAAGCCCGCGCCGCACTCGCCGCCCTCGAAGGCGCCGACGGTGATGCCGCGCGCGCGGCCATCGATCGCATCCTCGAGGCGCGCGACCAGCGCTTCGTCGGGCCGTTGATCGAGCTGATCCGCGCATCCGAGCTCGGCATCGCAGGCCCCGGCACGCGCGTGGTGGCCGCCCGCACCCTCGAAGACCTGACGGGTCAGGAGCTGGGCACCCGCTGGCCCGATTGGGTGCGCTGGTATGCGGGCACCGAGCTCGAGGCGCCTCCCGGCTTCGTCGGCTGGAAGGGCCGGCTGCTCGGTCGCATCGACGAGAACTTCGAATCGCTGCTTCGCGACGAGTACCCGCGAACCATCCGCCCCGAAGAGATCGTCTGGGGCGGCGTGGCCTACGAGGGCATTCCCGCCCTCGACGAGCCGCCGCACGTTCCGGCCGGGAAGGCGGACTACCTGGGTGATGGCGAGCCCGTCTTCGGCATCGTCATCGACGGCGTGGCCCGCGCCTATCCCCAGCGCATCCTCGACTGGCACGAGATGGTCAACGACGTGATCGCCGGCGTCCCCTTCTCGCTCGCCTACTGCACGCTCTGCGGCTCGGGCATCGCGTACGACGGACGCGTGGAAGGCGTCGGCAAGGTCGACTTCGGCTCTTCGGGCTTCCTGATGCGCTCGAACAAGCTGATGGTCGACCGCGGAACGCGCACGTTGTGGAATCAGCTGACCGGCAAGCCCGTCCTCGGCCCCCTGGCCGATCGGCCGCTTCGGCTGGCCGTCCTGCCCTCGGTGGTCACGACCTGGGGCGAGTGGCGTCGGCGCCACCCCGACACGACCGTGCTCTCGCCGAAGACGGGCTTCGATCGGCCCTACGACCCGGGCGCCGCCTACGCCGGCTACTTCGCCTCGGCCGACACCATGTTTCCGGTGCGGCGCGCTCGCGAGGAGCTGCCGCCGAAGGCCCGCATCTTCGCCCTGCAGAAGGACGGCCGCTCGAAGGCCTGGGCCGTCGCGGACCTGCTCGCGACCGACGTCACCAACACCGACCACCTGGGCGAGCCCTACGTGCTCGTCGCGCGGGCGGAGTCGATCTCCGTCGACGGTGAGAGCGTGCGCAGCGGCAAGGCCCGCTACGACGCCGGTGCCGAGGTGCGTGCCTACCGGCGGGGCTCCCATCGCTTCACGCCGGGTGCGACGCCCGATGAGCTCGTCGACGCGGCGGGGAAGGTCTGGCGCGTCACCGAGGCCGCCCTCGTCGGCCCGGACGGCACGAGCCTCCCGCGCGAGCCCGGCGTGCTGGCCTACTGGTTCGGGTGGACCAGCTTCCATCCCCTGACCGAGCTCGCTTCGGAGTCGCAGGCCGGCGCTCAGGCGCCGGTCACCGCTACTCCTTGATCGCCTCGAGCTCGAGCTGACGCTCCATGCGCTTCAGCCGGCGCTCCCGCTTCACGCGCTCGGCCTCGAGGTGGCGGATCAGCTCGTCGTTGATGCGTCGCAGGCGCGCGAGCTCGAGCTCGCGCATGCGGTCGTCCATGTTCTGCTTCACCGAGAAGTCGAACTCGAGCTCGACGTTGGCCTCGCTGCCGTCGGAGGCGAGCGCGTTCACGAGCACGCGGTTGCGGCCTTCCTTCACGGGGACGAACGCGACGAAGCTCCCGTCCGGGCTCAGCCTGACGTCGGGCGCATCCTCGCGGGTCGTCAGGTTCATGACGCCCACGTCCTCGACGTTGGCGAAGGAGACGGACTGCAGCGCCGCCACGATGGCGCCCGGCTCGAGCACCGGCGTGAAGGTGCCGAGGGTGACCCGGGCGATCTCCGTCGCGGCCAGGGGCTTGGTCAGGGCGTCGGGCCCGAGGGCGAAGCTGTTGATGCGGATCCCGGCGCTCTGGGCGACGCGCGCCGCGTTCACCGCGGCCTCGACGTCTCCGGGATCCGAGCGGTCGGAGCGGCCGGCAGGGAAGCTCGGGACGCCGTCCGTCAGGAACAGGATCACCTTCTTGGCGTCCGGCCGCGGCGCGCTCTTGCTGCCGGAGAAGCCCGAGAGCTCCTGGGTCGCCAGGCGGATGCCCGCGGCGAAGTTGGTGGCGCCGCTCGGCCCGCGATCCAGGATGGCCTGGAGGGCACCGTCGAGCCGGGAGAAGTCCTGGGTCAGCTCGATCTCGAGGTTGGCGTCGCGCTGGTTCGGGCTCTTCCGCCGCCAGGTCTTCGGGTCGGCCTCGCCGGAGAAGGTGAGGATGCCCACGCGGTTGCGGCGCGGGTCGAGGCTTGCGATCAGCGCGCGGGCGGCGGCGATCTCGGCGTGCAGGACGGTGTCCTCGGGATCCGTGGACTTCGTGCCCTCGGGAAACTCGCCCGGTGCGTACAGCCCCATGCTCGGGTCTTCGCCGACGTTGCCGTCGCCATCCACGTCGGCGCCGCTTGCGTGCTCGGTCGAACGCGAGACGTCGATGGCGATCATCACGTCGTAGGCGCTCGGCTGGTCACCGCTGCCGATGGCGGTGCCGCGCACCTCGGCCATGTGCATCTCGCTCTCGACCTGGCCTCCCGAGGACGGCGACTCGATCACCAGTCGGATGGGATCCTGCGCCGGCTCCTCCGGCGCATAGCTCTCGGTCAGTGGCGAGGGCGAGCCGCCGAGCCCGTCCGCCTGGGCGGTCGAAGCCAGGGGGAAGAAGAGCAGGCCGGCACACAGCGAGAGCGCCGCGAGACCGCGAAGGGCGCGGGGGCGCAGCTCTGCCGAGCCGATGGCGATGGGGATGTGGGGATGGGCGCGCATGGGCATCCTTGGTGCCACCAAGTCGGGTGAGCCTACCACGCGGGTGCGCGGGAGGCCCCAAACTGGGACTCGGGCCGCGGCTCTAGGGCCCGGAGGCGCCGAGCAGCCGCTCCCTGCGGCTTCGGTACTCGACCTCCGTGAGACGACCTGCACGGCGTTCGTCTTCGAGATCGGCCAGCGCCCGCAGGATCTCGGGATCGCTCGGGAGGGGCCCGGGCGGCGGCGGCAGCGGCGGCAGGCCCGCGGGCTCCTCCGCGTCGGACTCGCCGTCCCCTTCCATCAGGACCTGACGGCGTCTCACCTGTCCGCGTTCGTCGATCCGCAGGTGGCTCGCCTCCCGGAAGCGCGGGTGGCGCCACGCAACGGAGACGGTCTGCGCCGCGAGCGGGCGGATGCTCTCCGCAGCGATCATCTTGAAGCCCTGGACCTCCTGGTCCCGGCGCGCCTCGCGAAGCTCGTCCTCTTCGTCTTTGGAGAGCAGGTCGTCGCTGCGCGAGAAGTGCAGGAAGAGCTCGTCGCCCTTCACCCACACCAGGAAGCTGGTGTAGTAGACGTTGGTGAAGAGCCCGAGGTTCCGAGCCTTGCGCACCGCCTGGACGGACACCTCCTGGCTCGAGTCGGCCTTCGCCAGCGCGGCCGACACCGCCTCGCCCACGTCGTAGAGGAGCGCCGTGGGGATGGCGCCGCGTCGCTGCCCGTCCTTGCCCGAGGGCCGGACGTCGACGCGCGAGAAGATGTGGGCCAGCCGGATGCCCGAGATCGATGCGGGATGCGAGTAGCCGCGGTCGCGGAGGCCACCGCTGACCTTCTCCGCGCGCAGCTTCACCGTGATCACCGGGCCCTCGACGATGGTCGTCCGCGCGTAGCGCGGGCCGCAGCCGAGCCCCCCGGCCCCGAGCGCCAGGCACAGCAGCGCGAGCCCGGAGCAGAACGCCCCTCGCCGCGTTCGTTCAGGTCGTGAGCGCATGGACGACCCGGTAGGTCACGAAGCTCGCCCCGTACGCGATCGCGAGCAACGACACGAAGGAGAAGGCGGGCCAGCGCAGCGACGCGGTCTCGCGTCGCATGACCGCGAGCGTGGAGACGCATTGCAGCGCGAACACGAAGAACACCAGCAGCGATGCCACCGTCGCGAGGTCGAAGACGAGCTCCCCGGTGCGCGGGTCGCGGTCCTGCTGCAGCGCCTCGCGCAGGGAGATCTCGTCCTCCTCCGCGGTGGCGTAGATCTGCGCGAGGGTGGCCACGATCACCTCGCGCGCGGCGAGGCTCGCGACCAGGCCCACGCCGATCTTCCAGTCGAAGCCGAGCGGCGCGATCAGCGGCTCGACGGCGTGTCCGAGCCGGCCCGCGGCGCTCTGCTCGAGGGCCACGGCGGCGGCGCGCTCGGGGGGCGTGTCCGCCGGCACCTCGGTCTTCGGGAAGTTGAGCAGGACCCACAGGATGATCGAAGCGGCCAGGATGATCGTCCCGGCCCGCTTGAGGAAGGCGCTGGCGGCGCCCCAGACCTGGGAGGCGACGAGCTTGATCGGCGGCACCCGGTAGGGCGGGAGCTCGAGGTAGAAGGGCATGCCCTCGCCGGGCGCGACGAAGCGGCGCAGCAGGGCGGCGAGCAGCAGCGCCGAGAGCGTGCCTGCGAGATACAGGGTGAGCAGCACCAGGCCCTGGAGGCCGAGACCGAGGGCCACGGTCTGCACCGGGACGAACGCCGCGATCAGGATCGCGTACACCGGCAGGCGCGCCGAGCAGGTCATGAGCGGTGCGACCAGGATCGTCACCAGCCGGTGTCGGGGCGAGGGCACGGTGCGCGCGGCCATGATGCCCGGCACGGCGCAGGCGTAGGAGGAGAGCAGGGCCACGAACGCGCGCCCCTCGAGGCCCACCCGCGCCATCACGCGATCGATCACGAAGGCGGCGCGGGCCATGTAGCCCGAGTCCTCGAGGAAGTAGAGCAGGGTGAAGAGCAGAACGATCTGCGGCAGGAAGATCACCACCGAGCCCACGCCCGCGATCACCCCGTCGGCCAGCAGGTCGGCCGCGAAGCCCGCCGGGAGGACTTCGCGTGCGAAGCCCGCCAGGGCGCCGACGCCGGCGTCGATGGCGTCCATCAGTGGGGCGGCGACGGTGAAGATCAGCTGGAAGAAGGTGGTCATCACCACCACGAAGAGCAGGCTGCCGAGCAGCGGGTGGAGGACGATCCGGTCGATGGCCTCGGTGCGGCGGTTGCCCTCGCTCGGCTCGCTGCGAACGCTCTCGAGCACCGAGCGGGCCCAGCCGGCCCGCTCCTCGGCCGACTCGGGCGGCAGGATCGAAGGCGCCTCCCAGTCGGGGCTCTCGGCGAGCCGCTTGCGCAGGGCGTCGAGGCCCAGGCCGCGATGGCCCACCACCGGGATCACGGGGATGCCGAGGGCATTGGCGAGCCGTTCGCAGTCGATGTCCCCGCCCCGGGCCCGCAGCTCGTCCATCATGGTGAGCACCAGGCACGCCGGGCGGCCGAGCCGGAGGGCCTGGGCGACGAAGAGCAGGGAGCGGTCGAGGCTGTTGGCGTCCGCCACGATCACCAGGCCATCGGGCGCGTCGAGGCCTTCGATCTCGCCCGCGAGCACGTCGCTGACCACGGCCTCGTCGGCGCTGATGGGCGTCAGGCTGTAGGTGCCCGGGAGGTCGAGGATCCGGACGCGGGCGTCGCCGACGGTGGCAAAGCCCTCGCGCCTCTCGACGGTCACGCCCGGGTAGTTGCCGACCCGCGCCCGCAGGCCGGTGAGCGCGTTGAAGAGCGTCGTCTTGCCCGAGTTCGGGCTGCCGATCAGGCCGAGGAGGGGAGCGGTCGCGCCCGACTCGAGGGCATCGGCTCCGCCCGGGCTCGCCGCCGTGGCCTCAGCCAAGGGGGCGGATCCGGATCTCGCGCGCTTCGCTCCGGCGCAGGCACAGGCGGGTTCCGCGCAGCACGTAGACGGCGGGGTCTCCCATGGGAGCCCGCCGCTCGAGGGTCACCGGGGTTCCGGGGACGAAGCCGAGGTCGCGAAGCCGGCCTCCGATCGGGCCGCCGGCACCCACCTCGACCACCACGC
The DNA here is from genome assembly GCA_030065975.1 of Myxococcota bacterium. Lineage (GTDB taxonomy): Bacteria > Myxococcota_A > UBA9160 > UBA9160 > UBA6930 > JASJCN01. The sequence continues at coordinate 5,970 of JASJCN010000220.1, forward strand.
CGCGGCCGCCGACCGGCAGGGCGTCGAGGGAGATCTCCGCTTCGGCGGTCGCCGCGCTCTCGTTGGAATCGAACGCCATTTTCAATTTCTCCGGAGGCTCACGCTAGGCAGCACCGGGTGGACTGTCAAATGCAATGAATTCAACAGGTTGGGAGATTTTGGGAACGCGTTCGCTTACTCGTTCTCGTTGCGCAGCTGGCGCGCCATGAGCATCTGGCCGGCCTCGGCGGGGCCCACCGCCCCCTCCAGCACGGCCCGGACCGCTCGCGCGATCGGCATCTCGACCCCGTGCCGCTGGGCCAGGTCGCAGACCGCGCCGGTCGTCCGCACGCCCTCGGCCACCTGGCTCATGCCCGCCGTGATCTCGTGGATGCTGCGCCCCTTCGCGAGCTCGAGCCCCACCCGCCGATTGCGCGAGAGGTCTCCGGTGCAGGTGAGCGACAGGTCGCCCATGCCGGACAGGCCGAGGAAGGTCATCGGATCGGCGCCCATCGCCTGCCCCAGCCGGGTGATCTCCCGTAGGCCCCGGGTCATGATGCCGGCCCGGGCGTTCATGCCCATGTCGAGGCCGTCGCACACTCCCACCGCGATGGCGATCACGTTCTTGAGGGCGCCTCCGCACTCGGCGCCGATCACGTCGGTCGACGTGTAGCAGCGGAACCAGGGACACGAGAGCGCGGTCTGAACCGACATCGCGTAGCTCTCCACCTGGCAGGCGAGCGTGACCGCGGTGGGCTTGCGCTCGGCGACCTCCCGGGCGAACGAGGGCCCCGACAAGCACACGAGGCGCGGGTGGAAGCTCTCGGGCAGGACCTGCTGCAGCACCTGCGCCATGGTCAGCAGCGAGTCGACCTCGATGCCCTTCACCGTCGACACCAGGATGGCCTCGGGGTCCATGTGCTTGGCCGCCTCGGCCATCACCTCGCGCACGCCGTGGCTCGGGATCGCGCAGATCACGATCTCGCGGCCTTCGAGCGCCTCGTCGAGCCGCGTGGTCGCGACGACGTTGTCCGGGAGGCGGATGTCCGTCAGGTAGCGCGGGTTGTGACGCTCGCGCGCGATGCTCTCCGCCATCTCGGAATCGCGAACCCACATGCGGACGTCGTGCTCGCGCGCGGCGAGCACGGCGAGGCAGGTTCCGAAGCTTCCGCCTCCGAGAACGGCCACGGGTGTCGGCATGGCGCGCAGTGTAACGGTCGACGCCGCTCCGAGAGCCGTCTCGGCGCGTTGACGCGCGGCTTCCCCACGGCTAGGTTGCAAACGATTTTCTCCAATGTTCACGGACAGTTGCGCCGGGACATGCGAGACACGCCGGAGCCACGGGCATGCATACGCCGCCGGTCGATCCGCGGGAGACGGACCCGCGGCGGGTCGAGCTCGGTCCCGAGTCTCGCTCCGAGTCCGGTTCCGCTTCCCGTCGCGACTCCGGTCGCGACTCTGGCAGCGAGTCCGGTTCCCAGTCCGGCAGCGAGTGCGCTCTCGAGCTCGGCATGGTGTTGGTCGCGTTCTTCGCGATCGGCGCGCTGCTGCCACTCTTCGGTGTCGCTCTTCGCTCGCTCGGCGCCTTCGGGCTCGGCGTGCTCGGCACGATCGTGATCCCGCTCGGGCTCGGCTGGCTCTGGCTGCTTCGCCGGGGCTCCTTCGGGTGAGCCCGGTCCGGGGTCTTGCAGCTTGATCGTCCCGGGGCTCGCCTGGCTCCTGGCCGTCGGAGTCGCGCTCGGGCTCGGGCGCGCGTGGCTCGCCCTCGTCTCTCGCGGCGAAGACGAAGCCGATGCGACGACGTTCCGGAGCCTCGGCCGCCGTCTCGCCCGTCGGCTGCGCCGACCCGAGCGCGAGGACGTGGGTTGGCTGCTGCTCCATGCGCTGCCGATCGCCGTGCTGCTCGCCCTGATTCCGCTCGGTGCCGTCGTGGGCCCCGGCGACCTCGAGATCACCCTCGTCGCCTGGGATGCCGACGCCGGACTGCAGGCGATGCTCGGCGTCGCCGCGCTCGTCGCGATCGGATGGCTCTTCGTGCGCGAGGGCGAACGGCGCGGCGAAGTCGCTCTCGCCGGGCTCGCCTTCGGAGCTCCCCTCGTGCTGTGCGCGGCGGGTCTCGCCGGAGTCGCCGGAAGCCTGCGCCCCCTCGAGCTCGTGCGCCAGCAGGATCAGCTGCTCTGGCCCTTCGGCATTCCGCTCCCGGCCTGGGGGCTCTTCGTCCAGCCGCTCGGCTGTGCCCTCTTCGTGGCCACGCTCGCGGCGCTCCCTTCGGTTGGTCGCCGGGAATGGGTCGGGGGCCGGGAACGGGTCGGTGGCCGGGAATGGGTCGGGGGTCGGGAACGGGTCGGTGGCCGGGAATCGGTCGATGGCCGGGAGTCGCGCCGCCTCGCCGAGGCCCTGTGGGCGCCCGCCCTCGCGATGCTCACCACGACGCTCTTCCTCGGCGGCTTCACCCTGCCCTTCTCGAGCGCGCCCGCCGTGGCCTCCCTGTTCGCGCCCTTCCTGGGAACGCTCACCGCCTCGGTCGCCGTCGCGGCCCTGCAGGTGCTCTGCTTCGCCGCGAAGACGGCTCTCGTGCTGCTCGTGTTCGGCCTCGCTCGGGCGTCGTTCCCCGGGCCCGCTGCGTGGGGCTCGCCGGCGACGGCGCTCTCCGTGGCGCTTCCCCTGGGCCTGCTCAACCTGTTCGCGGCGGCGTTCGTCGCGTCGCGGCTGGGCGCGGGGGCGCCGTGAGCGGCTGGCTCTTCTACCCGGTCGCCGCCGCCTGCATCGCGGCGGCCGTGGCTCTCGTGCTGGGACGGGGCGGGCCCCGCCAGGCGCCGCTCTGGCTCGCGGCCAACGCGCTCGGGCTCGCCGTGCTCTGCGCCGGGCTCGGCGCCTTCTGGATCGGCGCGCTGCAGGTGCTCCTGCTCGGCGTGGCGGCGAGCGCGCTGCTGTCCCTCGCCTCGGCCGAGCCCGGCTCCGAGGATCGCGAGGACGAGCCCCGGGGCTTTCCGCTGACGGCCGTGCTCGGGACGGGCGTCGCGCTCACGGCGCTGCTCTGGCTCGGGGGTTTCGTGGCCGGTCTCGACCTGCCCGCGGCCGATCGGGCGCCGGGCTTCGGCCGGGTCGCTGCGCTCTCGTTCTGGCTCTTCGCCGACCGCGCCCTCGCCGTCGCGGGCCTGGCCTTCCTTGCGCTCGGCGTGCTGCTGGGCGTTCCACTCTGGTCGAGGGGAGACTGAGTTGGCTCCCCTCGCGCACGTGCTGGCGCTCTCGGTCGTCCTCTTCGGGCTCGGCGCCATCGGCCTCCTCGCGCGCGCGAACTGGATCGCCGTGCTCGCGTGCCTGCAGCTCATGCTCGGCGCGATCGTGCTCTCGTTCGTGACCTTCGCAGAGCGGCTCGGTGATGCGGCGGGCCAGGGCCTGGCCGTCTTCGCACTCGCCGTGGGCGTGCTCCAGCTCGTGGTCGGCGTCGGGGTGCTGGTGGCGCTGCGCAGTCAGCGCGGGAGCCTGCGCACCGACGCGGCGAGTCGACTCCGTGGGTGAGCGCCGGTGAGCGAAGCCGTCGCCACCGACTGGATCCGTTGGATCCCCGCCCTGCCGCTCCTCTCGGCGGCGATCCACGCGCTCGCGATCGGTCTGCTGCGAACTCCGCTGCGCGTCGCCGCGGCGACGGCACTCTCCTGCACGGCTCTCGGACTCTCCTTCGCCGCGAGCTTCGCCTTGCTGCTCGAGCTCGTGGCATCGACGCGGCCCGAGCCGGCGCTCATGGACGACGTCTTCACCTGGATCGGTGCGGGTCGCCTGCAGATCGAGGCCACCCTGCTCTTCGATCCCCTCGCGGCGGTCGTCTGCCTGCTCGCCACCGGCATCGCGTTCTTCGTGACGCTGCACGCGAGCGCAACGCTGCCGGCGGACCCTCGCGAGGAGGCGAGCTTCCAGCGCCTGCTGTGCTTCCTCGATCTCGCGACGACATCCCTGCTCCTGCTCGTCCTGGCCGAGAACCTGGCCCTCTTCTTCCTCGGCTGGCAGCTCCT
>JASJCN010000221.1 GCA_030065975.1 Myxococcota bacterium
TCATGGTCACGATGAACTTTCGGGAACCGTACTTATCCATTACGGCTTACCGTCATCGGTCTCAGGCCATACGATTTCCGACAGGTCCTTACCCGGAAAGCCGAGTTTTTCGGCCATGAGCTTCGACTGCGTGACTGACAGCCATTTCTGGAACCAGTAGGTAAGCACGGATGACGACCAGTCGTTCTCCGGCTTGCGGGCGCGGCGATAGCAGATGTACGCATCAGCCAAGCCCCACAGCGTGAACGGTGTCAGCAGGTAGAGTAAGAGATCAACCATGTCACCACCCGAACGCGATGTGCCCGAAGAACCAAGCAGAGAACCCGTAGAAAGACGCCCGACGCAAGCGCATACCGTTTGACTGCTGCTCGCCTGATCGCTTCGAAAACCCGAAGACGAAGCGGATGACCTCCGTCAGCGTATCGCCTTTTTTCTTATTCAGCAGCGCTTTGATCTCAATACCAAGGAACTGCAGTATCCAAATCACCCACAAAGGGCCGTGCTGCCATACCTGCTCAAGCATCCCAAACTCCCGATTGCATCATTCGGACCAGCTTGCGAGCACGCCGGCCCACCTGCCGAAACCATCTCGAGTCCCTCATTTCTTTCGCCGCTTCGTGATAATCGAGCTTCGCCAGCGCTTCGTTCGTCTTGATGAAGCCGAGGAACCTAGAAAAGCCGAGATTGAAAACCATATCCGCTACAACCATGCGCCGCGGCTCGTTGAGCTCATCCCAGTAAGGCAATCTTTGGCACTCATCCAGCACTTCGGCGATGTCGTTTTGTAAGAGGAAAGTCACCTCAGACTCGCGCAGCCCTCTGTCGTCGAGGTTACGCCCGACACCGACAGTCAGCTTGCCGACTGAATCCTCGTATGGGAACAGCCGCCGACCTTCGGCCCATTCAAGGTGTTCTTTAAAACGATCCGCAAACATCAGCTGAGTGCATCCACGCGAAGGGTTGAAGACTCAACGAACGACAACGGTAAAGACCGGTCTACAAGCGCCTCATATCCCCCGATACGAAACGTTACGGGTCCGGCGACCATTTCCCCTACCAACTCGGAAAAGACCTCAGACTGCGCTGGGTAATCGAACAGCGTCGCTCTCGGGTACTGACTCGATAAACTGACCACCGGAACCACCGCCCCGTTGCCCTTGACCAGTTCAACAACGGCTGAAGCGACCCCGCCCAGCGGACCACCGCCAGCGACAAAGTTTGGGTCAGTGGAAGACAGTTCGAACGTTACGCGGTCAATCTCACTGCCCAGCGCCGAAAAATCCATTGTTACCTGGTCTGGCGTGTCACTTAGCCACTCAGACAACAGAGGAACGACCGCCTGCTGCGTAATGATGAACTGGCTCGGCGTAAACCCGTGGGCTCCACTGCTCGAGATCGTGATCGTGTCCGACGCCGAGTGAATGTAGTCGCCGGCCGCGCCGGGGAAGTGGACGTGAGACCCGTTATCCGACAACGACAGCGACTGTGCGCCCGAGTGGACGTGCACAACCACCGGCACAATGTGCTCATGCGCCCCGGTGCAGAATAAGCTGATCGCGTCGCGACCGCTGTGCGTGTATGACACCGAAGCAGGTGGTGGCAGATACTCGTGCAGTCCGGCAGCGTATATGTCGTAGTCTGCGCCGAGACCGTGCTCCCAAATAACGTCCTGTTGATGCGTGCCGTTATCCGACAGCGCCAGAGTGTCAACGCCGAAATGGTTGTACGAGACAATCAGCGACTGGTCGAGCTGACCATAGACGAGGTTCCCGCCGCTATCGAGTTGTCCGTAGACGATCGTCATTAGAGGTAATTCGGCGTTACCCGAACAACACCACTCGCCCAGTTGACGGCATCCTCTTCATACAGCATTAGCCACACGAAGTCGCCGGGAACCAGGCCGGTGTTATCAATCTCGAACTCAATCAGTCCCGCGCCATTCGTCGACAGACCCGTCAACTCCTGATCCGGTGCACCGGTCGGCGCACGCTCGCGCCAGATACTCGCCTGTATACCTGTGCGGTTTGCAACGATCGATCCGGATTCGTCTTCCAACGTATCGGAGACCTGAACTAATGGCTCGAACTGAACCAAGAATCCGCTGGCATTTGAGTTACCGCTGCCATTCTCAACGAACAGGTACATCTGCGTACCGAATGCGAGCGAACCGCGTACTGCGTCAATCGTGACGCTAGTATCGGCCCATGCCGTCACTGTCTGCGCAACAGCATCAACATCGTTGATGTCGTCAGCCGGGCTGATTACGACCCGCCCAGTGCCCTGCACCGCTTCAAAGTCGGCACCGGTGATTGTTACTGCGTCGCCGACCTTGTACAACTCGTCACCGGCATCGGTGATGGATACAGTAGACGCGCCGGAAGCCGGCTTAATCATGATCGTAGCGGTAACAAGGTTTTCGGTAGCGCTCAGTGTCGCATCACCCGGCGTCTCCGATGCCGTTGTTACCTCTCGCCGACAAGACGCAAGCGCAGCACGGGCGTTCGCTGCAGCTCCAGACAGCGTTTGTACGCCGTCCGTGTAAGACGCGGGATACGCGGTAATTGTCTCGTCATCGTCACCCGAGGCAATGAACCCGAGCACCAAGTTGTCGTCTGCGCCCCATGTTGCCGTGGCTTGAGCGAATGAAGCCGTAGCTGTTGCCGTTTCGGGCACGTTGTTGGTGGCGACAACGACATCGACAAGAACGTCGCCCTCGCTCCAACCGCTAACCTGGTAACACTGAAATGCTGCACCGTTGAATGGCGCGTTGTTTGCAAATGTCAACGTACCGGCGTCTTCTGTTCCGTCCGCCTTCCTCAAATAGACCGACATGTGAATGTTGCCGTTCGCGTTGAGATCGGCAACAACACGTTCCCATCCAGCAAACGTTTGGTTCTGCGCTTTTTCGGATGCCACCGCAGCGACAAGCAAGTTGTTAGCCTCAATCGACGTATTCAAGTCGCCTACAATCGGCCCGGTCGACGTTGACTTGGCGGTTTGCCTGGGCGCTTCGCTGGCAGCGCCTACGATTTGTGCGTGCGCCATTAGATCGTCCTCCCGACCTGCTCGTCTCCAATCCCCATGGGGCGACCCGCATAGCCTGCCGTCAGCAAGTTTGTGTTTCTGTAGTCTCCGGTAGTGATGTCGCCGGTTTCATTGACGAATGTAGGCGTAGTTTCGCTTGAGTTGTTTTCCATATCTGGAGTATTCGCTAGTGTGTTGACGGTTGACTGGTCGAGCGCTTGCATTGCTGACAAGCTTGCGATGTTCGTCACATTCGCGGTGTTCTGGTCAAAGATACCGTATCGCTCATTCAGATCGACATAGTTGTTGTAGTCAATGTACTCAACTAGCGTGTTTTCAGTGTCGTCGTTTTGAACCACAAACACCCTGCGAGCGCCCTTGATGCTGTTGCTGTAGAATCGCGCTCCTACTATCTGAGTAATACCACCAAAGACAGTTGAGCTTGTATCTCCGATAAACGTATTGCCATACGCGAACAGGCCCGTTGGTTGCCCAGTGTGACCCGCATCACCCATACCAATCAAAAGATTCGCGCTGATAGGCTGCATCAAGTTACGGAATACTGAGCCATTTGTGTGCGGCCCATCCGTCTGCCCCGGTGTGTCGTAGTCAACACCTGCACCATCGAAGCTCCAAAACTTGTTGTTGTTGACGCGATGGCTCTCGCCGCCCCGGTTTGAGGCGTCCTTCTGATAGACCGCCCTTTCAACGTTGTAGATGTCGTTGTACTCAATCCAGCAATCCTGCGGCGCGTAGCCATGAATGCCAGAGTGACCACCGAAAGGCACAGAGTTGAAACCGTTGCTAGAGACCCTGGTATCGTAAATGTCGTGGATTCTAGACTGTGAAACAATAGCTCCGCTGCACTGGTCCAGTCGTATGCCGCCTATATTCTCCGTGCCCGCAATGTCGTGCGGATGGACATCATAGAAAACAAGGCCGAACTTCTCGCCACCGTCCTGCTCCAAAGAGGCAAAGCCGCCGGTTTGCGATCTCGTGCATTCAATGCCTCGAATGTGAATGTAGCTTGCGTTGTTCAAAAAGGTCATTGCACACAGTCGATTTTTCCCTTGACCGTCGTTACTACCGGCTTCTAGCTGGTCAATGACTGGCTGGGCGTCGCCCGGATAACCGACGACCTGGATCGGCGCTGTGCGTGTGCCGCTGTTGTTGACAATGATTCCGGCTGTGTCTTTGCCGCTGAGTCGTCGGTTATCGAAGTAGGTTCCGGCTCGAACGTAGATCAAATCTCCGGGGATTGCCCCACTGATTGCACCCGCGATGTCGCCAACGACAATGTTACCTGGAGCGTTGTTGTTGGCGTTGGCGATGTTGCCCTGATTGCCTGTCGAGGTATCAACGATAGTCCCGTTCGGATTCACGCCGCCGTCATCGATCTTGATGTACGCGTTTGGCGTCTTCAGTCGAAGTCCCGCGCTGCCGTTGGTTAACTCTAATCCGATAAGGTGAATTCCGGGCTCTGGCAAGGCAAGCACCGCAACGTCCACCGATTTGACTCCGTTCTCTCCGTTATCCCAAGTCAGAACTTCAGACACTGCGGTGTAGTCTGCACCCGCAACCATCGCGCACGCACCTGTAATGCTGTACGTGGCTACTGTGACCTGACAGGCACCTTGCGCACCTTCGCAGCGTTCAACGTAGATCGTTGCAATTCCCGGAGAAGACAGATTGACGTGCGAATCTCGAAATTGAACAGCGCCCGGAATTCCGAAATCCTCGGGCACTATTTCAGTCCACAATTCATTACCGCCACTCACGACTTGGGTCGTTGATCGGAAAGTCCCACCAACGCCACCGATCGACAACGTGGTTGTCACAGTCTGACCAGCATCGGCGGCAGTTGTGTGCCTAACCTGAACCGTTTGCGCCGGCGTGATCGTGCCAGGCAACGTGGTGTACGCGCCTCCGTCAATCCGGTACTCACCGTTTTCGACAGAGACCGAAACCGGAACTGTATAGCCGAAGGGTGTCAGTACATTCGATTCCACCACAGCGCTTGCGGCGGCGTCGGTTACATCCTGAAAACTGAACGCATCCGGAACACTGTCCGGACCTTGTACGGGTGTGACTCCAAATCCCATCGTCTTCAGACTCCAGACAGGCGGTTCGATCGTGTAGTCGCCATTGATCCTGTTCGCCATCGCATGACGAACGGCAGCTTCCTGAGCGTACTCGATACTTGTATGCGAACTGATCTCAGTACCGTCCGGATCAAGTACCCGAAAACGGCCGCGACGACTGAAGTCAAAATCAAAATCCACAGTGTCGCCTCCGTCATTCGGATCGCTGTTTCGCTCAACGTTCGCGAGGTCGCCATAGAGCACGGATTACTCAGCGCCAAGGCTCGGGTTGCAGCGATAAATTGCACCTTCGGCCATCGGCTTCAGCGTGCCACTCGACTCGACTTCGGGGTTCGTGTTCACCGCACGCAGTACGTTAGATGCGTTGCGAATGTAGTACCCGGATACTGAGGCACTGGCACCGCCCGTGCCGGCCAGGAACTCAATTTGCGGATGCGTTGCGTCGTTGCCCGAGCTACCTCCGGTAGGCACGCTAAAGTCGATCGAGTCCATGCGCCACTCGGCGCCAACCGCGGCACCGTTCGGTGCGCCACTGGAAGACGGGACAACGTTCGTAACCTGCGTGATGTCGGCAAACGTCAGGGCTTCGCCGAGTCCGGCAAGTGCCGCCGGCGTGTTTGACATCAGGCCGATGAAAAAATCTTCGCCGTTTTTCCACAACGCATTGAGCGCTGCTTCCTCGGCTTCGTTGGGGATGTAACTTGCCATATCAGCTACCTCTGAAGTGTGTTGGAATTTCTATCGAATTCAAAACTTCGTGCAAATTTTCACTATCGCTTGATCTCCAGCGTGTCGATCCGCTTCTGCTCAGTGCGTGTTACCGTGCCGCCGCCATCTGGTATCAATGTAAACACAGCCTCGTATTCGACGTCTCCGACTCCTGCGTTGTCGTACAATTCAACGTCAGCGTCGACACGAATAAAGAACGGAGGAACCTCCGGCCCTGTGTCGCCACGGAAACTAGAGAACGAGAACTTGTAGTTATTGATTGCATCTATACCAAAGCCAATTTCGCGGCTATCGTCGGCCACGCCTTGGGGAAACCCGTCAGCCTGATCGTTTGCGAATGCAACCTGCGCCACGGTTGTCCACACACCGGAGTTTAGTCGGCGACGTATGCGCCCCGTGAACCACCGATTTGAGTTGAAGGCGGCCGTTCCGGATAGCTCGCAGAAGAACTGAGCCCGAACTTGGATCTTTGCTCCATCCGATGCGTGAACGTTCGAAACTAGTGCCGTCGATACTTGGTTGGTCGCTTCCGTCTGGATCGAAACAGAGTTAGCCTGGAGCCCCCCCCCGCCGATCTGTCCGTTGTTCAGGTCATTGACCGGCGCAACCTCGACCCACGCAACGCCTGAATACCGGTACGGCTTGTTGTTGTCGTTCGTGTCGTACCACAGGTCGCCGGTGTCGACCGTCACAGAGCCCGGATTAGGCGCATCATTCTGATAAAACGCCCGAATCTTCTCGTCGGCTAAAGCCAGTGCATTCGAAGCGTCCGTGATTGCTGCGGTCAGGCCGTTATCCTGAATCGACACCCACGAGCTGCCGTCCCAGCGATATTGCTGGTTATCGTCAGAGTCAATCCAGATATCGCCGACGCCATTGGCCGTTGGCGCAGAGCTGGCATAGAAGATATCGACAAAGCCATCCGCACGGGCTTCCAGTGTGGCAATGTCCGCAACCGCTGTTGCAAGGTCGGACTGGACCTGAAGAACCAGACCGTCGCGGATACTGACCCATGCCGAGCCGTTGTAGCGATACTGGTGATTGTCGTCGTTCAGATCAACCCACAAGTCGCCGGTGTCGACGGAGACCAAACCCGGATCGGGTGCGTCGTTCTGGTAATAGACGCGAATCTTCTCATCAGCCAGTGACAGCGCATTGGCCGAATCCGACACCGCCGCTGCGATGCCGTTGTCTCGAATGGACTCCCACGCGCTGCCGTTCCAGCGATACACCTGGTTGTCACCCGAGTCGATCCACAGATCATCCAGCGCAGCCCCGCCCGGACCTGTCGCGGCGTACGTGATGTCGACGTAACCGTCTGCGATGCCCTGCAAAGTTGCGATATCAGAAACCGCGTTGGCAAGGTCAGCCGCTACTGCCGCAATGTTGGCGTCACGAATACTGATCCAGTTCGCGCCGTTGTAGCGGTACAGGTGGTTGTTGTCGTCGGTGTCCGTCCACAAGTCGCCTAGACTTGACTCGCCGCTTGTTGGTGCCTGCGGCTGGTAGAAGCTCACGATCTTGCCGTCCGCAGTCGCTTGCGCGTTCGCCGCGTTGGTCAGTGCAGACACGATCGAGGCGTCCTGATACCCAACCCAGTTTGTGCCATCGTAGCGATGCAAACGGTTATCTGACGTGCGCAACCACAAGTCGCCCAGTGCAGCACTGCCCGGCTCCGTTGCGCCGACAAACGTCTCGATCTTGCCATCTGCCGTGGCCTGCGCCGTTGCGATGTCCGACACCGCCGTGGCAAGTTGCGTCGCCAGCGTGTCCAGCTCCAGCGAGCGAACGTCTACCCAGGCAAGACCGTCGTAATAGTACTGGCGGTTGTCGTCGTTGGTATCGAACCACAGCGAGTTAGTTGCGATCGTTCCGGTCGGTGCGTCGTCCTGAAAGTACACAACCGGCACTTGCGCCTGCACTGCGCTAAGGTTGGACGTGAGCGTGTCCAGTTCGTTTTGCAGACCAGCAACGGCGGATATCGGATGGTCGGGGTCCGTGAGCCCCGTCAGCGAGCCGTGATCGGTCACACCACCACCGCCGCCGGTTCCAGCAGGACCGCGTAGGCTGGTGACGAACACCCAGCCGCCGACTTGCTTCTGGTACGCATCGCCGTTCTGTGAGTCCAGATACAGCTGCTCGACAATACCGATGTTGTTATTCGGCGTTCCTGAACCCACAAGCCAGGGCAAAGGATCGCCCTGCGGACCGGAGGTGCCCGGAGGACCGGGGATTGCTGGACCCGCCGGACCCTGAGCACCCGGAGGTAACGTCGCGTAGCGCTGCTCCATGTGCGTTTTCGTAACAGCGTCCTGATCGTCTACCGGGTCTGCCACGTTCGCAATGCGAAGCCCTTTCGCATCTGCCAACGTCGAATCAAACAGGTCGCGCAAGATGGAACGGTCCAGTTCGCTCTGCTGTTCCTGATCGCGCCTTACGAGCTTGTCGAGCGTCGCCTCTATCAGCTCTGAGGGGAACGACTCGCGGTAGGCAAGGTCAAGCAACTGATCGCGGTCAGACGAGCGTACCAGTGCATACCGGCCAGCCTGTACAGGCTCCACAAGCGTGATTGACCCGTTGTTTTCCGTTGCTGGCGCGACGAACTGATAGTCAACCGTGCGAGTCAGTAAATTCCCGTCACGAAGCACGAGCAGATCGTCATTCGTTGCGACCGAGAAGTCGAAGGGAATGATCGTCTCCGTGGTGACATCGACAACGAGTACGGGATCAAGGGCATTGAGTGTCATTGCGTTACCTCCTCTTCGACGGCATCGAATAACCACGAGAGGTAGAAAAGATTCTGGTACGGGAGCAAGCGTCGAGCGGCGTGAATATCGGCTTCGCTCATGTCGCCTTGTGCAACGCCATAGGCTGTACGAACTACAGTTTCCGCAGCGCCAACGGACGGGCCGAGGGCATTGGAAACGAGCGACCGAGACTGAAAGCGACTTGCAACCTGATCGCCAAGCAGGAAACGACCAGTGCCACGCTCGGCCATATTCTTCACATCGTAAAGAATGCCGAAATAACCGGTCCGATCGAGAATGTTATTGATGACCGTGCCGGGGTTATCGGATATCTCGCGGCCAGCAATCGTTTCTTTAGCCCAGTACGTCAGCGCACCGAACCCAAACATCGCCAACGCGCCTGACAACGTGTGTCCGTCACGACCCTGCAACGCCGTGAGAAAGACCCGATTCACCGCACCGAAGCCAAACGACTTGAACTGCAGCACGGTCTTGCCGACCTCAGACGACATCCACAGCGGCTTATCAGCCATTCCAGGCGTGACAATTGCAGTATCCACGTCCTTGATAACAGCGGCCTCGAAAACCTCTCGAGCTTCGACATCGTCCCACTTGTACGACTGGCCGATGCGAAGGTCGCCATCGTCGCCATGCTTCGCAAACTGTTTCGCGATGCGATCCGCCATATTCTTGTCGATTCCAGACTGCGCCATGCGGCCAATATCTCGCTCGGAGACTGTGCCTTTTGACCAGCGCACTGATGACTCAAGCAAGCTGTCAGACGACATCAATCCAGCGTAGCGCTTCATGTAATCGTTCCAATGCACCATGCCAGACGCAACGGAGAAGAACCGCGACGACTTCTGCACCGCATCATCAAAACGACCGCCCACGCTATCGCCTATATCGGCAATTGCACGAACGCGCGTGTTCATTACGATTTCCGTTGCTGCGCCCATGCGCTTGATGTCAGCGGCGGCAAGCTTAAGACGGTCCAGATCACGGAACATCGTCATCATTCCGCGCCCCAAGACACGCCGAAAACCGTGCTGCATCACCGGCCTCGCGACGTCAGGTATCGCCGACACTGTCATACCGCCAAGCAGCGCCATGTAATTCATGGTCCGAGCAAAGCGACCGACACGCACAAAGGCTGACTTGGGATCTGCTGGTAAACCAAACGTGCCGATGATCCTGTCCCGCTGCGCCTCAATGTCCTTGATCGTGCGGTCACGCTCTTTTTCCAGTCGGCTGACCACACGATTGGATCTCGCGTTCGCGATGGCGTTGCTGTACTCGTCGTTAATCGTGCCAATGACACCGGACAAGTCCTTGTCGCCGTCGAAGTTCTCGCGCAGCAATATTTCGGGAGCCATGCTGCGCTGGTAGTGCTCGGCCACAACTGTGA
>JASJCN010000222.1 GCA_030065975.1 Myxococcota bacterium
TGCGGCGAAGTCAAGCGCAGCCCGCCACTGAGAAAGCCGTGAAGGACTGGACCGGAGCGCGAACAGCGCTCACGGGCCAGGTGCACCCCGCCGGAGAGCGGAGACCAAGCCCGAAGCGAGCCATGAGCCGCAAGCCACCCCACTCCCCCGACCCTCCGCAGCCGAGAGAGGAGCGAAGCGCCCCAAGCAAGCAAGAACTACTGGGTGAGCTTCGCTCCGGCCTGCGCCGCGACGGCCTCGACGGGGATGCCGTTCTTGTCGGCGATGCCCTGGTAGTGCTTCTTGCGCTTCTCGTTGACGTCGGCGATCAGGGCCGCCACCTCGGCGCTCGGCGAGCCGCTGGCCGCGGCCAGGTAGCCGCTCGCCTGCTCCTTCACGAGGCCCTGGTCCTTGGCCGTCTTGAGGTCGAGGCCGAAGGCAGCGGTCGCGGCCAGGAGGGTCGCCGTGAACAGGGAGAGGGCGAGGGTTCGGGTCTTCCGCATGGGGTTCTCCTAGAAGAGTCCTTCTTCTTCTTCGAAGAGCTCGTCGAGCTCCTTGTCCACTTGGACCTTGATCTCGTGCTCGATCTTCACGTTCAGGTTGATCGTGATCGGCTCGGCGGGCGGCGCGACCTGGACGGTCGGGGTACAGGCCAGCAGCGCCCCCGTGAGGAGCACGGCCAGCACGAGGAGTTCGGGATGCAGCGGCAGGCTGCGGTTCATGGGCTCTCCTGCGTCGAGCGGGGTTCGTTCTGGAACTCGCGGAGACGTTCCTCGATGGTCCGGGGCACACGATAGGACTCGATTCCGGCACGCACGAGGTCGGCGAGCCGGGCTTCGAGGTTCAGGTTGAATTGGACGGGGTGGCCGCCCTGAAATTCGGGGTTGCTGCCGGAAATTCGCAGCTGGATCTGCATCGACTCCGAGGTGTCCCCGTCGAGGCCCAGCTCCAGGACCTCCCAGCGGAGGTCCGAGAGCGCCTGGACCGCGACGCCGAGGCTCGAGGCCTGCTGTCGGGCCACGGCCTCGGCGCTCTCGTCGGGCTCGTAGCGGATGGTGCCGCCCGGGGCGTCTCCCCGAAGGGTGGCGGCGTTCATCACCACCCGGTCGCCGCTGACGCGCAGGGGCAGGGCGCCCGAGATGGTGCCCGAGCCGGCGAGCCCCTCGAACTCGACGCTCGACAGCAGGTTCTCGAGGTTCAGCGACAGCGCCACGAGCACCACGTCGACGTCCTCCTCGTCGAGGTCGAAGCGGATGCCACAGCGGATCTCGCCACCCGCGACGCCGAAGGTCGCCGACGGAACGTCGATCACCCAGCCCGGCAGGAGCCGCCAGCGGATCAGGCCGTCGGTGAGCGGGAGGCCGGCCTCGGCCAGCCCGATCGAGAGCAGCTGTTCGCCCCGCGAGATTGGCGGGTCGTAGCCCTGGAAGGCGAGGGTGCCGTTGACCCGACGGATCGTCGCCGTCTCGCTCACCGAGTCGACGTCCCGCAGGGCGAGATCGAGCCACATGTCGGGCGTCCCGTCCTCGAGCAAGGCGTGGCCGTGGGCGGCGATGTGGCCCGACACCTCGCCGAAGGTCTCGGCGAAGGAGGGGAAGAGCCGGGCGAAGTCGGCGCCGTCCGGGCCGAAGAGGGTGGGCTCGGCCCGGAAGTCGACCCGCGCCGAGGCCTTCGTAGGCCGCACCCATCCCGACAGGGCGATCTCGAGCGCGCGCTTCGCGTCGTGGGCGGTGCCGCGCAGCGCGACCTCCTCGAGGGTGCCGTCGAAGCGGAGGGCCAGGGCGAGGGGCGCGATCAGCGGCGGCTTCGCCAGGTCCACGATGCGATCGACGTCGATCGAGCCCGACAGGGCTTCGCCGTCGGTGTCCGCGGAGATCGCGAGGCCCGTCATGCGATAGCCCGAGGCTTCGAGCGCGCCGCCGCTCGTCTCGACGCGCGCGCGGGTGCCGGCGTCCGTCGGCTCGAAGGCGAGGGATGCCTGGGGCGTGTTCCCCTTCACCTCGACGTCGCCGGCGCGGTAGCGGATCGCGAGGCTCGGCACCTCGACCTCTCCGCGGGCTCCGTCCTCGCCGAGCTGCACGCGGCCGGTGATCTCCGGCTCGCCGGCGATCGTGAGGCCGGGAAGGCTGATGCGGGGGCGCACCCGGACGTCGGCGGTCGGCGAGTCGAGGGGGCCGCTCATGGCGACCACCACGTCGCCGCTCATCTCCTCGTGGCGCGCGGAGAGTCGGATCTCGCCGGTCACGCTGCCCGGAGGGCCGGCTTCCGGCGGAGCCTCCTTCAGGTCGGCCTCGGCGCTGAGCCGCACCGGGCCACGCGGCGTCCCGAGCTCGGCGCGCACGTCGACGATCGAGACGCGGGGCGCGGGCAGCAGGAGCGGCCCCGATCCGCCGCCGCCGCCGTCCTCGAGCAGGGGCTGCAGGGGGCCGAGGTCGAGGTTGCCCTCGGCGTCGACGTCCGCGCTCACCCGCACTCCCTCCACCAGGATGGCGTCCAGGCGACCAATCACGAGTTCGCCCGGTGCGTAGGCCAGCTCGATGCGGCGGATGCGGAGCCCAGCCTCTCCACCGAGGGAGAGCTCTTCGATGACCAGCCCGTCGTGCTCGACGCGCTCCACCCGGGCCTCGACCGGAACGCCCAGCCGGGCGGCGACCACACCGTCCAGCACGCCCTGCAGCACCGGCACGCGCAGCCACCACAATCCGGCGAGGATTGCGACGAGGACGAGGAGGACGAGGCCCAGTGCGACCCCGAGTCGCCTCAAGCCCGCGGACCTCCGGATTTCCCGGCGGCGCCGAACGTGCGGACCGCGCCGATCACCTCCGACTGCCGCTCGGAGTCGAGGCCGAAGAACATCGGCAGCCGCACCAGACGTCGACTCACGTCTTCGCTCACCGGGCAGTCGCCGGGGGTGCCGCCGTAGCGGCGGCCGACCGGCGACAGGTGCAGC
This sequence comes from Myxococcota bacterium, assembly GCA_030065975.1. Taxonomy (GTDB): domain Bacteria; phylum Myxococcota_A; class UBA9160; order UBA9160; family UBA6930; genus JASJCN01. Next base: position 2,930 of record JASJCN010000222.1, read on the forward strand.
GGGAGATAGTGGAAGACGCCGAGCACCCCCGCCCGGGCGAGGTGTGCGATCAGCGCGTCGCGCTGGCCCTCGTCGGGCAGGAGCAGCGGGAACAGGTGGTAGGGCGGATCGGACTCGTCGGGCACGTGCTGGAGGGCGACGCCCCGGGTCTCCGCCCAGTCGCGGAGCTCGTCGCGGTACCGCGTCCAGATGGCGCGGCGCCGGGCCATGACGCGCTCGGCCGCCTCGAGCTGCCCGTAGAGGAAGGCGGCCTGGAGCTCTGAGAGCAGATAGCTCGAGCCGTTGTCGCGCCAGGTGTAGCGGTCGACCTCGCCCCGCCGGAAGCGCGCGCGGTCGGTCCCCTTGTCGCGGATGATCTCCGCGCGGCTCGCGAGCTGCGGGTCGTTCACGACCAGGGCTCCGCCCTCGCCACAGGTCAGGTTCTTGGTCTCGTGGAAGCTCAGCGTGGCGAGGGCGCCGAAGCTCCCGAGCGGGCGTCCGCGGTAGGCGCCGTAGAGACCGTGGGCGTTGTCCTCGATCAGCATGCAGCCGGAACGCTCGGCGAGCTTGCCCAGCGCCTCGAGGTCGCAGGCCACGCCGCCGTAGTGGAGGGCGACGATCGCCCGGGTTCGCGGGCCGATGCGCCGCGCGACGTCGTCGGGGTCGAGGTTCCAGGTGTCGGGGCACACGTCGGCGAAGACCGGGGTCGCGCCGTGGGCCGCGAACGCGCTCGCCGTGGTGACGAAGGCGTAGGACGGGACGACCACCTCATCCCCGGGCTCGAGGCCCAGCAGGTAGGCGCACATCTCGAGGGCATGGGTGCAGGAAGGGGTCATCAGCACGCGCGCCCCGAAGTGCGAGGCCAGGTGCTCGGCGCAGCGATCGGAGAAGGGCCCGTCCCCGGCGAGGTGCAGACTGGCAGCTGCCTCCGCGACGTAGCGGAGCTCGTTGCCGACGACGCTGACCTCGTTGAAGGGAGTTCGCACAGAGGGGCTCTAGCTCATGGCCGCCGGGGTCGCCCGGCATCCCGGGGAGACGGACGCCCGGTCGACGCCCTGTAGGCGCCCTTTGGACGCCCGGCAGGCCGGAAGGTCGTGGCCACGCCTGGCGCGCCTCGATCGGCCCGATCGTAGTTCAAACCACACGATTTCGGCCGGTCCTGCAAGTGGGACCGCCAAGGGCTTCAGCCGGCAGGCGATTTCGCCGACGGACCAGCGGGGACCGACGATCCAGTGATCATTCCGCTGAGCCACGAGTCGCGAGAGGTGCGTCGAGCGCCCGTCGTCACGTGGGGAATCATGGGGCTCTGCTTCGTGGTCTTCCTGCTGACGGTGGGGCTCTCGGATCCCGTGGGCAGAGCCCACGAGGCGCGCCTCGACGACGCCTTCTCCTACTGGGAGAAGCACCCCTACCTGGAGCCGCCCAGGCGGCTGGCCCAGGCCTACGGTGATCCCGGCGAGCGGGCCCGCGAGGAGTTCTACGAGGCCTGGGAGCGCAACGGCTTCCCGCCCGTCCCCGAGGATCTGCTGCAGCAGGAGCAGGTCGCCCTCGACGGGCTGGTCCAGGAGGCCGAGTCCATCCTGCGCAACCACGTGTTCTACCGCTACGGCCTCGTGCCCGGTCGCCCCACGCTGGTCGGCGCGATCGGCCACCTCTTCCTTCACGCGGGTTGGCTGCACCTGGCGGGCAACCTGCTCTTCCTCTTCCTGAGCGGGCCGCTGATCGAGAGCCGCTACGGGCGCGGGAAGTACCTGCTCTTCTATCTGCTGTCGGGATTCGCGGCGGCCGGTCTCTTCGTGCTGCGCCATCCCGGGACGAGTGATCCGCTGGTCGGCGCATCGGGGGCGATCGCCGGCGTGATGGGCGCCTTCCTCGTGTGCTTCGCGCGCACCCAGATCCGCTTCGGCTACTGGCTCGGCTTCTTCTGGGGCACGGTCAAGGCGCCGGCCGGCCTGATCCTGCCGCTCTGGTTCGCGGGCGAGCTGTTCTCGGCGCGTCTCGGCGAGATGAGCGGGGTCCACACCGGCGTCGCGTACTGGGCCCACGTCGGCGGCTTCGTCTTCGGTGTGCTCGGGGCCTTCGGCCTGCGGGCGCTCGGGCGCGAGTGGATTCCCGAGCCGCCCTCGGAGGAGGAGCTCGAGGCCGACACCCTGCCCACCCTCGACGGCGTGCAGTCGGCGAGCGCCGAGCTGCGCGAGAGCCGACCGCGCGACGCGGTGGAGCTGCTCCGCAGCGAGGTGCTCGAAGGCGGCGAGGAGCTCGAGCCCGCCCTGGCGTTCGCCGAGGCCGCTGCCGCGGTGCCGCTCGTGCCCGATGCCTCTCGCGTCATCGCCCTGCCGCTCGCCGCTGCCGCGCGCGAAGGGCAGCGCGCGGCGGCCGTCCGCCTCTGGACGCTCCTGCGCAAGGCGGTGGCGGTGCCCGAGTGCGACCCCGAGACGGGCCTGCGTCTGGGCGGCTGGCTCCAGAACCACGACTTCGGGGCGGCCCGCAGCGCGCTGTTCGCGGCCCTGCGCTCGGGCGACGCCGTGATCGCGAGCCGCGTGGCGCGGCTGGCTCGGGGCTTCGACCCGGTGCTGGCCCACCGGGCGGCCCGGCGGGCCCTGGCGCTCCCCGGCCTGCCCGCATCCGACGGGCCGCCCATGGAGGCGCTGGCGTCCGAGTCGGCGCGTGCGGTCGAGGCCCACGGCATCGTGATGCTGCCCGAAGGCGTGATCCGCCAACGGCCCTTCCCGCCCAAGGAGCCGAGCGCGAGCCCGGCCGTGCGCCCGCGGCGCTCCGCCGATCCCCGGGACCCCTGGGCGTCGCGCGCGGTGGATCTCCCCGTCTCGGACTCGGCGATCGTCAAGACCCGTGGCCGCGGCGTCGATCCGCCGCCGCCCGAAGAAGCCGCTCCGCAGTCCGAAGCCGCGAGTCCTGCACCCGAGCCGGAGATCGACCCGTGGTCGGGTCGTGCCATCGAGCTGCCGGAGGAGGAGATTGCCGCGCCGTCGGCTCCGGAGACCCCTGCCGCGCCCGTGGCGCCGGCCGGCCCGGAGTACGGGCAGCTCGAGCCCGAGGCGCTGGGCGAGACGATGCTCGCCTCGGAGCCCCCTAAAACGGCGACCCGCTCCTTCGAACGTCCGCCGTCCGAGCCGGCGCGAGAGGAGAAGGGCGATCCTCCCGCGGCGCCTCGGAGCCTGCGGATCCTCCGGGCCCGGCCGATCCGGTTGGGCCGCCAGCATCTCTGGGTCGAGGTCGAGGGGCGGGGCAAGACCCGGCTTCCCTACGGCCGCATCCAGGCGCTCGCGCTCGCCGGGATCCGCGGCCTCGGCCGGCCGCGCAAGGCGGGCTCGGACCGCGCGCGGGCCGTCGTGATCGTCGACCTCGCGCTCAACTGGCGCTCCCAGAGCGGAGAGCTCCTGATCATGCGCCTGCGCAGCGACGGCTTCGACCCGCGCAAGCTGGTGGACTTCGAGGGCTCGCCGCTGGAGGCCCTGCGCGACGTGGTGTCCATCCTCCTCAAGCGCTCCCGGGCCGAGGCGCTCACGCCGGCGGCGTCGAGTCGCGACGAGGCCCTCCAGCTCGAGACGAGCCTCGCGGCCTACGAGTCGCGGATCCTCGGCGCGCGTCCCTCCTGAGCGCGGAAGGTCCGGGCCCTCGCCCCTGAGCGTCGACCCGATCCGCCCGATACGATGCCTGCGCGATGCAGGATCGAGTCTTCGGGATCGAGACCGAGTACGCGGTCATCTACCACCCCGGCCGCGGCGAGACGCGTCGCCCGAGCAACCTCTCGCTCTACCAGCTCTTCGAGCCGCTGCTGGCCGAGGAGGTGCGGGGCGTGCCCATGGCGTTCTCGCTGCTGCGCTCCAAGACCGGTCGCTTCCTCGAGAACGGCGGCACCTTCCACTACGAGGGAACGCCGACGGAGTACGAGCACGGCCTGATCGAGATGGCGAGCCCGGAGTGCCGCGACCCCTTCACGCTGCTCGCGTGCGAGCGGGCCAAGGACGAGCTGGTCGAGTCCCTGGCAGCCCGCGTGACCGAGCGGCTGCCCGAGCTCGGCTATCGCGGCGAGGTCCGCATCGGCAAGAACAACACGGACAGCCAGGGCCACACCTTCGGCTCCCACGAGAGCTACTGGGTGGAGGATCCCCTGGACGGCTGGCACAAGCTCGCACTGGCGCCGCTCTGGGGCCTGGCCTGGGCCCTGACGCTGCCCGTTCTGCTCTGGGTCGTCGTGGCCTCGATCCTCGTGATGGCGCTCGGGGTGGCCGTGCTCTTCACGCCGGTCGTGGGCTTCCTTCTGGGTCTGCTCTCGCGAGGGCTCGCCGGGCCCGCGCCGCGTTTCGCACGCTCCCTGGCCCTGCGCTCGCGACGCCTGGCCGCGATCCCCGGCCGGCTGGCGCGCCGGCTCGAACGCGAGCCCGGCTGGCTCGGCCGCAAGCTGCACTGGCTCGAGGCGCCGCTGCGTCCGGCCGTCGGCCTGCACTCGTGGCTGCACAACCGCTTCCACTTCCGGGCGCTGCACCGCTGCCTCACGGCCTTCCTCGTCACACGCACCGTCTACACCGGCGCCGGTGCGGTGGTGCTCGACGGCTCGGCCCCCTTCCAGATCGCCCAGCGTCCGCGCTTCCTGCGGAGCTTCGCGAGGATCTTCACCTCGGGAGACGACCGGCCCCTCTACGAGAGCCGCGACGTGTTCTTCCGACCCTTCAGCGCCTTCCAGCGACATCGGCGTCTCCACCTGCTGCTCGGCGACGCCAACCTCTGCGACTGGGCCCTCGTACTGCGCACGGGGGCCACCGCGCTCGTGCTCGAGGCGATCGAGGCCGAGCCCGGCGCGGGCTGGCCCGTGCTGGCCGATCCGCTGGACGCGCTCGCCCGCCTGGCGGCGGATCCCGAGCTCGAGACGCCGCTTCGGCTCGCCGACGGAAGCCGCAAGAGCGCGATCGCCATCCAACGCGAGGTGCTGGGTCACGTGCGCCGGGCGCTGTCCCGCACCGGGAGCCTCGCCGACGGTCCTGCCTGGAAGGGCCGCGTGATGCAGATGTGGGAGGAGACCCTGGACGCCCTCGAGGAGGATCCGGCGTCCCTCGCCGATCGCATCGACTGGATCGCGAAGCGGAGCCTGCTCGAAGGGGACGTGCCCGACGCCCTGGCCTGGAACGAGCTGCGAGAGGGCGGCGCGGCCGCCGTGGCGACCAGCGCGGCGGAGGCCCTCGACCGGGGCCTGCGCGAGCGGGCCTTTCGCGCCCTGCGCACCGACCTCCGCTATCACGAGCTCGGACCCCGCGGCGGCTACCGACGCCTCGAACGCCGCGGCGCCGTACGCCGCCTCTCCGATCCCGCCCTGGTGGCGCGGGCGCACGTGGAGCCGCCCGGCGACACGCGCGCCTACGGTCGGGGCCGCGCCATTCGCGAGATCTGTCTCGGCCGCGGCCGGGGCGGCGCCTCCTGGCACCGGGTGCGCGCGGGCCTGCGTCACTGGCGCTTCTTCGGGGACCCGCTCTCCCCCCGGGCGACGCTCGAGCTGGGTCGTCCCGAGCGCTCGGAGGTCTGACCGGCAGTCAAGCCCAGGGGTCGGGTGACCGATCCAGAAAGGGTGAGATTCCGTCCCCCCACAAGCCGGTCGCTCCGCTGGCCGGGCGACCCCTTTGCCGCCGCGCCGCGCGGCCTCTTCGCGCTGCTCTGCAGCTTCGTTGCATGCGCGATGCTAGGCGCCTGCGCGAGCGAGCCCGAGCTTCCTCCGCTCGAGCGGGCCGCGCTCTCGGTGGGCCAGCTCGACCTGCTCTCCGGGGTCGAGGCCTATCGCGAGGGCGGGGCCGCCGAGACCGCCTCGAAGCTCGAGGCGACGTATCCCGAAGTGCTCGCGGCCCAGCGGGCGCTGCGCGAGAAGCGCGGGCGCGACCAGACCCTGGCCCTGCAGCGAGCGCTGCTCGGGGCCGCGGGTCGGGGCCCGGAGCTGCCCGTCGCGCGCACGCTCGCCCACGTCGAGGCGGCGACGCGGGAGCTGTTCGACGACGAGCCCGAGCCCGAGGCGCGCTCGATCCTGGTGCGCTCGCTGGTCCGGCAGGAGCGCTGGGAGGAGGCGAGGAAGCTTCTTGTCGGCCAGCCTCCGGTGCTCGACGAGGGCGTCGAAGGCCTGCGGCTGCGCATCCGGGTCCGCGACCTCGAGGCCGCGCGCCGCCTGGCGGCGATGCTGCTGCTCGAGGACACGTCGAATGCCGAGGTGCTCTGGCTGTCGGCGAAGGTGGAGGAACGCAGCGAGGACTTCGCGGCCTTCCGGTCCCGGCTCGTGCGAGCCGCGAAGGCAGGCAGCGCCGAGGCGCGCGATCGAAGCCGCGAGGTGGAGGCTCTCTACCGGACGACGAGCCCTCCGCAGCTGCTCACCCTGGCACGCGAGGCCTCGAAGCAGCCGTCCGGCTCCGAGTGGATGCTGGCGGTCGACGCCCTCGACGTGCGACTGCGATCCAAGGACCGGCGCATTCCGCCCGCGGCCCTCAAGAGCCTTCGCCACCAGGTCGCGGCCGCTACGAGGGGCGACGCCGATGCCGAGCAGGCCATGCGCGATCGCCGTGCCCGGGTCGACGCCCGACGCAAGGCGCTGGACCGACGCGTTGAAGCCCTCCTCTCGACCATCGATGCGGCCGGTGAGGCCTTCGAGCGCCACGAGCGAAAGCCCGTGCGCGACGCGATCGCCCGCTGTGACCGGGAGCTGCGCGGGCTGCGCAAGGCCTACGACCGGCTCCGCGTGGATGCCGCTCTGCTCACGCCCCCGGTGCCCATCGGGAGCCGGCGCCTCCAGGAGTACCGCACCCGCCGCGACCAGCTGGCCCGTGCCCGCGGGCTCGCCCGAGGCGCGCGTCGGCTCGCTCCGCCGGCGGCCATCGCGCCGGATGCGCAGCTCGGTGAGGCGCGCGGAAGCAAGATCCTGCGCGCGCGCGTCGAGGCCGCCGGGACGCTCCACGTGGGCGAGCTGAACAGCGGCGGCAACTGGCTGAGCGTGGCGCTCGAGCTGCCCAGCGACGACGTGCCCGGTGCCTCCTACCTCGACTTCGCCGGGCTCGACGACGCGCGGGTCCGGCGCCAGATGGGCGAGCACGTGAGCGCCGCCCGGCTCTCCGCCTTCGTTCCGGCGCTCTTCGATCGCTTCGCGGCGCTGCGCGAGGT
>JASJCN010000223.1 GCA_030065975.1 Myxococcota bacterium
CTTCCCGCAGCCGCTGGGCCGCGAGCGAGACGAAAGCGCGCACGGCAGGGCGCGGCGTGCGGCCCTCGCCATGCACCACGCTCACCGGCACGGCCGGCGGCTCGTGGCGTTCGAGAACGATCTCCAGTCGACCGGCCTCGATGGCATCCGCAGCCTGGTAGGAGAGGACGCGGGCTATGCCCAGGCCCTCGATCGCGGCATCGACGGCCGCCTCGGCGGTCGTTACGGCCAGGTGGGATCGCACGGGCACGCTGCGTCGCCCGCCGCGAGCGGGGAAGGACCAGCGCGCGGGCGGCACCCGGCCGGCGAGGATGCAGTCGTGGTGGGCGAGGTCTTCGGGTCGCTCGGGCACGCCTCGGCTGGCCATGTACTCCGGGCTCGCGCAGGTGATCTTTCGCACGCTCCCGACGCGCCTCGCGATCAGCGACGAGTCCGGCAGCGCCGCGATGCGGATCGCCACGTCGACCCCTTCGTCGATCATCCCGATCAGCCGATCAGAGAGGGAGAGGCGCAGGTGCATACCGCGGTGGGCGTGCAGGAACTCCGCCACCACCGGCAGCACGTGGCGCCGCCCGAAGGCGATCGGCGCGGTCACCACGAGCGCGCCGCGCATCTCGGCGTCGTCCCACGTGAGGGCCTGGTCCGACGCGTCGACGTCGGCGACGATGCGCCGGCTGGCCTCGACGTAGCGTCGCCCGGCCTCCGTGAGCGCCATCGTGCGCGTGGTGCGCGAGACGAGCTTCGCGCCCAGATGCGCCTCGAGTGCCTGCAGCTTGCGGCTGACGCTGGGCACGGGGATGCCCAGAGCGTGCGCCGCGGCGGAGAAGCTCCCTGCGTCGGCGAGGGCCAGGAAGACCCGCATCGCATCGAGCTGGTCCATCTGGGGCCCTCCGTCGCCGCTGTTGCAATCCGCGCAACGGTGTCTTTCGCAGCGGACGCGTATCCCTTGGATGCCGACGCGTCTCGAAGGATACGAGCCGGCGTGTTGCCGGTTCGGAACTCGGAAGGAACACCCCAATGATCGACCACATCAGTCTCGGCGTGGACGACGTGTCCGAAGGAGCCGCGTTCTACGGCCCCGTGCTGGAGACACTCGGCGCCAAGGAGCTCGCCCGTCTCGACGGTCTCGTCGCCTACGGCCGGGAGCGCATCGAGCTCGCCATCCTGCGCCCCTTCGACGGAGGCGAGGCGTCGGGCGGCAACGGGACGCACTTCGCCTTCGTCGCCGACTCGCGCGACGCCGTCGACGCGTTCCATGCGGCCGCGCTCGCGGCCGGCGCCACCGACGAGGGCCCGCCCGGCCCGCGCCCCTACCCCCACCGCGAGGTCTATGCGGCCTTCGTGCGCGATCCCTGGGGCAACAAGCTCGAGGCCCTCACCGACGGCTTCGCGGCTTGAGCCGCTGGCTCGCCCCGGCGCTTCCGCGCGTCGGGGCGGGCCCGCTCTCCGGCTGGGGGGGTGCGTCGGGTTCCGGGCCCAGTCGGCGCCGGAAGACCCAAACTGCCACGGTTCCCGGCTCCATGCATCGTTAGCATCTGGCGGGCAGCAGGAGGGAATCGAGTGAGGCTGAGGCGTCGTGACTTCGTGCGCGGGACTGCGGGAGCGTTCGCAGCCCTGCCTCTTGCGGGTCTTCCCCTCCCGGGCTGCTCGAGCCGCAGCGGTGAAGACGCGACGGTCTTCAGGGGAGGCGTCGTCCTGCCCGTCGACGCGGGTTTCTCCGAGCACAGCGCCCTCCTGATTCGCGGCAACCTCGTCGAGCGGGTCGGGAGCGACGAAGAGGTGCTGGCCGCGGCGGGGGCGGGCGCCCGGGTGGTGGATCTCGACGGACGCACGGTGCTACCGGGCTTCATCGAGCCGCACATGCACTTCCTGCTGCTCGCGGGTCTGGGTCATCTGGAGGACATCGGCGCGTTCGAGCGCCCGACCTTCGAGGACACGCTCGCCGCACTGCGGGAGATCCGGGATGCGGCCGCGGCGACGGGGCCCGATGCCTGGGTCATGGGCCGACAGTTCGACCCCATCCAGCTCGAGCCGCCCCGCGATCTGACCACCCGGGAGCTCGACGAGCTCGCCCCGGATCGCCCGGTCTTCGTACTCAATGCCTCGGGACACATCGCCTACGTGAACAGCCGCGCCCTCGATCTGGCGGGGATCACCCGGGACTCCCCGGACCCGCCCGGTGGCGAGTACGGTCGCTACCCGGACGGAAGCCCGAACGGCGTGCTCTACGGGTCGAGCGCCCACATGCCCGTGCTGGCGAACAACCCGGAGATCGAGGCGCGGCTGCAGGGGGAGTTCGTGGAGGCGGGCATCGGGGTCGGTGAGGCGGCCTCGGCCCTCGGGATCACGACGCTCTGCGACCAGGCGACCGGCGCGATCGGGGGCCCGGCCGAGCTCGCGCGCTATCGCGAGATGTACGCGGAGGGCCGCATGAAGACCCGGCTCCGCGCCTACCTCTACGAGTTCGACGGGCCGCTCTGGAAGGATGCGGGCGTTCGCCCCGGTGACGGCGATCCGCTGCTGCGCGTCTCGGGGCTGAAGCTCGTGACCGACGGCTCGAACCAGGGCTTCACCGGGCGGCAGCGCGAGCCCTACCACACCCGGGACACGCTCGGCCTCTACTACATCGAGCCGGACGCTCTCCGTGAGATGGTGCAGCGGCACGGCGCGCAGGGCTGGCCGCTCTCGCTCCACGGAAACGGGGACGCGGCCATCGACAGCATCCTCGACGCGCTCGAGCACGCCCGCGACCAGGGCGTCGACGTGAAGGCCCTTCGCTGTCGCATCGAGCACTGCTCGATCCTTCACGACGAGCAGATCGCGCGAATCGTCGAGCTCGGCATGGGCCCGAGCTTCCTGATCAACCACGTCCACTACTGGGGCCACGTCATGCGCGATCTGGTCTTCGGGCCGGAGAAGGTCGAGCTCCTCGATCGGTGTGCGAGCGTCGAGCGCGCCGGCGCGGAGTGGTCGATGCATACCGACGCGCCGATCTCGCCTCTGGGCTCCCTGCACAAGATCCGTGTCGCGGTCGCGCGCGATCTCTGGAAGGAGCCCGAGACGGTGCTGGCTCCGAGTGAGCGGGTGTCCGTCGAGGCGGCCATCCGATCCATCACGACGAACGCGGCCTGGCAGTGTCATTCCGAGCAGGAGATCGGCAGCCTCGAGCCGGGAAAGCTGGCGGATCTGGTGGTCCTCGAGAGCGATCCTCGCAAGGTTTCGCCCACGGCGATCTCGGACATCCGGGTGAGCGAGACCTGGATGGACGGCCGGCAGGTGTTCGGGGGCTGAGGGCCCGTCCCGGGAAACGGGCGGACCCGGCCTAGAAGTACATCCGGTAGGCCAGCCAGAGCGTCCAGGCGTCGGCGTCCCGACGCGGCGTATCCAGGTGCTCCCACTCCACGCCGGTCATGATCTTCATGTTGTCGCCGCAGATGTAGTAGTTGGCGCCGGCGTAGAGGCTGTGGTGAAAGCTGCCGCGACCGCCATTGACGTCCGCGTTGGTCTTGATCTCGCGGCGGAAGTAGCGGCTGTTGGTCCGGATGCCCTCGTCCTCTTCGGCTCCCTGGAAGGCGTAGCGTCCCACCAGCTCGAGCTTGTCGGTCAGATCGTAGGTCGGCAGGAAGACGAAGCCGTAGAAGATGCCCTCGCGATCCGGGTCGTTGCGGAGGTTCTCTCCGTTGTCACCGACGATCACGTTGGCCATCAGGCCCCATTTGCCCCGCCGGCCATCCCACGCCCCCGAGAGCACCCACTCGTAGAGGACCTGGCCCTGGTTGGTCAGCACCAGGTTCCTCTCATCGTCGCCGTTGGCGTCGTTGTACAGGAAGTCGAAGGTGAGGTTGTCCTCGTTGGCCAGCTGGTGGTTCACGTTCAGGTAGTAGGCCTCGCCGCCGTCCCAATCGGCCAGATCCCTGCTGACGTCGGTGGTGAAGACGCCGGCCGTCCCCGACCAGCGGCCCTTGGCGGCCTGGAGCCAGGCACCGGTCATCCGGGTTGGAAAGGCCCGGTTGGCGATCCCCGAGCGCTCGACCGTCTTGATCCTCTTCGACGAGACATGGACCTCGTGGCCCACGAGCATCTTCTTGCGCCCGTAGTGGAACGAGAGCTTGTCGACGCCCTCCCAGCCGAAGGCCTTGCGCGCGTCGAAGCTCCCGATGAGCTCGTCGAAGGTCTGGTAGCCCCAGTCGGTATTGCCTCCGACCTGTCGCAGGTCCGCGACGAGGTTGATGTTGGCCTTCACCTTGAAGAAGCGCCCGAACCCGACGCGCCCCCCGAAGCGCGCCCGGCGGAAGTCCGTGAAGCCCTCGCTGAAGTCCTTGTCGTCGGCGTCACTGCCCTCGATCCAGGCCGTCTGGAACTGGAGCCGGCCCACGAACTTGAACGAGTTGAGGAACCAGCTGTCCTCGTTCTCGTAGAGCGTCGTGCCCGGAGCCTTGACGATGTCGCAGAAGGTGCACTTCCTGGCCGTTTCGGGTTCGCCGACCGTGCCCTGGTCGGCCCAGGCCGAGCTGGTCGTACCGATGAGAAGGGCCAGGGTGGCCAGCCAGGGAGTGACTCGAGCTCCGAGTCGGAGAGTGCGTTGCTTCATGATTTCGTGATGGTCCCGCAATCGAGTGAGCGAAATGTGGAGCGCACTCTAATGGACTCGATGCACGCCTTCGCACACCCCTCCTCAATCGTCTCGGGTTTGTCACGAAACCGTTCCGAGCCGCGAATGGCGCCCGGTCTCCTGCGTCGTCTGGCTTCGCCTCGCAAGAAGGCTCGGAAGCCTGCCTTTCCGGGCATTTGCGCCTCCTGGGACGGTCGAATGGCCCGCCTCTGCACTTCCAAACGGCGTCTCTCTGTCGAGGAGCCGGCGCCGGTCCAGTGCCTCGGGACTCCGTCCGAAGGGAAGGTCGACACCCGTTGCTCCACTGGTGCGGCGAGGATCGTTCGGTTCGCGGGAAGCGTAGTTCGCGCGGATCGTGGAGCCAGGTGTGCCGTCTTGCTGGTGCGCCCGTCGTTTCTCAGACTCGATGCCGATGGGTGGCCCGGACCGATTGCGGCACGTCGCATGCCTTCTGGCGCTCCTCGGGCTCCTCTTCCCGACGGGTGCGAGCGGGCAGGGCGATGTCGAGGCGACGCTCGACGAGGACATCTCCTTCGGGCTTCCCGCGACGGAGATTGCGCTCGGCGACCTGCCCGAGATGGTCGAGCGCGGACGGGTGCGCGTGCTCGTGCCCTACGACAAGACGAGCTTCTTCATCGTGAACGGCCGGGCCCGGGGGCTCGAGGCGTTCCTGATGCGCAGCTTCGAGGATGCGCTGAACGAGGGTCGCGACCGCCGCGAGCGCCCGATCTCGGTGGTGTTCAAGCCGACCGCGAGGCGCCGACTGCTGACGGCGCTGCAGGAAGGACACGGCGACGTCGTGGCGGCTGGGCTCACGATCACACCGGGGCGTCAGGAGCGCGTCGCCTTCACCCACCCCTACGTCACCGACGTGGACGAGGTGCTCGTCTCGAGGAAGGACCGGCCGCCGGCGGGCTCGCCCGAGGGCCTCGCCGGCCGGGACATCTACGTCGCACCCGAGTCGAGCTACCAGGAGCACGCGACCGGGATCGCCCAGGCGATCGCGGCGCGGGGCGGGACCCCCTTCCGGCTCGTCGAAGCCCAGGAGCCCCTCGAGACCGAGGACCTGCTCCAGATGGTGAACGGAGGCCTGATCGAGTTCACCGTGGCCGATCGGCACGTGGCCGAGATCTGGGCGCGGGCCCTGCCCAACATCCGCATCGAGAGCAACCTCGTCGCCAACGAAGGGGGCGAGATCGCCTGGGCGGTCCGCAAGGACAGTCCGCTCCTGCTCGAGCGGCTGAATCAGCACGTGGACCGGCTCCAGGCCGATTACCAGGCGGTGCTCCAGCGCGAGTTCGCCCGCTACTTCCGGAATGCGCGCTGGGTCAAGAGCGAGCATCCGGTGCTGTTGTCCGAGGACGTCCTCGAGATGACTGGCTACTTCCAGACGTACTCGGATCGCTACGCCATGGACTGGCTGCTGATGCTCGCGCAGGGCTACCAGGAGTCGCGGCTGAATCCGAGCGCCGTGAGTCCCGTCGGCGCCATCGGCGTCATGCAGCTGCTGCCCACCACCGCAGCGGAGATGGGCTTCCCGGACGTCACGCCTCCCGAGCCGAACATCCACGCGGGGATCAAGTACATGGACTGGATCCGCGCGAACTACTTCAAGGATCCCGAGCTGCTGCCGGAGGAGCGGGTCTACTTCGCGCTGGCCGCCTACAACGCCGGGCCGAACCGTATGAGGCGCTTGCGCCGGAAGGCGCCCGAGATGGGCCTCGACGCGAACCGCTGGTTCGGCCACATGGAGGTCGTGACCCTCGCGTACGTCGGCATGGAGCCCGTCCTCTACGTCTCCAACATCCACAAGTATCACGCATCGTACTCGACGCCCCTCGTGAAGAGGTTCGACCGGCGTACGCGGCGCGATCAGGTCGTGACCATCCAGCGCCGGCTCGAGGAGCTCGGCTACGCCGCCGGCGGCGTCGACGGCATCATGGGAAGGAACACGCGGCGCGCCATTCGCGAGTACCAGGAGGCGCACGACCTGGCCGTCGACGGCGAGCCGAGCCTCGCGCTCCTCTGGCACCTGGAGCACGCGGAGCCGAAGCCGCGTCCTGGCGCCGGCGTGGCCGGCGGGAGCTAGCGCTCGACGTCGTCCGGAGAGCCGGGGCGAAGCGCTCCCATCGTCACGTAGAACGCCGCGGCTCCGACCACGAAGAGCGGGAGGACGAGCACCACCGCCCAGTAGTTAACCCGGGAGTCCCGCCGCAGCACCGCCTGGTCGGGACGATCGGGGTCGACGAAGCACTCGGTGCGGGTCCCCGGCGGCAGGCTCTCCACCGCTTCGCGCTGCCAGCCCTGGCTGCCGTCGACGGTGTCGTTGAAATCGTACTGGTCCGACTCGTAGCGCCGGCCCCCGAACTCGTACTCGTAGCGGATGGCCGCGCGGTAGACGGTCGATGACGTCGAGGTCCTCGTCTCGCCGCGCCCGGAGGTCCCGGAGATCTGCTCTTCGACCACCTCGGAGGAGAGGATCGTGCACGGCGTGGCGACCCACTCGATCGCTCCCGCCGCGCGTTGCAGGGGCTGAAGGATGGCGACGTACAGGAGGAAGAGCCCCATCGCCGTGGGCAGCAGCGTGAAGGCGGCGCCCGTGAGGAGGCAGCCGATGCCGCCTTTCGGTGTGGCGAGTCCATCGCCCGAGTCCGGCGCCATGGGCCGACCTCCTCGAGTGTTCGCCAGGCCAGGCGCGTGGTCAGTCTACCACGGAGGATGGGCGCTCAGTCCGCGTCGAGCTCCGGGTAGCGGCGGAAGATGCCCTCCTGGTTGAAGGGCACCCTGCGCTCCGAGGCCAGGTAGGCCGCGATGCGGGGTCGCTCCCGCACCCGCTCGCGCAGCGCGACCACGCGCGGCGTGGCCCGACTCGCCTTCGCGAAGCTGCGGGGGAAGGCATGGTCGAGACCCTCGAGAGCCTGGAAGAGCCCGAGATCGGCGTGCGAGAGTCCCTCTGCGACCAGGAAGTCGCCCCCATGGTGGGTCAGCACGCGCTCGAAGTACTGAAGGAAGCGCGGGATCCGCTCGGTGACGAAGTGGGGCGCACGGCGCCTCGCCTCGTCCTGCTGATCCTCGTAGTAGAGCCAGGCGCTGATCGGATGGTGGGTGTCGTGCGCCTCGACCACGAGGTCTGCGATCGTGAGCTGGAGCGCCAGGGTCAGCGCCTGGCCGGCCGCGTCGCGAGGTGCCAGGTCGTGTCGGCAGCCGAGGAAGTGACAGATCGCCGCCGTCTGGGAGAGGACCAGCGCGTCGTGCTTCAGGACCGGCGGCGCGAAGACGGGGTGGCCCTCGGCCTGGGCGGCCCAGTACTTCGCCACGGCCGGGGTGCCGCCGCCCTCCTCGGCCGGGAGTCGGCCCACGTCGCGGTAGGGCGCCGCCGCCTCCTCCAGGACGAGGCGGACGAACTCGCCACGACCCGGGATGTTCGGCCAGTAGTAGAGCTCGTAGGGTGTGGCCACGCGGAGGCTCCTCCGGACGCTCCGCGAACATACCTCCGCTCTCGGAGTTCTCCCTCACCAGCACGCCGGGGCCACGCGCATCCAGTACACTGGATTCGCGACTCGCAGCGGACCGACCTCAGGAGACCCCCATGCCCGAAGCCTTCATCATCGACGCCTGCCGGACTCCTCGAGGCATCGGCAAGCAGGGCAAGGGCGCCCTCGCGCACCTCCACCCGCAGCATCTCGGCTCCACGGTGCTGCGGGCGCTGCGAGACCGCAACGGCCTCGAGACCGCCGACGTCGACGACGTGGTGTGGGGCACGAGCTCCCAGGTGAGCGAGCAGTCGGGCGATCTCGGTCGGATGTCGGTGCTCGACGCCGGCTACGACGTCAAGGCCAGCGGCGTCACGCTGGATCGCTTCTGCGGCTCGGGCATCACCAGCGCGAACGTCGCCGCGACGGCGGTCATGTCGGGCATGGAGGATCTGGTGATCGCCGGCGGCACGGAGATGATGTCCCTTCCCAAGAAGGGCATGCTGCCGATGGGGGCCGGCAACAAGCACCTGCAGGATCTGCACCCGCAGCCCCACCAGGGCGTCTGTGCCGACGCGATCGCGACGCTCGAGGAGATCCCGCGCGACGCCCTCGATGCGCTCGCGGCGGAGTCCCAGCGGCGCGCTGCCGTTGCGATCGAGGAGGGCCGGTTCGAGAAGGCCCTGATCCCGGTGGAGAACCTCGACGGCTCGCTCGCCCTCGATCACGAGGAGTTCCCGCGTCCCGGGACGACCGTGGAATCCCTCGCGCAGCTGCCGCCGAGCTTCGAGAAGATCGCCGACTACCGGCACGAGGACTACCCGACCTTCCGCGAGCTCGTGAACCAGAAGTACCCGGACCTCGAGGTGAAGCACGTCCATCACGCCGGCAACTCCTCGGGCGTCGTCGACGGATCGGCCGCGATCCTGATGGCGAGCGAGTCCTACGCGAAGGACCACGGGCTCACGCCGCGGGCACGCGTGGTGGCGACGGCCAACATGGGCGACTGCCCGACCCTGATGCTGAACGCGCCGGTGCCGGCCACGCGGAAGGTGCTGAAGCGCGCCGGCATGACGCTCGCCGACATCGACCTGTTCGAGGTCAACGAGGCGTTCGCGGTGGTCGCCGAGAAGTACCAGCGCGACCTCGACCTCGATCGCGAGAAGGTCAACGTCAATGGCGGCGCCATGGCCCTCGGCCACCCGATCGGCGCGACGGGAGCGATCCTGATCGGGACGGTGCTCGACGAGCTCGAGCGCCGCGACCAACAGGTCGGCCTGATCACGATGTGCGCGGGCGGCGGCATGGCCCCGGCCATCATCATCGAGCGCGTGTAGAGCCCCGCTGGGTCGGCCGCCAGAGAGTCCGCCTCAGAGCACCAGCTCGTCCGACACGAACTCCCACTCCTGCCCGAACCCGTAGCTCGTGAGCTCTTCGTCGATCTCGGGATGGAGGTCGCGCAGCGCCTGGAATGCGTCGTGCTTCCACACGGCGCGGACCAGCGCCGGCCGGCGCGCCAGCTGGCGAGCCGCTCCACCGAAGGACCGTCGATCGAAGGCGCGTACGATCTCGGTGACGGCGTCCTCGCGATGGCCTTGTTGCAGCAGCCCGTGGGCCAGGGCGATGCGGATCTCTGGATCCTCGGGCGATCGCTCGCGCGCCTCTTCGAGGCGCTCGAGCGCGCCGCTCAAGTCGCCGCTCGCGGCGAGCTGCTGGGCTGCATCGAGGAGCTCTGCGGCCTGGTTCGGTCCCATGGCCGCCTCGAGGCTCGCCTGATATCGGCGGTCCGCTTCGGAGGGCAGTCCCCAGCCCTCGGCGAGCCCTCCGATCAGCAGGAACGCAAGTGCCAGCAGGGTGAGGGTGGCTCCGAGCTTCCGGGTTCGGAAGGCCGGGCCTTCCCGCGGCGTGATCGAGATGGCCCAGGCGATCGCGAACCAGACGATGGGCAGGAGCGGCACGGCGAGGGCGCTGTCCCCGCCGACGCTGATGGCTCGCAGGATCCAGAGCAGGCTTCCCCAGGCGGGCAGCACCGCCGCCGCACAGAGCGTGTGGTTGCGGCCGGGCTCGTGCTGGAAGCGGCGATAGGCGCGCCAGAAGCGCGCGTGTC
>JASJCN010000224.1 GCA_030065975.1 Myxococcota bacterium
CGCACCACGCGGGTGCCCCAGCCGCTCGACGTCTCCGCCATGCGCCGGGCGGCCGAGCCCCTGGTCGGCCGCCACGACTTCCGGGCCTTTCAGGCGACGGGCTCGGAGGTCGAGGACACCGTCCGGACCCTCCACCGGCTGGACGTCCACGGGGCGTCCGGGGCGCGGGTGCGGCTCGAGTTCCTGGGGAGCGGCTTCCTGCGCCACATGGTGCGAAACCTCGTCGGAACGCTCCTGCCCGTGGGGCTCGGCCGTCGGCCAGAGGCGTGGCCGGCCGAGGTGCTGAAGGGCGAGGATCGCAGCCAGGCCGGCGCCACGGCGCCGGCGGAGGGGCTGACCCTGGTCCGCGTTCTCTACGGCCCCACGGGGGCGCGAGAAGCGTCCCCGGATCTGGCGGATGGGTAGAAATCATCGCGACTCCGGGGAGTTGCGGCCGGAACCGGCTTGACGCTCCAGAGCCCAGAGGCTACCTCTCCTGCCTTCGCGAGCGCCGCGCGCCGTTCGGCCTGCGTGCGCCCCCGTTTCGTGCGCGCTGCATCCAGGGTCCTCGGACACTGCGAGCCTTCGACTGCGGCGCAGGAGTGAGCCATGAGTTCCCAGGCCTACAAGGCCACCCAGAGTGCCAAGCCCGGCGAGATCGAGCGCCACTGGTACGTGGTGGACGCCGAGGACCAGACCCTCGGGCGGCTGGCGACCCGCATCGCGGTCGTGCTGCGCGGCAAGCACAAGCCCGCCTTCACCCCCCACGTCGATACCGGCGACTTCGTCGTGGTGGTCAACGCCGAGAAGGTCCAGCTCTCGGGCCGCAAGCGCGAGACGAAGACGTACTACCGCCACACCGGCTACCCGGGCGGCATCAAGTCGGCGACCGCCGACGAGGTGCTGAGCGGTCCCTTCCCCGATCGCGTCCTGCGCCGCGCGGTGCGCGGAATGCTTCCCAAGAACGCCCTGGGCCGAAAGCTTCTCAGCAAGCTCAAGATCTACGCAGGCCCCGATCATCCCCACCAGGCCCAGAAGCCGGAGGTGCTCCCCCAGTGAGCGAGACTGCCCAGATTCCGTCGCGCGCGGTGACCACCGGCAAGCGCAAGACCTCGGTCGCCCGTGTGCGCATGGCGCTCGGGACCGGCCAGCTGACCATCAACGGTCGCACCCTCGAGAACTACTTCCCGCGCGAGACCCTGCAGAAGGTCGTGATGCAGGCGTTCGAGGAGTCCGGCACGACCGGCCGCTACGACGTCGACGCCCGCATCCACGGCGGCGGCATCGCCGGCCAGGCCGGCGCCCTGCGCCACGGCATCGCCCGGGCCATCGAGACCCTCGATCCCGGCCAGCGCGGCCCGCTCAAGAAGGCCGGCCTGCTGACCCGCGACGCCCGGAAGAAGGAGCGCAAGAAGTACGGTCAGCGCGGCGCCCGGGCCCGCTTCCAGTTCTCCAAGCGCTAGAACAGGGTTGCACGGCGGAGCGCACCTCCGCCCCGGATCCCATCCTGCCCCGGCCTTCGCTGCCAGCGTTCGGCCGGGGCAGTGTCTTTGGGGAACCGCTCTGCTATCACTCGTGAAACCACACCCCGGGTGATGCCATCCAGCCGAGTTCCCGAGTTTCCCTGCCTCGGCCGGATCGCGGCACGACTTCGTACTTCGCCGCAGATCCGACGGTGATCCGCCTCTCGGTGTCGGCAGTCGTGTGGGGAGAGGGCGCCGGCTTCGGCCTGTCCGACGGTGAGCGCGGGCTCTTGCTGATGCAGCGCTCGGACAACGGGCACTGGGGCATTCCGGGGGGCTACGTCGAGGCGGGCGAGTCGGTCGTGGAGGCCACGGCGCGCGAGGTCTTCGAGGAGACGGGGGTGGTGATCGATGTGGGTCGGCTGATCGGCGTGTACTCCGATCCCGCGCGCCAGGTGATCGCCTACCCCGACGGAAACCGGGTGCAGTCGGTCAACCTCTGCTTCGAGGGGCGCGCGCTGCGCCAGGGCGAGGCGACGACGCCGGAAGAGACGCTTTCCTTCGGGTTCTACGCGCCGGACGCGTTGCCCGAGCCCTTCGTTCCGATCCAGCAGGTGCGCCTCGACGACGCGCTGAAAGGCGGCGGAGAGGCATGCATACGATGACCAGAGGCAGCAGAGGGGTGGTGCCGAGATGACGCAGACGCGATCCAAGAAGTTCATCTTCGTGACGGGCGGAGTGCTCTCCGGGCTCGGGAAGGGGCTCTCCGCGGCCGCCCTCGGCTCGCTGCTCGAGGCGCGCGGCCTGCGCGTCAACTTCCTGAAGCTCGACCCCTATCTCAACGTCGATCCCGGGACGATGAACCCGATCCAGCACGGCGAGGTGTACGTCACCGACGACGGTGCCGAGACGGACCTCGACCTCGGGCACTACGAGCGCTTCACCCGCTGCAAGACGGGGCGCCTCAACAACGTGACCGCCGGCCGCGTGTACGAGAACGTGCTCACCAAGGAGCGCCGCGGCGACTACCTGGGCGGCACCGTGCAGGTGATCCCGCACATCACCGACGAGATCAAGCGCCGCATCCACGAGGCGGCGGGCGACGCGGACCTCCTGCTCTGCGAGGTCGGCGGCACGGTGGGCGACATCGAGTCGCTGCCCTTCCTCGAGGCGATTCGCCAGTTCCGCGCGGACGTCGGGCGGGACAACGTCTGCTACGTGCACCTGGCGCTGGTGCCCTTCATCACCGTGGCGGGCGAGCTCAAGACCAAGCCGCTCCAGCACTCGGTGAAGGAGCTCCAGGCCGTCGGCATCGCGCCGGACGTGCTGCTCTGCCGCACCGATCGCTTCCTGCCCCGCTCCGTGAAGCAGAAGATCGCGCTCTTCTGCAACGTCGACGAGGACGCGGTGGTGACGGCCAAGGACGTCGAGCACATCTACGAGGTGCCGCTCATCTTCCACGACGAGGGCCTCGACGAGAAGGTGTGCCGCATCCTCGGCATCTGGGCGGGCACGCCCAACCTCGACCACTGGCAGCGCGTGGTGCGCGCCGTGAAGGAGCCCGAGGGTACGGTGCGCATCGCCATGGTCGGCAAGTACGTCGACCTCACCGACGCCTACAAGAGCCTGAACGAGGCGCTCCACCACGGGGGCATCGCCCACCGCACCCGCGTCGAGATCGAGTACCTCGACTCCGAGAAGCTGCTCGATGCCGACGCCCTCGCCGGGGTGGACGGCATCCTCGTGCCCCACGGGTTCGGGGCCCGGGGCGTCGAGGGCAAGATCTCGGCCGTCCGCTACGCGCGGGAGCGCGGCGTGCCCTTCCTGGGGATCTGCTACGGCATGCAGATGGCGGTGATCGAGTACGCGCGCAACGTCGCCGGCCTCGACCGCGCCAACTCGACCGAGGTCGACGCCGACACGCCGCATCCGGTGATCGACTTCCTGCCCGAGCAGCGCGATCTGGAGGACAAGGGCGCCACCATGCGTCTCGGCGCCTACCCCTGCGTTCTCGCCTCGGGCACCAAGGCCCACGCGGCCTATGGGAGCGACGAGATCTCCGAGCGGCATCGGCATCGGCTCGAGTTCAATCCCGAGTACAAGGAGCGTCTCGAGCAGGCAGGTCTGGTGCTCTCGGGGACCTCTCCCGATGGGCGCCTCGTCGAGATCGTGGAGATCCCGGATCACCCGTGGTTCGTGGGCTCGCAGTTCCATCCGGAGTTCAAGTCGACGCCCTTCGAGCCCCATCCGCTCTTCACCGACTTCGTCGGGGCGGCCGTCAAGCAGGCCAAGGGCTGAGCCCCCGCGCGCAACCGCCCCTGCGCGCCCCGCTTCGGATCGCCCTTCGATCGCTCCACCTCTTCGAGGCCTCGGTCCTGGCGAGCGGGGTGTTCGTGGGAGCCGTGGCCCGGGGGAGCGACCCCGGGCGCGCGCGCGTCGAGCGGGCCTTCGGCCGCTCCCTGGCCGGGCTCTGCGAGCGGCTCGGCGCCACCTTCATCAAGGTGGCCCAGATCGCGTCGACCCGGGCGGACCTGCTGCCCGGGCCGGTGATCGACGAGCTCTCGCGCCTGCGGGATCAGGTTCCGGCCTTCGCCTTCGAGCACGTGCGCGAAGCGGTGGAAGCCGACTTCGGCGGCCGGCTCGAGGACCACTTCCCGGTCTTCGACCCGGTCCCGGTCGCGGCGGCGTCGGTCGCCCAGGTGCACCGTGCGGAGTGCGCCGACGGCTCCGTCGTCGCGGTGAAGGTGCGACGGCCGGACGTGGTGCAGAAGGTCGAGCACGACCGCGCGATCCTGATGTTCCTGGCGCGCACGGCCGAGCGCCTGGTGCCGACCCTGCGCCTGATCGCCCTCGAGGGCGCGATCGACTCCTTCTGCCGCGCCGTCGAGGAGCAGCTCGACCTCTCGATCGAGGCACACAACAACCAGCGCTTCGCCGCGAACTTCGCGGACGACCCCGACATCCACTTCCCCGAGGTCCACGTCGCGCTCTCGAGCCCCCGCGTGCTGACCATGGAGTTCATCGAGGGCGTCCACGAGCGCGATCTCGAGGGGAGCGAGGTCGACATCCGCGCCGTCGTCGGTGCGGGCATGCGCGGCGTCTGTCGCATGATCTTCAGCCACGGCTTCGTCCACGCCGACCTGCATCCGGGCAACATGCGCTTCGTGGCGCCCGGGCGCGTGGTGCTGCTCGACCTGGGGCTCGTGGGGCGCATCGACGACCGCGACCGTCTCGTCACCGCGCGCATGCTCTTCGCGTTCGCGACCGGCGACGGACGCACCGTGGCGAGGATCTTCTTCGACGAGGCGCCGCACACCGGGACGACGGCGGGCACGCCGGAGTACGAGGCCTACGAGGAGGAGATCGCGGGCTTCGTCGAGAGCCTGGCCCGCCGCGGCCTCGGGAGCGTGCAGCTCACCCTCGAGCTCGGCCGGCTCTTCGACATCCTGCGCCGGCATCGGGTGCAGGCGCGCAGCCACATGACGATGGTCAACCTGGCCCTGATGACGGCCGAGGGCCTGGGGCGCCGCCTGGCCCCGGACCTCTCCCTCACCGACGCCGCGCTCCCGTACCTGAGCGAGGCGCTGGGCATGGCACCCCCGGCCTGACCTCGGGGAGGCGGGCCGATCAGAAGCCGATCAGGCCCTCGATGTAGTCGAGCCAGCTCGCGTAGGCGCTGGCGTCGAAGCTCATGCCCGTGGCCGTGCGCTCGCCGGTCTCGAAGTCGAGGGTCAGCCCGAAGGTCCCGTCGCTGATCACGTAGCGGTTGTCGCCGAACTCCGTGGTCACGAAGGGGTTGTCGAAGCGCTTGTAGTCGCTGATCGAGACGGGCTGGCCGTCCACCACGAGATCGCCATCCCAGGAGAACTGCAGCTCTCCCTGGCTGGGCGAGTCGTAGACGACGTCGAAGGCGACGGCCGTCGGCGTCACGCTCACGTTCGCGGCCAGGATGGCGGCCTTGAAGGCGTCGAAGCCGCCGGGGTACTCGTCGATGCTCCCGCACTCGACGATCCAGACGTTGTCCGAGCTTCCCTCGGCGACGAGGTCGAAGTCGAGGCCCTGGTTGTCGTGCACCTCGGGGAGGCCCTGCCGCCAGACCGTCGGCAGATGGGAGTAGAGGGCCACGTAGCCCTCGTCCTTCTTGCCGAAGGTCCAGTTGCCCTGCTGCTCCACGACGTCCATGTGCGCGTGGGGGAAGTAGGCGTGAGTCTCGTTCCGGACGGTGAAGCCGAAGTCGGCGATGGGCACGTACTGCTGCGAGTAGATCGAGATGCCCACGTTCATGTGCTGGGCACTGCGCGGCTGGGAGGCCTCACCCGACCAGTAGCCGGGGCCGGGCTCGTCGGCGCTCTGCCAGTTGTAGTTGATGAGCGTGCCCTGATCCGGCGGCAGGTAGGCCGGGTGGGTGGTGAAGACCATGGCCTCTTCGGAGAGGGTGGCCTGCCAGGTGTGGGTCTGGCTGCCGCGAACTCCCTTCCGGTAGTCCTGGGCGGTCGAGAGCATGTAGTGCTCGGTCCGGTAGGTGGCGGTGTTCACCTCCTTCAAGAGCGACTGGTTGATCATGGGCCAGAGGAAGAACGAGAGGCCCCAGGCGTCGAGGATCGTCTGCTCCGGATCGCCGGGGACGAACACCAGGTCTCGCAGCGGCGCGAAGGGCTCGAACTGTCCGATCCACAGGTTCTCGCGCTCGCCCACCTCGAAGGTCAGCGGCAGGATCTGCCACACCGACTGCGCCCCCATCGACCACCAGAACTCGAGGTTCTCCTCGTCGTCGTAGGTGAGCCCGAATGGCGCCTCGGGAAGCGTGGTGTCGGTCGGGTTGAGCGGCGGGACCTCGTCCAGCGGCAGGTTCATGCGCTCGCGATCCCACATCGGCGCGTCCGAGCGCGCGATCCGGCGGATCACCTCGGGCAGCTTGTACTTCCGCATGCGGCCGAAGACGGCGCCGCTCGCCGATCCTACGCCCGTATAGGGGAGCACCGTGTCGTCGAAGAGCATCTTCGCCTGGACGAAGGAGTCTTCCTTGTTGGCCGCCGGCTTGTCCTTGATGTAGCTGCGACCGTGGGTGGCTCCGAAGGTGCCCCGGTGCAGGTGCAGCGCCATGTCGAGGAGCACGAGGTCGAGGACCATGGTGGCCTTCTGCTCGATCTCCGGATCGTTCGAGAACTCGATCAGCGTGAGCAGGGGCCGCATGTCGAGGTTGTAGTAGACGTTCGAGTGCCACTCGGTGAAGCCGAAGCGGCCACGCTCGTCGAGCCAGCGCAGGATCTTCGGCCGGGCCCGTGCGGCGTGCTCGGCGCCCGTCAGGCCGGCCACCGAGAAGACCGTGTCGGGGAACATGTTCCCCATCAGCATCTCGACCGTGTGGAAGATCAGGATGTGGTTCTCGGTCCAGTACCACATGAGGTCGATCACCGGCTGGCCGTTGAAGGTCCGGTCCGGCGTCGGGTCGGTGTACCAGTACTTGAAGTCGATCATCGCCTGCTCGGTCTTCTGCCAGAGCGCCTCGCTGACCGCGGGGTGGCCGCGGTAGCCCGAGAGCAGGTCGACGAATCGCAGGGCGTCGAAGTCGCTCGTGTCCCGCAGGCGGAACATCTTCTCGAAGATCCCGTCCCACGCGTCGTCGGGGACGGTGCCCGCCGGCACGCTGTAGTTGTCGCTGCGCAGGTCGCGCTCGAAGGCGGAGATCAGCTGCCCGATGGAGCCCGGGTTGATCGGCTGGCTGGTGGCGTGGGTGAGCCAGTCGAGCTGGCGACTCCACATGTAGCCGCGATCCGTGTAGCCACAGGTCCCGCCGAAGCCGAGGGTGCAGGCCGCAAGGACGACCAGGACGGCAACCAGCCGAAGTCGGTTGGGGCGCCGCAGGGCGCGGGGGGAGGGGCGGGCCATGGAACCTCCGGGAGAGCGAGTCCAGGGATCAGAAAAGCGAACATTGCTCATGTTCGCGCCCGAGCATACACTCGGTGGTGCCCGGAGCCAACGCAGAAGATGAAGCCGAGCCCGTCCCAAGAGTGGCCCAGCGCCCCCGATCGGTGGCACCCCTGCCGCGCGCAGGGCTGCCCCCAGGGGAGCCCCGCATGAGTGCGCCCGGGGAGAGCGAGCTGGCGGTCCGGCGCACTCCCGTCCAGGAGCGCGCCCAGAGACGGGTGGCCGCCATCCTCGAGGCCGCCACCGGGCTGCTCGCCGAGGTGGGCGCCGACGGCTTCACCACCCGCCTCGTGTCGGAGCGGGCCGGCATCCCGATCGGCTCGATCTACCAGTACTTCCCCAACAAGCTGTCGATCTTCGCGGCGCTCCTCGACCGGGTCACCGCCGACGTGCACGAGCGGATGCGAGAGGTCCTGGACGCCGACCTCGACGCGGTGGCCAGCTGGGCCGAGCTCGTGGACGGCGTGGTCGATGCGTACACGGCGAGCTACGCCAGCCAGGTCGGCTACGCGGCGCTCCTTCCGGCCCTGCGCGGGACGCCCGAGCTCTACGCCATCTCCCAGCGGAGCAACGAGGAGGCGCTGGCGCTGTTCTTCCAGCGCGTGCGGCGAATGGACCGCGAGCTTCCGGATGCTCGCCTCGAGGAGGTGGGGCGTACGGCCTTCGAGATCCTCCACACGCTGCTCGATCGTGCGCTCACGACGAGCGACCCCGAGCAGGCGCGGATCGCCGTGCGGGAGCTCAAACGCGTGCTCAAGGGCTACCTGGCTAGCTACTTCGGCCCGCCGCGAGCGGGCTTCGGCGAGTAGGACCGCAGTCTCTGGACGGTCCGCGCTTCCGTCGAGTGCCCGGACGTCCGGGATCGCGAGAGCGGGGGTATCTGGACTGGCTCCGGGAGGTTCCTCCGCGCCACTCGCCTACCGGACAAGCGGAGTCGTGATTCGGTCTCCGTCCCTAGTGCTTACGCCTTCGCGAGATGATCAAGGCGAGGCAGCCAACCGCGGACGCGAAGGTCCACGTCGGCTCGGCGGCGGTCACCATGACGTTCGAGTACTCGACCTGCTGCTGGGAGAAATTGTAGAAGGCCAGGCCGCCGGGGGAGAACGAGCCGAGCACGTCGAACTCAGTAACCGGGCCCGCAGCATCGGAGGGGTCGTCGATCGAGATCGTGACCCGATTGGGCGAGTACAGGACGTCGAATCGATAGGTCCGGCCGTGAACCCAACCCGCAGGATCCGACGCGCCGCGGGCGAGCTCGATCACCCCCGTGGGATACGGACCGGGCGGTGGAGTCACGAAGATCGCGCTGCCCGCCACACCCGAGACCTCGAGCAGGGCGAGCCCGGCCCCGCCGTTGGACCAGCTGAGAACGAGGTACTCGGCGAGCGCCGACTGGGCGTCCCCAGGGTCATAGCCGAGCGCGAAGCCGATGTAGTCGTTGTCGCCAGCGTCCGAATCGACCGCGATGTCGAGCTGGATCGAAGTGCCCAAGGCGTCGAAATCGCTGGCGAAGAACGACGAACAGTTGTTGTTGATCTCGACTCTCGCCGCCGTGCCCCCGGGCTGGACTACCCACGGGGTACCGCTGAAGCTGGTGTTGCAGATGTTGTCAGCGCTCACGTCTGACTGCCAACCTGCGAGGCTCACCGGTGCGGAGCCCGAAGCGGAAGCAAAGGCCAAGATCGACCCGACTGAAGCGGCGACGAGCAGACGACGCATAACGATCTCCTTCCCAAGAGAGGCGTCGACCCTAACACGACGTCGATGACGGCTGCTGGGCAATTTCGGCGTCGGAGGACCCTGTGGGGGGGGGCGAATGAAGCAGTCGCGTTCGTCGCCGGAGCGAGGGGCATTCGAGGTTCCTGGGGTCGACACCTCGGGTAGAGACAGAGGCGCGACCGAGCCGCCGGGGTGCGCCCGCCAGAGGGGTCGCGCCGCTCACGCACGGGCCGTAGCCATCCGACGGAGAACACGCTCCCGCTGGGGACCGGATGGGGTGCGGTGCGCGTCTGAAGGCAGGTCGCCGCCGCAGCCCATCTCGCGAAGACCTCGGGCGCGCGGCGGATCCCTGGCGCCCAGCTGGCTCCGGCTGCCGCACGGCTACCGCTGCGGCAGATGGGAGTCCATCAACCAGACCGAAGCCTGCTCGTCGTCATGCAGCTGAACGGCGCCATGGCGCCCGAGGTGGGACGCGAGCTCCGAATCCAGCGTCGCCCGGGCAACGAACACGATCGGCCGCCCGAGGTTTCGCAGGCGGCGCATGGCGGGGTCGACTCGCGCCGCCGAGCGGCCTTCGAAGATCGCCTGCACGGTCGAGGCCCTCTCCGCCAGGAGAGGGCGCGGATGGCCGCGCAGTCTCAAGAGGTTGTAGCGGGTGTCGAGGCTATGCCCGGCGACGGTCGACCCTTTGGCGAAGGCCGGGAGGTAGAGCGATCGATCCGCGAACGCTCCGACTGCGAACGACGCCCCGCGGGCAACCACGACCGAGTCTTCGGGCGTCTCACGTCGGATTGCCTCGACCCACTCGGAGTCGGGCGAGGATGGGCTCAGCATCAGAGCGGCGGCCTCAACGGCAGGCGGCGCGTTGCCTAGCGTCGGGGGGGGCAGGCGTCCCATTGAGGTGGAGAATGACAGGATCCCCGCGAGGGCCGGAATGCCGACCGCGGCGATTGCGCTGCCCGAGACGCGAGATGCGCCGGAAGCCACGAGGATCGCGAGTGGAATCCGCGCATACATGACGAGCTTGTACTCGAGGCCCGTTGCGTCGATCAGGGGATAGGCCAGCAGAAGCACGACGGTGGCCGCGGAGAGCCCGAGCGTGCCGGGGGCCCCGTCACGAAACGCAGCG
>JASJCN010000225.1 GCA_030065975.1 Myxococcota bacterium
CAGGGAGATCGCGACCTTCGTGCCGCGTCGGCTCGGAAGCAGCCGCGCCGAGCCATCGAGGGGACGCAACATCTCGTCCCCGATGGCCACGAGCAGCGGACGGCCCCGGGCGGCCGGCCCGTCCTGCGCCTCGCCGCGCGGCCCGTCGTCGCGGACCTGGAACACGATCCGACGCCCCTCCTCGCTGGCGCGCACCGTGACGCAGCCCGACGGAGCGGCCGCATCGATCCCCGCGGCGACGAAGGCCACGAGCAGGTGGTGGACCGCGTCGGAGTCGGCGCGCACGTCGGGCAGGCGGGTCCCTTTGGCGACGCGAAGCCGGAATCCGCCGGGCAGGCAGTCGTCCACCGTGCGCTCGACCGCCGAGAGCAAGGACGCGGTCGAGAGCGCCGACGCCGTGACCGCGGCCGGGTCGGTGAGCGGACGGAACAGCCCGAGGAGCGCGGCCGAGTGCGCGACGAGCCGTTGCTGGTCGCGAGCGAGGTCGCGGCGCTCGGCCGCCTTCGACTCCGACTCGAGCAGGTGCGCCGTCAGCCGAACCGCGGCCAGCAGGTTTCCGAGCTCGTGACAGAGCGCTCGCACCCGGCGAGCGGACTCCGCCCGCGTGATCCCGCGCGTCGTCCTCCGTGCAGTCCGGTCGGATCCGCGTCGTGCCACGCACTGCAGCTTATCACCACTCGACCAAGGCTCCGCGCCCCGCGTCGCTTCGCGGGCGATCAGGATCCGCGCAACGCCGCTTCGACGTCGGCGCGGAAGGCGGGGAGATCGATCGAGCGCGCACGCAGCCGCGCCTCCTCGGCCGCGAAGCCGATCAGGTGGCTGTCGAGCGACGCCCGCCCCGACGCCAGCAGCCCTTCGCGGCGCCCCGAGCCGGCAATCTCAGTGAAATGCCCGAGGAGCCCGGCGTCGCCACCGTGGTGTCCGGCCTCCGGCGACTCGACCTGCAGACGCTCGACGCCGAGGTGCCCGTGGCGCGTGAGCTCGATCTCACCCGTTTGGAGGACGCCGCGAAGCTCGCCGCGCGTGCCGGTGACGCGGAGCGTCCGGCGCTCGTCGGTCGCGTGGCCGTGGACCGTGAACGTGGCCGTCACCCCGCCCTCGAACTCGAGCAGCGTGACCTGGTGGTCCACCACGTCGTTGTCACAGTGGTACACGCAGCGGCCGTAGCGTCCGGTCTCGAGCGCCCGCATGCGGGCCACCTTCGACGGGTCGGCGGATACGTCGCTCCAGGGCCAGAGCGCAGCGATCACGTCGTCGGGCCCGGCGTAGAAGCGAACGGCGTCGTGGGGGCAGCTCTCCTGGACGGGACAGCCGTCGCTGCAGCGCGCCGGGGCGCCCTCGGGCGCCTGGCTCTCGCGATAGTGGTGGAGCCCTCCGTAGGACGCCACGCGCTCGGCCGGCCGGCCGGCGAACCAGCAGAGCAGGTCGAGGTCGTGACAGGCCTTCGCCAGGATCAGCGGCGCGGCGTCTGCGCGGCGCCGGAACTTCCCGCGGACGTACGAGTGGGTCATGTGCCAGGTGGCGACGTGCTCCTTCAGGTCGAGGTTCACGACCTCGCCGAGGCGCCCCTCGTGAAGCAGGGCCCGGACCCGCCGATAGAAGGGCGTGTAGCGGAGCACGTGCCCGATCTGGAGCAGTCGCTCACCGCGCTCGGCCGCCTCCACGATCCGTACGCACTCGGCGGCGGTGGGGGCGATGGGCTTCTCGAGGAGCAGGTCGTAGCCCCGCTCGATGGCCAGCAGGGCCGGCCCCGTATGCGCCGTGTCGCCGGTCGCGACGATGGCGACGCTCGCCGGCGGAGCCGCCGCGAGCAGCTCCTCGTGGCTCGCGAAGATCCGGTCGGGAGCCAGCCCGTGCTCCGCAGCGGTGGCCTGCCGTCGCTCGGGATCCGGCTCGGCCAGCGCCACGATGCGCATCCGCTCGGGATGATCGAGCGCGTAGCGCCCGTAGACGAAGCGCCCGCGCATCCCGGCGCCGATCAGAAGCGCGTCGACCCTGGCCATCGCGGGGACGCTACCGCGGTGTCTCCACACCCGCCGCTATACTGCGGCCGCCATGAGCGAAGCGGACGCCGATCGACCCGACCCGACGCAGAACCCGACGCCAAGCGAGACCCCGAGCGAGACGCCGAGCCCCCTCGAGCGGCTGACGAAGACCCTCGGCATCGGAAGCTATGCCCGTCACATCTTCCTGTGCACCCACGGCGACTGCGCGTCCGACGAAGCCTCCCTCGAGTCGTGGCGCTACCTGAAGCGCCGGCTCCGCGAGCTCGGCCTGGCCGAGGCGGAGGGCGGCGTGTTCCGCACCCAGGCGAACTGCCTGCGCGTGTGTCGCGAAGGCCCCGTGGCCGTGGTGTATCCCGAGGGCACCTGGTACCGCGGCTGCACGCCCGAGGCCCTGGAGCGCATCATCCAGGAGCACCTGATCGAGGGCCGGCCGGTGGAGAGCCTGCGCTTCGCCGCGAACCCGCTGCCCCCCGACGCCTCGGAGTGATCGAACGGCCTTGAAGACGGCGATCCTGCGCGGGCGCGAGCATCTCCGCCTCGGCGCCGTCGATGCGGTGGCGGAAGGGGCGGCGGCCATTGCGCTGTCGAAGGGCGGCGCTCCCAAGACCTACGAGCACACCGACCCGAACGAGGACGCGGCCGCCTTCGCCGTGGGTCGGGCCGGGCTGCTCGCCGCCGTGGCGGACGGACATCGCGGCCACGAGGCCGCCGAGATCGTGCTGACGCGACTGCTCGAGGAGCCCGCCCTCGCCTGGACCTCGGGGGGGCTGGATGCCGCGAGCTGGCCGCGCCAGGTCGAGGCCTTCCTGT
Organism: Myxococcota bacterium; assembly: GCA_030065975.1. Taxonomy (GTDB): domain Bacteria; phylum Myxococcota_A; class UBA9160; order UBA9160; family UBA6930; genus JASJCN01. Next base: position 2,817 of record JASJCN010000225.1, read on the forward strand.
GCGATGCGAACCAGGCGATCCTGGCCGGCCGCAACCCGCTCAACCCGGCGCGCACCACGCTCAGCCTGGCGCTCGTCCTCCCCGACGACGACCTCCTGCTCACGGCCAGCATGGGCGACAGCCACTGCTTCCGGGTCGGCCCGCGGGCCGTTCAGGAGCTGGCGCGCGGCACCGAGGCCGAGCTCCACTACCTGGGACACGAGCCTGAGACGCCCGCCAGCATCCAACGCAAGTGCCGCACCGAGGCGCGCCCCCTGGGCGAGACCCGGGCCATCGTGCTGGCCACCGACGGCCTCTCCGAGGTGGGCGTCGGCGTGGCGGATCCCTCGGCGGTAGTGCTCGAGCGCGTCGACCAGGCGGCCCATCACCACGCCGACGTGCGGCCGCTCGAGGTCGCCCGCGGCGTCCTCGAGACCGCGCTCGAGGCCCAGGCCGAGCACCGCTCGGGCGACAACGCGGCGAGCGCAGTCGTGTGGATCAGCGCGCGCTGAGCGCGCTGATCCAGCGGGCCCGCGCGGGTTGAGCTAGAGCGAACCCAGCAGCTGGCCCACGCGACGCGCAATCGCCGGTGCCGCCGTGAGGCCGGGCGACTCGATGCCGATCAGGTCGACCCAGCCGGGGAGCCCCTGCTCGGACTCCTCGCGCACCTCGAAGTCGCGGAACGCCTCGCCCGGACCGGCGAGCTTGGGGCGCACGCCGGCGCCGTCGGGCGAGAGCCACTCCGCCCGCAGGCCGGGCAGGTAGCGTCCCGCCGCCTCCGCGAAGTGCGCCGCCTTCCCCGGGTCGACGTCGTAGCGGGGCTCGTCGACGTACTCGGCGTCGGGCCCGAGTCGCAGCCGGCCGCCGAGGTCGACCGTCACGTGGATGCCGAGCCCGGGGCCCGCGGGAGCCGGGTACACGAGCCCGTTCACGCGCAGCGGCGCGCCGGGCGCGATGGCGAAGTAGTCGCCCTTGCACGGGTGCTGCCGCAGCCCCAGGGTGTCGACGTCGAGCCCCGGCAGCTCCGCGACACGGTCGGCCATGAGGCCCGCGGCGTTCACGACCGACGCGCAGCGGATGCGCGAGAGCCGGCCCTCCGCATCCAGGCTCTCCACCTCGTAGGCGTCCCCCGCGCGTCCGGCCGCGCGCAGCTCGCTGCACAGGACCAGCGCCGCCCCGGCGGCCTCGGCCTCGGCCAGGAACGACAGGCACAGCGCGTGGGCGTCGACGATGCCCGTCCTCGGCGAGAGCACGGCGCCCACGGCACGCACGCAGGGCTCGCGCTCGGCCGCCGCCTCCCCGGAGAGCACCTCGATGCCGGGGGCGCCGTTGCGGCGGGCGCGCTCGGCGAGTCCTTCGAGCGCGTCGCACTCCTCGCGCGTGGTCGCCACGATCAGCTTGCCGGTCTGTCGGTGGGGAATACCGAGGCGCTCGCAGCGCTCGTAGACTCGCTCGCGGCCCTCGACGCACAGGGCGGCCTTCAGCGACGCCTCGGGGTAGTAGATGCCAGCGTGGATCACCTGGCTGTTGCGGCTCGACGTCTCGGCGGCGATGCGGTCGTGGCGTTCGAGGATCACCACGTCGCGCCCTACGGACTGCAGGTGGGCGGCCACCGCGAGGCCCACGGCGCCGGCGCCCACGACCAGCACGTCGGCCTCGGCGCGGGGCGGTGCGGGCAACTAGCCGCTCTTTCGGGCTCGCCTCAGAAGGAGGCGCCGAACTCGCGCTGGTAGCGCTCGCGAACGGTGTCGATGTCGACGGCCAGGCTCTGGGTGCCCGGCTTCTCCACCATGAGCGAGCCCATCAGGCTGCCGATGCGACAGCTCACGTCGGCGGCCAGCCCCCGCGTGCGCCCGAAGAGGTAGCCCGCGCGATAGGCGTCGCCGCAGCCGGTCGGATCCACCACCTCGGACGCGGGGACCGTCGGGATCGTCTCGCTGCTCCCGTCGTGATGGAGCTCCGAGCCCTTCTCGCCGCGGGTGACGATCAGGGTTCCGACCCGCGACGCCACCTCGGCCAGGTCGAGGCCCGTGGTCTTCTCGGTGAGCGACCACTCGTAGTCGTTCACGATGTAGGTGTCGGCCCCTTCGATCATCTGGAGGAGCTCGGGGCCGTCGAGGAGCGGGAGGCCCTGCCCGGGATCGACCACCGTCGCGACGCCGCGGGCCTTCAGGTCCGCCGCGTGCTGCACCATCGCCTCCTTGCCGTTGGGCGAGACGATGCCGATCGAGACGGGCTCCTTCACCTTCGAGACGGGCGCCTCGTGGGCCCGGTCCATCGCGCCGGGGTGGAAGCCGATGATCTGGTTGTCCTCGAGATCGGTGGTGATGTAGGCGCCGGCGGTGGCCTCGCCGTCGAGCTCGACGATCCAGTCGCGGCGGATGCCGTGGCGATCGAGCCAGCCGGCGTACTCGCTGAAGTCGCGCCCCACGGTCCCGAGCAGCAGCGGGTCCTCGCCGAGCAGCTTCAGGTTGAACGCGATGTTCGCCGCGCAGCCCCCGTAGGTTCGGCGCAGCTGCGGAACGTGGAACGCGACGTTCAGGGCGTGGATCTTGTCCGGGAGGATCAGCTCCTTGAAGCGTCCGTGGAAGACCATGATGTGGTCCACAGCGATCGAACCCGTACACAAGACCGACATGATTCCTCCAGCGAGCCTTCGAGCCCGTTCGCGTGCGGCCGAGCGGAGTGCGTGCGCAGCCTCGGGCTCGGCGGATCGGGAGTCTCGCCAGCGGCCCCATCGGAGTCAATGCCGGCGGGAGTTGCGTGCTCGCTGCCGGTCCCGCCGCGAAGCGCCGGGGGAGAGTCGCTTCCCGAGCCCAGGAAGTGCGCGAGGCTGCCTGCGAGCCCAGATCCCCAGGGGTAGACTGTCCGCCATGCGGATCTCAGAGCTGTACGCCGCCGGCCAGCCCGTCTTCTCGTTCGAGTTCTTTCCTCCCAAGACCGATGCGGGCTACCGCACCCTGTTCCGCACCATCGCCGACCTGAAGCAGCTCGGCCCGGGCTTCGTGTCGGTGACGTGCGGCGCCGCCGGGTCCACCCGCGCGAAGACGGCCGATCTCGTGATCCGCATCCAGCAGGAGCTCGGCCTCACGGCGATGGCGCACATGACCTGCACCGGGCAGACGCGCGACGAGCTGGCCGCGACCCTCGAGCGCCTGCAGTCCGAAGGCGTGCGCAACGTGCTCGCCCTGCGCGGCGACCCGCCGAAGGACGAGCCCGACTGGCGGCCCGTGGCCGGCGGATTCTCCCACGCCTCGGAGCTGGCCCGGTTCATCTCCGAGCACTTCGACTTCGCGATCGGAGGCGCCTGCTACCCGGAGAAGCACCACCAGGCGCCGAGCCTGGAAGCGGACATCGGGTACCTCAAGGAGAAGGTCGACGCGGGCGTGGAGTTCGCGATCACCCAGCTCTTCCTCGACAACACCGACTACTTCGCGTTCGTCGAGAAGGCGCGCGCGATCGGCATCGAGATCCCGCTGGTTCCGGGCATCATGCCCTTCGTGAGCATCCACAACCTGCGCACGGCCATGCGGCTCTCGCCGGGCTCGAAGACTCCGCGGGAGCTGGTCGAGGGCCTCGAGGCCGTCGACGGCGACGCCGAGCGCTCCCTCGAGGTGGGCGTCGAGTGGGCGACCCGCCAGTGCCGGGAGCTTCTCGATCGCGGCGCGCCGGGCATCCACTTCTACACGCTGAACAAGTCCCCGGCGACGCGCCGGGTGCACGAGCGACTGGTCGGTTGAACGCGGGCCGCCCCCTGCGCATCGGCGTGCTCCTCTCGGGCGAGGGGACGAGCCTCGAGAACCTCTGCGACGAGATCGATGCGGGCCGTGTGCCCGCGCAGGTCGTGCTGGTGGTGAGCTCGAAGGAAGGCGTCGGCGGCCTGGCTCGGGCCGAGCGGCGCGGCATTCCCGCGGTGGCCGTCCCGCGCAAGCGGATCCGCGACGTCACCGAGTTCAACGACCGCATCCACACCGAGCTCGAGAAGCACGGCGTCGAGCTGGTGGCCTGCCTCGGCTTCCTCTCGCCCTTCGAGCTGCGGGGACGCTACGAGGACCGCTGCATCAACGTGCACCCGGCCCTCATCCCCGCCTTCTCGGGCCAGGGCATGTACGGCAGCCGCGTCCACCGCGCGGTGCTCGAGAAGGGCGTGAAGCTCAGCGGTGCGACGGTGCACCTGGTGAACGAGTCCTACGACGACGGACCGATCCTCCTGCAGGAGGCCGTGCCCGTCCACGAGGACGACACGGTGGAGAGCCTCGCCGCGCGCGTCCAGGCGGCCGAGCGACGCCTCGTGCCCGAGGCGATCCGGCTCTTCGCCGAGGGACGCATCCGCGTGGCCGACGGCCGCGCCCAAATCTTGCCGGCGTAGCGCCGGATCGAGCCCGCGTAGCGCCGGGGCCTCGAGGCGATACACAGGGATGGAGGAGGCCCGAGCATGTTCATCGCGATGAACCACTTCGACGTGAACCCGGAGCGCAGCGACGAGTTCGAGGCGCGCTGGCGCGAGCGCGAGACGTTCCTCTCCGAGGTGCCGGGCTTCGTGCGCTTCGCCCTGCTGCGCGGCGACGAGCCGGGAGCCTACGCATCGCACACGGTCTGGGAGAGCCGCGAGGCCTTCGAGGGCTGGACCCGCTCCGAGGCCTTCCGCAAGGCCCACTCCGGCGCCCGCATGCCCGAGGGCGTCCTCCGCGGGCACCCCAACGTCCGCACCTGGGAGTCCGTTCTCGAGGCTTAGGCCGCTTCGCTCCTCGTGCCGTCATCGAGGAGAAGGGGGTGGGCGACGCGCTCCGGCGAATGGCTCGCTGCCCGCGTTTGCTCCGCTCTCGGATTGGGGTGCCGCTGGCCTGTGAGCGCGTTCGCGCTCCAGTCCAGTCCTTCACGTCGGAGCTCGGGGCGAGGCTGCGCTTGACTTCGCCTCCGCGCATCGCCCACCCCCTTTCCGTTTACGAGCCGATTGCTGTCGTCCCCACGCGACATGCGTGCTTCGCGTTCGCACCGGGGGCCCTCGTACCGGCGCTGCGCGGCGAGGACGGGTCGGGAGGGGGTTCCGCGCGCAGTTCCGCAGGCGCCCTCGAAACGCGTGCGAAGAGCAGACGCGCGAGCGCCGAGGACTGTCTGAGCACGGAGCCCCCTCCCGACCCGTCCCCGCCATGAGCCCCCCGAACCGAGACCACGAGAAATCACGATTGACGAGAGGCGAAGAAAAGACGAAAATCGGTGAGTCGTGCCCTCAGCCCCCCAAAGGAGTGGCGCGGACGAAGCGAAGAGTGGAGTGGAGAGGAGTCGGGAGCGTCAGCTCTCCCGGCTCCTGGATGATCTCGGCGCGGATGTCCGTCGCGGTGGTCCGCCCCGGTCGGGGGTGGCGCCGGATGGGGGTCTGCGATCGACGGGGCTCGACGAGATCGATCGCTTGCTCGGAGGCGGGCTGCCTCGCGGCTGGCTGTGTGAGCTCACCGGATCCGCCAGCTCGGGCCGCACCTCGCTGGCCCTGGCGCTGCTCGCGAGCACCACCCGCCAGGGACACTGGGCGGCCTGGATCGATCGGCCCGATGCCCTGGACCCCGGCTCGGCCGAGGAGTCGGGCGTCGACCTCGAGCACGTCCTGTGGGCGCGCCCCCGGGATGCCGAGACGGCCGTGCGCAGTGCCGAGCGGGTGCTGTCCGCCGGGGGGTTCGACCTGATCGGGCTCGATCTCGTCGGCCTCGGCGCGCGCGAGGCGCCCTCCCCCGCCGCCTTCACCCGGCTGCGTCGACTGACGCGCAGCAGCGACGCCGTCTTGCTGGTGCTCGACAGTGAGCGGCTGGTCGGGGCGACGGCCGACCTCGCTCTCGAGGTGACCGGAGGCGCCGGGCGCTTCGGCGAAGGGCCGAGCTGGCTCGAGGGCCTCGAGACGAAGGTCCAGGTCGTGCGCAATCGCAGCGGCCCCAGCGATCGGATGATCTCGTTGCGCATCCGACAGAGCGCAGCCGCGTAGGCCCTCGCGTGAAGCCTGCACCCCCCTCACAGGCTGCACGCATCGCTTGTCTGCTGGTCCCGAACCTGCCCCTGGCCGCCGTGCTGCGAACCCATCCCGAGCTCGCGGGACGCGCCGTGGCGGTCACCGCCGGCACGGGCCCGCGAGCCGAGATCCTGGCCGTGACGCCCGAGGCCGCGCGCCTCGGCGTGCGGACGCGCATCAGCGTGGTGCAGGGCCGTGCCATCTGCGCCGGGCTCGAGATCCGTCCCACCTCGCCGGATCTCGAGCGCGCCGCACGCGGTGCCCTGCTCGACGCCGCCCTCTCGAGCTCGCCACGCGCCGAGCCGGCCGAGGCCGCCCAGGGGCTGTGGGCCACCGAGTGCGCGGTGAACGTGGATGCGAGCGGGACGGCGGCGCTGTTCCGCAGCGAGGCCGGCTTCGCCGGCGCGCTGGCCGCGCGCGCGCACAAGCTCGGCCTGCCCGCCGTGGTCGCCATCGCGAGCTCGGTGCCCGTGGCCCGCATCGCCGCGCGCCAGCTGCTCCGAGCCGACCCGGCCGCGGCTTCCGAGGAGACCCTCGTGATCCCGCCCGGGGAAGACGCCGCGTTCCTGGCTCCGCTGCCGCTCGAGCTGCTCGGGCCCTCCGACTCGCTGGCCGAGTCCTTCACCCGCTTCGGGCTGCACCGCGTCGCCGACCTCGTGCGGCTCCCCCCGCGCTCGGTGGTGAACCGCCTGGGTGCCGAGGTGGCCCCTCTGCTGAGCCTGGCCCGGGGCGAGGTCCGCTCGCCTCCGCCGGCGCCGCCGTCCGAGGAGGATTTCGGCGAGGCCCAGGATCTCGAGGCGCCCATCGCCCAGCTCGAGCCCCTGCTCTTCGTGCTGCGCGGCCAGCTCTCGCGGCTGGTCGATCGGCTCGACTGTCGTGGCCTGGCCATGGGCGAGATCGAGCTCTCGCTCTCCCTCGAAGGCGGCGGACGCGACGCCCGGCGCGTGGCCGTGGCGGCGCCGACCCTCGACGTCTCGGTGCTGCTCCGGCTGGTCGGCCTGTCGCTCGAGGCGCGCCCGCCCGAGGCCGCCATCGAGTCGGTCTGCGTCTCGACCCAAGGCCGACCCGTCCGCGGCGACCAGCTCGACTTCTTCCGCCCTCCCGGCCCGACGCCGGCCGTGCTCTCCCGCACCCTGGCCGAGCTCACGGCCCTGTGTGGCGAGGGCCGGGTCGGCGCACCCGCCATCGCGGACAGCCACCGGCCCGACGCCTACGCCGTCGCGGCCTTCACGGGCAAGCCCCGGGCCGGGGGCGCCGACCTCGCTCGCGACGCCGAGGCCACGCGCGCATCTCTGGCACTTCGCGCCCTGCGCCCTCCCGTAGCGGCCCAGGTCCGCGCTCCACACGGCCACCCCGAGTTCGTCCGCAGCGCACTGGCCAACGGACACGTGGTCCACAGCGCCGGCCCCTGGCGCAGCACCGG
>JASJCN010000017.1 GCA_030065975.1 Myxococcota bacterium
CGATGAGGAAGGCGAGGTGCGAGGCTCCATACCGATGGGTCACTGCAGCCATGTTCGCCATGGCCGTGGGTGTCGACCCGAGGGAGATGCCTCCGAAGCCGGAACTACGACGCCGCCGTGGTGTGTTCCGGCTTCGGAGGCATCTCCCTCGGGTCGACACCCACGGCCATGGCGAACATGGCTGCAGTGACCCATCGGTATGGAGCCTCGCACCTCGCCTTCCTCATCGTGCCCCTGGTGTGCGCGTTCTTCATCGATTTGGCCAACGCCCTGTTGATCCCTTTCTTCCTCGCCAACTTCTGAGGGAGTCGAGCGACGACGCCGCGCAGGGTGGCGGCTTGGCACCGGCGCTGGCTAGCTTGAAGGTTCACTCGCCGCCGTTGCGGGGGAGGGGAAATGCTCGGACGCCTCGTGATCCTGATTGCCGTCTTCGCCCTGGCCGTCCCCGTGGTCGGTTGCATGCGCCCGAGGGGCGCCAGCGTCGAGGACAAGCGCAACCACGTGCGAAAGATGCGCGATGACACGCTGAGCGAGATCTTCGCCCGCAATCCGGGGCTCGAGAATCGCCTGCGGGACGCGGCCGGCTATGCCGTCTTCTCGAACCTGTCGGTCAAGATCTTCCTGCTCGGCCCGGGCCAGGGCTACGGCATGCTGGTCGACAACTCGAACGGCCGCGAGACGTTCATGCAAATGGCCCAGATCGGAGGCGGCGTCGGCATGGGCGCGAAGACGTTCCGCGTGCTGTTCGTCTTCCGCGACCGGGGCACGCTGCGCGAGTTCCGCGACCGGGGGTTCCAGGTCGGCGGCGACGCGGATGCCGCCGCGAAGGCCCAGGACGTGGGCGGCGCGGCCGGTGCACAGACGAAGATCGTCGACGGCGGCGCCGCGCTGGGCGGCTCGGGGGACGTCATGGAGAAGGGCTTGGACGTGGGCGAGGGCATCGGGATGGAGGTCTTCCAGATCACCGACACCGGCCTTGCGCTCTCGGCCCAGGCCACGGGTACGAAGTACTGGAAGGACGGCAAGCTCAACTGAGAGCCGGGCAGCTCGCCCGATCGGCTGCGGCTGGGTCGTCCCGCCGCACCGAATTCGGGGAGGCATCCGCCGACGTCGCTCGGTCCCGCCGGCCTTGGCCTCACTCGAGCGTCTTCGGCTTGCGGCCCCTCCCGAGCGCGAGATAGCCCACCAGGCCGCCCCCGAGCAGCAGCATCGTCGCCGGTTCCGATCCCACGTATACGAGGAAGCCCCCGTCCAGCTTCGCGACCTCCTCGAAGTCGAGCGCAAACGGGGTGCTCTCCCAGACCTCGAAGCCCGCTTCGAGGTCGAGCACCTTTCCGAACAGGGTCGTGGCTTCGAAGGAAACGACCCCACCGAGGCGCTGCCAGAAGGAGTTGTCGATGAGCTCGAGCTCCTCGAGGGTCAAGAGCCAGTAGCCCTTCTTGTCGAGCAGCACCTGGTTCTGGACCCAGAGGTCGCTCTCTCCGTAGAAGGTGTCGGTCCGCGAGAGTCCGGTGTCGAGGTGCGTCGCGACCAGCTTTCCGGTGATGGCGTCTGCGGAGAAGAAGACCTTCTGCTCGGCCCTGAAGTTGACCTCCACGCCCGCGACCACGATGTCCGCGCCCAGCTTCAGGATCTCGAGCTCACCGGTGCTCTGGGTGACCATGTCGGTCACGTAGGTGAAGTCGTTGTCGGTGTCGAGCCCGATGTCGAAGTCGAAGAGGTTCCCCTGGATGTTGATGTCGGGGATGGGGAAGGGGAGGTTGACCCGCAGCAGCTGGTCGATCTTCAGCCGGCCCCCGAAGCGGGTCTTGATCTTCGACTCGTTGGGAATGCCGTCGAACATGAAGTCGACGGTGGTGATGCCCTTCTTCTCGACGACGTCCTGGTGGCGCACCGTGACGTTGCCCTCGACGTTGCCTTCCACGCGCCCCAGCTCGCCGCGCAGGATGAAGTCGATGCGGCTGCCGTCGGCGATGCCGCCCACCTGCTCGACCCGGCCGTCGCCGATGAAGGCGGGCGCGTTGCCCGGCCCCCAGAGGTTCTGCGGCTTGGCTTCGAAGCGGACGATGGCGGTGTTCTGGATCGGGACGCCCGAGGCTGCCGAGGCGAATAGCAGGGCCACGAGACAGCCGACGAACGCGCTGCGCTCTCGCATCGAGAGGAATCCTCCATGCGCCGCCCATCCAGTAGTCGCCTGATCCAGGGGGATGTGTCGCACTATTCAAGTCCCCGGAAAAATTGGGGAAACGCGCAGCTCGAAGAGAAGCGATGCCCCACGTTCCTGGGGAGGCACACCCCACCCTGGCAGGCCCGATGTCGGCCGCGCGACACGGCCCGAAGCGGTGCGCCGACTCGGGGTCGGCGGTCGCCGTCGCCCGTCTGACCGGCGCATCGACCGTACGGCTCCACCTACACTGTGGAACGTCACCCCGCCGGATGGGGCGAGGTCGCCCACGCATTCGTGAGTGCGACAGCTGAATCGGGAGGCGCGACGATCCGCGCTTGCGGATTGTTGCCCCGAAGCGACGACGTTCGCCGCAGCACGAATCGCGCGCGCATCGCAGGTGCAACACGACAGCTGGGTCGTGAGGTCGTACAGCGAGTGGCATGCGAGTTGCACCCAGCGTGGGCACGCTCGCGGAGGAAGAACCCACTCGGGACGGCTCGTGGTGTCGAGCCGGTTTCGCGCGCGTGCCCTCCCCGACCAGGAATCGGATCCATGCGCAACTTGTTCCGGACGCTGCTTCTCGCCCTGCCGCTCATCCTGCCCCCGACACTCGCCCGCGGGCAGGGAGTGATCGAGCTTCCCAAGACCGGACAGCAGCGCTGCTGGAATGTCTCCGGGAACCAGGTGTCTTGCGCGGGTACGGGCCAGGATGGCGACATCCAGGCGGGAGCCGCCTGGCCGAGCCCCCGCTTCAGCTTCAGCGGTGGCTGCTATACGGATCGGCTCACCGGACTCACGTGGCTCTCGAACTATCTGGGCGCCGACGACAGGAACTGGACCAGCGCACTCACCTACGCCAACGCTGCATCGCTCTGTGGCTTCACCGACTGGAGGATCCCGAACGTCAACGAGATCATCAGCCAGGCCAATGCCGAGGTGCAGTGCACGAGCAGCTACCTGCTCGACTCGGGCGTGACCTTCCCGCCCGTCGCCGGCTTCTCCTCCACGACGTTGGCCGCTTCGTCCGGGCAGGCCTGGGAAACGAGCTTCTGCTCCCAGGAGGTCGTCTCGCTCGCGAAGACGGGCTTCCTGACGACCGTCGTCGTGCGAGGGGGTCAGCAGGACGCCGTCGATCCGAGCTACCCCGCGAACGTCTGGAAGACGGGCCAGACGACCAGCTACGCGGCCGGCGACGATGGCGACCTCGAGTTCGGCGTCGCGTGGCCCGACCCGCGCTTCACCGACCATGGCAACGGGACCGTGACGGACCACCTCACCGGCCTGGTCTGGACCAAGGCCGCGAACACGCCCGGACCGGCGTCCTGCTCGCCGGGATCCACGAAGAAGTGGCAGGAGCTGCTCGATCACGCGCAGTGCCTGAACGCGAACAGCTACCTCGGCTCGTCCGGCTGGCGCCTGCCGAACCGCGTCGAGATGCGAAGCCTGGTCGACTTCGGAAACAGCAACCCGGCGCTCCCCACCGGACACCCCTTCACGGACGTGGGACCCTCCTACTACACCTCGACCACGATCATCGGAGCCCAGAACAGGGCCGCGTGGACGCAGAGCATGTTCGACGGGCGCATGAACAGCACCGGAACCCGCAAGGACATCCACAGGTTCTGGGGATGGTTCGTCCAGGACGGCGGCAGCGTACCCATGTGCACGGATTCCGATGGCGACGGCTATGGCAGCCCGGGCGACCCGTCTTGTCCGAACGGGCCGGAGACCGACTGCGACGACGACGACGACACCATCTACCCCGGAGCCACCGAGATCTGCGACGGGGAGGACAACGACTGCGACGGCCCCGTCGACGAGGGGATCGACGACATCGTCACGGGATCCGACATCGGGGAGTGCCGCGTCCAGATCGAGCAGTGCATCGCCGGCGACTTCCAGGTGACCCAGACCGGCATCGGCCCCGTCTCGGAGATTTGCGACGGGCTCGACAACGATTGCGACGGCTCGAGCGACGAGGGCTTCGGCGTCGGCGGCTCCTGTCAGGCAGGGGTGGGTGAGTGCCTCGCGAGCGGCATGTTCGTGTGCTCGGGCGATGGCTCGGGAACGGTATGCGACGCCACGCCGGGGACGCCCCAGGCAGAGATCTGCGACGGGCTGGACAACGACTGCGACGGCACGTCCGACGAGGGCAACCCGGGCGGCGGCGGCTCCTGCGACACCGGCCAGCCCGGCGTCTGCGCCCCCGGCACCTTCACCTGCTCGGGCGGTGGCCTGGTATGCCAGCCCGACGCCTCTGCCGGAGCCGAGCTCTGCAACGGCCAGGACGACGACTGCGACGGTAGAGTCGACGAGGGCTTCGGCCTCGGCAACTCCTGTGAGGTGGGGGTGGGCGAGTGCGCCGCGACCGGCGCGCTGATCTGCTCCGGCGACGGCTCGGGAACGGTGTGCGACGCCACGCCGGGGACGCCCCAGGCGGAGATCTGCGACGGCCTGGACAACGACTGCGACGGCACGTCCGACGAGGGCAACCCGGGCGGCGGCGGCTCCTGCGAGACCGGCCAGCCGGGCATCTGCGCTCCCGGGACCTTCACCTGCTCGGGCGGTGGCCTCGTGTGCGAGCCCGACGCCTCTGCCGGAGCCGAGCTCTGCAACGGCCAGGACGACGACTGCGACGGTAGCGTCGACGAGGGCTTCGGCCTCGGCAGCTCCTGCCAGGTCGGTGTGGGCGAGTGCGCCGCGAGCGGCTCGCTGGTCTGCTCCGGCGACGGCTCGGGAACGGTGTGTGACGCCACGCCGGGGACGCCCCAGGCGGAGATCTGCGACGGGCTGGACAACGACTGCGACGGCACGTCCGACGAGGGCAACCCGGGTGGCGGCGGCTCCTGCGACACCGGCCTGCCCGGCGTCTGCGCTCCCGGGACCTTCACCTGCTCGGGCGGTGGCCTCGTGTGCGAGCCCGACGCGTCGGCGGGCACCGAGATCTGCAACGGTGAAGACGACGACTGCGACGGAGAGGTGGACGAGGATGCCAGCGACGCAGGCACCTGGTACCGCGACGGCGATTCGGACGGCTTCGGTGACCCCGACGACTCCGTTTCGGCCTGCACCCAGCCGGCCGGCTACGTCGACAACTCCCTCGACTGTGACGACGGGGACGACCAGGTGACGGAGTGCAACACGCCTTGCTGCGGTGAGGTAATCATCGAGGACGAGAGCAAGCGCTGCTCCGTCACGATCGACCAGATCTGCAGCGACGATCTGGACTGCCCCGTGGACGAGGCCTGCATCGGTGCCACGGTCACGATGCAGGACGTGACGGGCAGTGGCGAGACGACGGTGAGCTCCGCCCCGTGCGACGGGTCGCTGCAGGGGATCGCTCTGACCGCGACACCGATCTGCGTCGACATTCAGACCACCGCGAGCTTCGATGGCCTGGCGGAGGTGTGCATCGAGTACGAGGACCGCGGAGAATGCCAGCCGACGATCGAGCAGCTGTGCAAGGCCGATGGGGAGTGCCCGCCCGGCGAGACCTGCGTCGGCGAGCTCAGCGACGTCCAGGAGAGCCAGCTCACCATGGTGCGATGCCCCGAGCTCGAGCCCTGTCAGCCGCTCCTCACGCTTCCCCCCCAGCGCGACATCGTGAACAACGTCCTGTGTGCTCTGACGCCGGAGTTCTCGGACTTCGCAGTGGGGACGCTCACGGATTCCGATGGAGACTTCGTGATGGACCTGCTGGACAACTGCCCGACCATCGCGAACTTCTTCCAGGAGGATGCGGATGGCGACGACGTGGGCAACGCGTGCGACAACTGCCTCTTCGTCTCGAACCACGGCCAGGAGGACGCGAACCCCGCGGAGGACGACGACTCCTCACTCCCCGGGATCCAGCACTACGGAGACGCCTGCGATGCGGATCTCGACAACGACGGAATCGTCGGGCCCTCGGACTTCTTCGCCGTCTTCCGGCCCTGTCTCGGCGAGGCGCCGTCCAGCCGCCCGGAGTGTGCTCCGGCGGACTTCGACGGCGACGACCTGGTCGGCGTGAACGACTTCTTCGAGAGGCTCCGGCCCAGTCTGGGTGACCCGGCGGGGCCGGGCCACACGGAGCCCTGAGCCGGGGCGGTTCCGCGGTGGTCGGAGGATCAGGCGATGGCGCCGACGAGGCTCTCTTCGATGATGGCCTTCAGGGCGGCGACGCGGGCTCCGTCTTCCGCCCGCGCATCCGCCGCACGCGGCGTGCGCCCGGGTCCGACCTCGACGCCGCGGGCGCGGACGCCCAGCCGAAAGCCCTCGGGGAAGTCCGCCTCTGCGAAGAGCGTGTCGAAGAGCTGCGTGATGCGCGCCTGGACGGGGCGCGCTTCCTCGTTCGCTCCGGCTTGGACGAGATCGAAGAGCTTGCGCGTGAGCTCCGGAGCCACGCCGCTGGTCGCGTTCGTCCCGCCGTCGCAGCCCAGGAGCAGCATCGGCAGCAAGCACGAATCCCAACCCGTCATGAACGAGAAGTCCGGTCGCTCCGGCCGCACGGCGTCGATCATCGCCATCATGGCGGGCACGTCACCGGAGGAGTCCTTGATGGCACGGATGCGCGCGTGCTCGCCGGCCAGGCGTCGGATGGTCGGCAGGTCGATGGGCGAAGCGAACATCGGGATGTTGTAGAGCGTGACGTCGATGGGCGTGTTGCGTCCGATCTCGTCGAAGTAGGCCCAGACGCCCTCGGGCGAGACGCTGTAGTAGTACGGCGAGACGATGGCCACGGCGTCGGCGCCCACGCGCGCGTAGTGCTCGCAGGCGCGTAAGGTCTCACGCACGTTGGCTTCGGCCGCGCCGGCGAGCACGGGCACCCGGCCGGCCGCCTGCTCCACCACGATCTCGATGATGCGACGGCGCTCGTCCGCGGTGAAGCGCGTGAACTCGCCCGTCGAGCCGTTCGGGTAGAGACCGTGCACACCGTGGTCGATCAGCCAGTCGACGTAGGCCCGAAGCCCGCCCTCGTCGATCTCGCCCGCGGCGTCCAGCGGGACGACGTTGGGGCAGAAGATCCCGCGCAGTCGATCGGGCTCGCTCATGAGCCAGAACCTCCTTCGATGCCGTAGAACCGTACGGCGTTGCCGCCGAGCACGCCGGCCCGTTCGCGTTCGTCGAGGCCGGCCAGCAACTCGAGACTCGCTGTGAGCCAGCGTTCGAAGCCGCCGGCCAGCTCGACCACCGGCCAGTCGCTGCCCCAGAGCAGGCGCTCGGGCCCGAAGCTGGCGAGCAGGTGGTCCACGTAGGGCCGCAGCGTCTTGACGGTCCAGTCGGGCGCCGCCTCGGTGGCGAGGCCCGAGAGCTTGCAGAGGGCTCCGGTCTCGCGGGCGAGTGCTTCGATGTCGTCCGCCCAGGGCTGCATCCGCCCGGCGCCGATCTCGGGCTTGGCCCCGTGGTCGACCACCACGGGTAGCTCCGGATGGCGAGCCAGGAGCTCGCGCAGGTTGCCGAGATGGTGCGGCAACACCAGCGCGTCGAAACGCAAGCCGAGATCCAGGAGCGCCTCGAAGGCCGGCTCCAGCGCGTCGCCCAGCATCCAGTCCGGGTCGGAGATGTCCTGGATCATCGGCCGCACCCCGAGCAGCGGCCCCTCCTGCACGAGGGCCTCGAGGGTCGCGCGCACATCGGGCGCTTCGAAGTCCACCCACCCGACGACTCCGCGGACGAAGGGGGCGTTGCGCGCGATCTCGATCAGGAAGCGCGTCTCTGCGACGGTCGGCGCGGCCTGGACCAGCACCGTTCCCTCGATGTCCGCGGCTTCCAACAGCGGCTGCAGGTGGTCGGGCTCGAAGTCGCGGTAGAGCACGCGATCCTCGGGTTCGAGCCAGCCGTAGTCGCCGCGCGCGACGCGCCAGAAGTGCTGGTGGCCGTCGATCAAGAGGCTCGTTCCAGGGCACCGGTTCTACCGGCGTCCGCCGCCAGCGAGCTCGAGATCGAAGCACTCGATTCGAGCAGCGCCGCGAGCGCGGCGGCCGCCGGGTCCGGGCTGCCCCGCCGTTGGACGCAGGGGATGGTCAGCGCTGCGATCGCGCCGCTGTCCCGCCCGTCGAACACGGGCGCGCCGAGATCGACGATGCCCGCCACGTAGGTGCTCTTCGCCCTGCGGTAGCCCTGCCGCACGATCTTCGCGAGGTCGCGATCGAGCTCCGCACGATCCGAGCTCGTCTCCGCCTGCGACAACCACGCAGCCCGGCGCTCCTCCGGCTGGAACGCGAGCAGCACCCGGCCCGAAGTCGACTCGACCAGGCTGCGCCGATGCCCGATGCGCACGGCGAAGCCGACGTCCGCCGGGCTCTCGATGCGGGCGATCACCACCATCTCGCCCCCGCTCGGGACGGCCAGGTGGCAGGACTGCCGGCAGCGCTCGGAGAGGCGCTCCATCACGGGCAACGCCACGTCGAGCAGCGTGCGCTGAGGCGGGTTCCGCATGGCCAGCTCGAGCAGCCGCGACGTGAGCGCGAAGCCCTCGTCCCCGGTCGTGCGCTCGATGAAGCCCCGCGCCTCGAGCACCGTGAGCATGCGGAAGATCTC
Organism: Myxococcota bacterium; assembly: GCA_030065975.1. Classification (GTDB taxonomy): domain Bacteria; phylum Myxococcota_A; class UBA9160; order UBA9160; family UBA6930; genus JASJCN01. The sequence continues at coordinate 8,687 of JASJCN010000017.1, forward strand.
GTTGCGGGAGCGCTCGAGCGCCTCGGCGATGGCGGCGGTGCTCATCGGCCGGGGCGACTCGGCCAGCAGTTCCAGGATGTCGAGGCCCTTCTCCAGGGCCGGAGCGCTGTAGCTGGACATGCTGTGACTATATATGAATCAGGTGTTCATTGACAAACGAAGCCGAGTCCGGGAGGATTCCTCCATGGCTCCCCGCATCACGGCCCTGCGTGCCCACGACGTCCGCTTCCCCACCTCGGACGGGCTGCACGGCTCGGACGCCATGAACCCGGATCCGGACTACTCCGCCGCCGTCGCGATCGTCGAGACCGACGGGGGGACCGACGAGCCGCTGTGCGGCCACGGCATGACGTTCACGATCGGCCGGGGCAACGAGATCTGCGCGCGAGCGATCGAGGCCTTCGCGCCCTTCGTCGTCGGCCGCGATCTCGACGAGATCGAAGCCGACATGGGCGCCTTCTGGCGCAGCCTCGCGGGCGACAGCCAGCTGCGTTGGCTGGGGCCCGAGAAGGGCGTCATCCATCTCGCCACGGCGGCCGTGGTGAATGCGGTGTGGGACGCTCTGGCGCGGCGCAGCGGCAAGGCCCTGTGGAAGTACCTGGTCGACCTTCCCCCCGAGCAGGTCGTCCAAGCGGTCGACTTCCGGCACATCACCGACGCCCTCGATCCCAAGGAAGCACTCGAACGGCTGCAGTCCAAGGCCGCGGGCCGCCCCGAACGCGAGGCCCGCATGCGGGAAGAGGGCTACCCCGCCTACGTCACCTCCGCGGGTTGGCTCGGCTATGACGACGACACCATCCGCGAGCGTTGCCGTGCGGCGCTTGCCGAAGGTTGGCAGCACTTCAAGATCAAGGTGGGGCGCGATCTGCAGGACGACATCCGCCGGTGCCGCATCCTGCGCGAGGAGATCGGCGACGAGCGCAAGCTCATGGTCGACGCCAACCAGGTCTGGGACGTCGACCAGGCGATCGAACACGTCCGCCACCTCGCTCCATTCGACCTCTGGTGGGTGGAGGAGCCGACCCATCCCGACGACGTGCTCGGCCACGCGCGCATCTCCGAGGCCATCGCGCCGATCCGCGTCGCGACGGGCGAGCACTGCCACAACCGCATCATGGTCAAGCAGCTGCTGCAGGCGAACGCGGCACAGGTGCTGCAGATCGACGGGTGCCGGCTCGGCGGCATCAACGAGGTGATCGCCTCGCTGCTCCTCGCCGAGAAGTTCGACGTCCCCGTGTGCCCCCACGCCGGCGGCGTGGGCCTCTGCGAGCACGTGCAGCACTTCTCGGTGCTCGACTACATCGCGGTCAGCGGCACGCTCGAGCGGCGCATCACCGAGTACGCCGACCACCTCCACGAGCACTTCGTCCACCCCGTCCGAATGAAGGACGGGCACTACGTCCTCCCCGAAGCGCCGGGGCTCGGCGTCGAGTTCGTGCCGCAGAGTCTCGCGGACTACGGCTTCCCCGACGGCGCCGTCTGGCGTGAGAGACTCGCTGCAGGAGACCCCGGCCATGCCCGCTGACGACCACCGACTCACCACCCAGGAGATGGCCCGCTTCGTGGCCGAGGGCTACCTGCGATTCGACGCGCTGGTACCCGAGGACGTGAACCAGCGCGTGATCGCCGATTTGCAGGCGCTCGAGAGCGTGAAGCTGCGCCAGGCCCTCGGCCGCCAGGTCGAGGGCGACGTCGAGCACCCCGAGAGCCTCACCCCGCTCTCGCAATGCTACCCGGCGCCCTCGGTGATCGGAGAGTACCTGCGGCTGCCGCAGATCCAGGGGATCGTGACTTCCCTGGTCGGCAAGGACCCCCTCTTCGATCACGACTTCGTGCATCGCTTGCCGGCGGGGAGCGGCTACAAGCAGCACCTGCACGTGGACGCGGTGATCGACGACCCGGCCCCTTCCTTCGACATCCAGATCTTCTACTACCCCGTCGCCGTGCAGGCCGGCTGCGGCGGCACCCGCATGGTGCCGGGGAGCCACCTGCGGCGAACGCGAGCGGAGGGCGTCGCTCGCTACCAGCACGTGTTGGGCGAGCAGCAGTTCAGCGGACCGGCCGGCACGGTGATGGTCTTCCACCAGGGGCTCTGGCACGCCGGCCAGCCCAACCCGGGCGATACCGACCGCTGGCTCTACAAGATCCGGCTGAACCCGCAGGAGCCCCAGGTACGGCTCTGGAACACCGACGACTTCGAGGCGCTGCACAACGACCCGCGCGACCACACCTTCGCGCACATGCGCGGCGACAGCGTCGCCCAGGTCTTCCGGAAGATGGAGCCCTGGCAGAAGGGTCACGAAGCCCGCTACGAGCAGATGCAGCGCACCAAGCTCTGGCGCTACCTGAGTGGCGACGACCGCTACGACGTCGACTACTACCACACGCGCATCGAAGGCCGCGCGCGCACCTCGGGGCTCGCGTGATGGAGCGCCAGCAGATCCTCTACCTCTGGCTCGCCGAGGGCGCCCTCGACACCGAGACCGTCGCCTGGGCCTTCCACGACGGCACCCAGGGTCGCGGGCCCTCGTTGCCGGACGGCGAGCCCCCCTACAAGACGGCCATCGCGGCACTCGAGGACGGCTGGTTCCTGCTGCAGTCGCCGGCGCCCTACAACCTGCAGCCCGGGCTCGAGCACGAGACCTCGTACCTCCCGAACGAGTTCATCTTCGAGCGCCGGATCGCAGTGAAGGGCTGACCGGGAGGGACGCGGACGCGTCGAACCCGCGCGTCAGAAGCACTCGGGAGCCGCACGCCGGAGCATGCGCTCGAGCACTCCGGGCGTGTGCTGGATCGAGAAGCCCTGGATTCCCTCGACCACGATGCTGAACGCCAGCGTGCGTTCGCCGTCCCCCCGGCCGGGCACCCGCAGGGCGCCCACCAGCCAGCCGTAGTCCTCTTCGGAAGGCGTCTCGGCCGTGCCCGTCTTGGCGCCGAGCAGGCTGCAGCGCGCGCCCAGGCCGAGCTTGCTCGCGACCGCCGCTCCCGAGCCCGCCATCATCTCGGCCAGGCGCGTCCGGATCGGCTCGTGGGGAACGCGCAGCGGCGCATCGAACGCCTCGACCCGCGGGCCCGAGGTGACGACGCGAGGCTGGAAGGTGGCGCGAGACGAGTGGTCGCCGAAGTGGGTTGCGACCAGGGAGGCCATTCGCACCGGGGTGACGCGTGCATTGCCCTGTCCGATCACCATGAGCGCGCGGCCCATGGGCTTCTCGAGATCGGGCTCACCGGGGAAGTCGCCTCCCAGTACGCTGCGGAACGCGCGCAGCGGGCTGCCGCCGACGGCTTCCGCCGCGGCGCTCACGAAGTACCCGTTGCAGGAGACGGCCAGTGCGCGAGCCAGATCGACGTCGCCGTGGGGAATGGGGCAGCGGATGTGGCGGCCGCCCTCGGTCGCGATCCGGCCGGGGCAGAAGTAGCGATGGTCCTCCTCGCCGGCCGCCAGGAGGTGGCGTGCCAGGAGCAGCTTGAAGGTCGAACCCGGGGGAGACTGCGCCCGGGTGCGATCGAGAAAGGGCTCGTCGGGGTGGTCGCGCAGGGTCTCGAAGCTCTGGGCCAGGGACTCCGGGGCGAAGCCGGGGCGTGACACGGCGGCGACGACCTCTCCGCTGTCGGCATCCAGCACCACGAAGGCTCCGCGGCGCCCTCCGAGCGCCCGGTGGGCGGCGCGTTGCCAGTCCGCGTCGATGCTCAGGCGCAGATCGGGCGGGCGGTGGTCGCGCCGATCGACGAGCCCGGGGAAGAAGCCCTGGGGCACGCTCAGCCACCGATCCGCCAGCCGCTCGAGGCCGCTGCTCACGGCCAGGCTGCGCTTGTACCCCACGAGATGGACGGCGGCGGCACCCAGGGGATACTGCCGCTCTCGCACCGCCCCCTCGGCGAGGCTTCGGCCGTGTACGTCGAGGATGGCGCCCCGGGAGGCACTCGAGAGCCTCGGGTTGAAGGCGTGCACCGAGAAGTCCCGAAAGCTCGCGCGATAGGCCGCGGCGAGCACGCAGGCGCCGGCGAGCAGCCACACCGCGAGGATGGCCCGCTGGTTCGACGTCATTCGGGGGCCTGCCAGACGAGCAGTGCCGCGGTGCCGGCGGCCAGGGTCGACGCAAACACGGTCGTCCCGCTGAACGAGAGCCAAGGGAAGGGCACGCCCATCACCGGGAGGAAGAGGCCCAGATTCATCCAGTGGTTCCACGCCGCTTGGAGCAGCAATGCGGCGAGCAGACCATGGACCGTCGCCGAGAGCGCGGAGCTCTTCGGTTCCCTGCGGAGGTCGCGAAGCAGGAAGGTGGCGAGGACGGCGAGCGCCGCCCAGAGCAGGGCGACGCCGGGAAGCCCGAGCTCCTCGGCGAAGCCGCTCAGGGGGAAATCGGTCTGTGCCTGGGGAATCGCACGCGCTCGCCCCGACGCGATGCCCTGGCCGAGCACGTCGGAAGAGGCGGCGGCGGTGGCGGCGGTGCAGCGCTGCTCGCCCTGATGTCCAGCGGCACAGGCGGGTGAGAGCAGCCCGGCCAGGCGCGTCTGAACCCGCGGCTCGGTCAGCGCCGCGCCCACCACCAGGACCCCGGCGAGGGCAGCCGGCAGGGCCAGGTCGCGGCCCCGCCCGGTCAGCACGACCAGCCCCGCGCACAGGAGCCCGCCAAGGACGAGCGTGCCGTGCTCCTTCAGCAGCAGCAGGGGCACCACGAACCCCGCGGTCACGCCGATGGCGAGGGGAGCCAGCGCGACGAGGCGCGATGCGAAGCGCGGGGGCGGCATTGCCTCGGCGACGCGCACGTAGTGGACGAGCGCCGTGCCCACGAGCGGCGGGAGCAGCAGCTTGAACGCCAGCTCGGTCGGCTGCGCGAAGACCCCCCCGATGCGGATGCCGACGACGGTCCCGCCGACGCGCAGCCCGAAGAGCTGGGTGACGAGCAGGAGTGAGAGGCTGGCGAGCATCCACGTCCAGGGCGACTCGAGCCAGGTCGCGAGCCTCTCCGGCACGCGCGGCCAGACGAGCGAGAGCCCGAAGCTTGCGCAGAGCCCGGCGCTGATCGCCAGACCGACGAGGAGCGGACTGCGGTCGCCGATCCGCTCGGCCCAGACGACCGCCAGCGCGAGCAGGACGAAGAGGGCGGTCGTCACGGGCAGCGTGCGGCGGCCCCATCGGGAAGCCGCCATCACGCACAGCGCATGGGCGGGGAGGGCACAGAGCAGGAATCCGACCGTCGGAATCGGCCATCCGACGGCCCCCGTGCCCCGCCAGGCTGCGATCAAGAGGGCGTACAGGCCGAGCTGCACGATGCCGCCGCACAGCGCCGCGGCGGTTTCCGCTCTCGGCCGCTCGAGGCTGCGCAGCAGGGCGGCCAGTCCAAGCGCCCCCGCGAGCGCGAAGACACCGAAGAGTGTAGAGGCGCGTAGGGCGAGCTCGCTCATGCGCCGGTGGCATCCGGAGGGGCGGAGCCGCGACACACGAGCATCACCCACGCCGAGCGCGGGTCTGCCGCCTGGGAGAGCGCCCTGCAGGCCGCACTTGCCCACTCAGGAGCCCGTGCGGCCACCAGCGGAAGCGGCGCCAGCGTGGCTCGGAGCGGCAGATCGAGGCGCGCGCCCGCCCGGATGCGATCGGGGTCGGGATGGCGGCGCCGGTTGTCGCCGGCCTCGTAGACCTGCCTCCAGCCGTCGAGCCCGTAGGCGGCGGCGATGGCCGAGAGGGATTCGCCGGGCTCGACCACATGGGAGCGGTGGGGAACGAAGGCGCGAAGGCGCGCGCCGACGTCCGTTCCGACGAGGAGGGAGAGGACGCTGAAGACGAGCCCGAGTACGATCGGAACGCCGAGCGCGCGAAGCACGGGGAACGCGCGGATGGACGCCGGAACGGCGACCGGCGGCGGTGCGACTCCGATCCCCCATCGCGCGGGGCGCGGCTCGGCTCTCGGGAGCTCCCACGCTCGGAAAGGTCGAGCGCTGGGCGCGGGCGCGCGATGGTCACGAAGCAGCCGCCGGTACCAGGGCACCGGTGCAGGACGCGGAGGAGGACGACGCAGCAGGCGATCGAGCCAGGGCCGAGGCGGCTCGACGACGGGGTGGCGGCCCCAGGACTCGACCCAGGATTCATGCAGGAATCGAGCTGTCCCCTCGCTGGCCAAGTGCGTCCCCCGGATGGCGCACGTTCATACGCCGGAGCCGTACCTCGGGTTCATCGGCCGACGCCGCCCCGGCCTGAATCCGCGATCCCCTGGGTGCATGAAACGAGCTGCACCTGTCTCCTCTCCGCGCCAACACAGTCGAGACAGAGGCTACGGAAAGACCAGCAGCATCAACTCGCCCGAGACCTCGACCTCTCGTTCCACGAACGCGCCGTCCTGGAACTTCGCTCGAAACCTGTACACGCCGGGCTCGACCTCGAGATCGGCGATCGGCGTCCCGCCCGCGATCTCGCCGTCGATCGTGATGAGAGCGGCGGGGATCGCGTTCACGATGACGCGCGTCGTCGCCCGAGCCGCCTCCTCGACGGAGCCCGTTCTCGACGGCGCGACCGCGGCGATGCGCGCCTCCGCAGACACCGTCGGCGACTCGGCAGGCACTGTCGGCGCCTCCGCAGGCACCGTCGGCGACCTGGGAAGCTCCGGCGGCGGCTCCCGAAGCACCACGGGCGAGGGCGCCGTCTCGGGCGTGGTGTTCGCGGGCTCGAGCGAGGGCGCCGGTGCGGTGACCGCCTCGGGGGCGGGCGGCGCAGCCGAAACGGGAGCGAGCGTCGCGGCTTCCGGCGCCCGGGCGAGCTCGGGTGCCTCGCTCCGTTCGCCTTCGCCGAGTGAACGACCTGGCTGGCTCTCGCCCGGGCCCTCTTCGACGCGGGTGACCACGCCCTCGTCGGACGTCGGCTCCGGGCCTCGAGCCAGAGGCATCCAGTCCAGGAGCAGAGCGACGAGCGCAGTCGCCAGCGCAAGGATCACGGCAGCGAGGGCGAGTCGACGCAAGAGGACGAAGCGAGTGCCGGAGGGCGGCTCGGACACGGGCGAGTCCATCCGCGCGTCGCCTACCGGCGACGGCTCGGCTGGCTTGGCCGCGGCGGGCTCGGCGACCACCGGCGGCGGCTCGGCTGGCATGACCGCGACGGGCTCCGCTACGACCGGCGGCTCGGGCTCCGTGACGCCGGGCTGCTCGAACGCGGGCTCGGGCCGGGATGGCGAGCGCCCGGCCTCCCACAAGGATGCCGGCGGGGATGCCGGCGGGGATGCCGGCGGCTCCTGCGATCGCGGCCCGGACTCGAGACCGATCCGACGCTCGACGTCCGGCGCCGCGGGCGGCACGTCGGAGCTCTGCTCGAGCGCTTGGAGACATGCAGCCAGGGTCCGATCCGGATCTGCCTCCAGTGACAGCCGAGTGATGGGCCCGAGCGCCTGGGGCGGCTGCCCGGAGCCCGTGCACAGGACGCGCATCCGGGTCTGGCTCCGAGCGACCCCATCCGCCAGCAAGGCCGCGCTGTCCGGAGGCAGATGCTCCGCGTCGTCGACCAGGATGGTGAGCCCGCCCGGATCGACGTCGCACAGGCTCTCCGGCATGGCGCCTCGCGGAAGCTCGAGCAGATACGCACACCAGATCAGCAACGACTCGGCGTCGAGGGTGGGGACGGGAACGTAGACGCAAGCGAGACCCTCGGACCGCAGGTGCTCCTCGAGCTGTCGCAGCAGCCGGGTCTTGCCCTGCCCGATCTCGCCGGCGAGCCAGACGATGCCCGCCTCCGGACCCGTGCGCGTGGGGGTGTCGTTCACGGCACCAGCAGGATCATCTCGACCCGGCGGTTCAGACGCCGAGCCGCCGGATCATCCTTCCCACTGGGATCCCGGTTCGGCTTCACGGGGCGCGTCTCGCCCCATCCCTTGACTTCGAGCCGTTCGGATCCGATGCCCTGCTCGACGAGTGCATCGGCTACCGAGATCGCGCGCTCCTCGGAGAGCCACTGGTTGTACGCCTCGGGGCCGATCGAGTCGGTGTTGCCCTCGATGGCGAGGTGATCGTAGGTCGCCAGGCGCTCCACCAGCTCGGCGACTCCTTCGACCTTGCGCTGCCCGGTCTCGGTGAGCTCGGCCCGATCGAAGGCGAAGAGCACGTCGGGCAGGAACACGACGATGCCGCGTTCGGTCTCCTCGGCCTCGTAGCCGAGGGCCTCGAGCTCGTCGAGCAGGAGCCGCCGTTGGTTGGTGATGCAACCCGATGCGAGCAACACGAGTGCGCACACGGCGCCGGCGACGAGTCGGCGTGCGCTCACGGCGCCGTGGCCCCCTCCGCCCCGTCGGCCTCGTGGGCGGCCGCGTCTCCGCCCGGCGGCGCGGGCAGACGCTGGTACCAGCCCTCGAGCCCCCGCCAGCGAGCCGGGCCCGGCTCGGCCGTCACCGGCTCAGGGGTCGACGGCGGGGGGGCGCCGACGGAGGGCGGCCGGGTCAGGCAGTGGACCAGCTGCTCGACGCTGCGATCCCGGGCGTCGAGGGCGCTGACCCGGTAGCAGAGGCGAGGCGCCTCGGGCGGCGCCTCGTCGCGATAGGCCGTGGCCGCTCCAGCGACGCGAGTCAGGAGCTCGAAGGAGCGCTCGTCGGTGCCCCGCTCGATCTGCACAGCGTGGGCGGACTCGAACGCCTCCCAGCGCAGCTCGACGTCGGCGAGCGCCGCCGCCGGAGCGAGGGCCGAGGCGACGACCCAGGCGATCGTCGCGAGGCATGAAGCGTGGCGGACGTGGACCAGCACACCTGGATTCTACGCAACCGGCGAGCATCCAGATGTGTCGGGAGCGCGAATTCGGGCACCTTCACGCCTGGGAGGGCTCGATCGTTCCCCTCGACAGGGCCTCTGCCACGTCGCCGGCCGGCCACGGCTGGTGGCCCTTGTACTCCTCGAGCCGTGTCTTGCCCTCGGCGATCGGGCCCGACGCGGCATCGTAGACCCGCCAGTGCATCGTCGGGTCGAAGAGCGGCTGGCTCTCGACCGAGATCACACGCAGCTCGCCTGCCTCGAACTCGCAGATCGGCTGGATGGCTCGCAGCAGCTGATGGCCGTTCAGGTGTCCGTCGCCGAAGTTCCAGCCCAGGATCATTCCGCCCATGAGCTCGCCCTCGTACCAGTCGTACTCCTCGATGTCGTCGACGGCGGCCGGGAGCGCCTCGAGGAGTGGGCGCCCCTCGAAGTGCATGAACCGGCTGACGCACATCACGGTCTTCGCGGCTTCGAGCTCGACCGGGTCCTCGACGTACTCCTTCAGCTGCTCGTAGACGGGTGCACTCGCCTTCTTGAGTCTGCCGAGCTTGTCGATCGCGCCGTTCTTTTCGACGAGCCAGATGTTGTAGGCCCAGTTGCCCGCGTAGTACCGCATCGAGGGCAAGAAGGAGACCTTCGCCGGAAAGAAGTTCCCGAAGAGCGGTACGGCCACGAGCGAGAAGAGCATGGCCGCCAGGAGGAGCGGCATGGCGGCCATGTCGAGGATGGACACTTCCGGGTGGAGCCAGAAGAGGAACCAGCCGCCGTAGATCATCAGGATGTTCCACTCGACGGGCATGCCGTTCGGGTTGTTGAGCCCGATGAAGGAGTGGAACCCGGTGAAGAGGATGCAACCGCCCAGCAGCAGCCAGGGGTTGCCCGTCAAGGCGGCCGCCAGCAGGACGAAGGGGATCGCCGCCTCGGAGACGTGACCGAAGAGCGCCATCTTCTCGGCGAAGCCCGACGGTCGCAGGTCGTCGGGGAAGCTCTTGAAGAGGCGCTTCTTGAGCACCTTCGGGAAGAAGGGCCCGTTGTTCATCATGAACATGATCACGGACGGGAAGTGGCCGTTCCATTTGGACACGGCCGCCCAGATCCAGATGAACGACCACGTCAGCATCGCTCCCGCGATCCAGAGGTCGCCTGCCGCGGCGAAGATCATCGCACCCATCACGACCCAGTAGTGCTCGTAGCGAGCGACGAGGAAGAGCGTCTTGTCGAGGATTCCGTTCACCGCGACGAGCACGAAGCAGGGCAGGAGCAGCTCGGGTGTGACTTCGGGCGAGATCAGGACGCGGATCAGCAACAGCTGGCAGAGGACGTAGAGGCTGACGTCGAGGAGGTTTCGCGTGTCGCCGCCGATCAGCGGCACTCCCCGGAAGAGCGGCAGCTTGATCGTTCCCGGTCGCGCGAAGTGCCGGCAGCCACCGAACCACTTGTCGAAGCGCGCGTTCATCGGCCCCCAGCCGCAACCGAAGCCGAAGAGCTCCCACGCCATCGACCAGACCACCGCCTTCTTGAACGCTTCGGGGGTGAAGGTCCACTCGGAGAATGCGAAGAAGCCCGGATACCCCACGTTGAAGCTGCACCAGAAGGCCCAGAGACCGATCAGGACGAAGAAGTACTTGCCCCAATACAGGGCCATCACGCTCGGGCGATTCGGGCTCGAGTCCGCCCACATCGTGCACGCCAACCGGATGCGCTCCGCGAACGGGGCGTCGACGATGCGCTGCGGTTCGTAGGGGGGAAGGTCGTTGGCCAGGGAGCTCTCGAACGACTTCTGACCCATGGGCGGACTCCGTGGCGTTGCGGGCTGCCGCTGTTGTAGCCCGGATCGACGAGGTCATCGAGGCGGAGAGCCATTCGGACGAGTTCCCGTTCGAACCCCGTCTACGACGACGCGGGCGGACGCGCCGCCCCCATCCTCTCGACCAGGTAGGCCTCGACTCGGGGGGCGAAGACCCGGCCCCGATTCTCCTGCCACCAGGCCTGGACGCCCGGCATGCCGAACACGGCGTAGGCCTGGTCCGAAACGCGTCGATAGGTCTCGTCGCTGACCCAGACCCCGAGGTCCTGGTGCACGAAGATGCAATCGAGGATGCCGAAGTACATCGAGAGGAGGAAGCCGAATCGAGCCTGCTGCTCGGGCGAGAGCGACGCGTAGTCGTGCGTCCCTCGGAACCAGATTCCCCAGGACTCCTCGTCTGCCGCCGTGATCTGACAGAAGTTCGTCCAGAGCTCGGTCACGCGCGTGTAGCTGTCGACGCGAGCCTGGTTCACCGAAGCGCGGAGCTGGACGCCGACGAAGATCAGCGAAGCGACCACGGCGGCGGCAGCGACGATTCCGCCGATCCCGCCGAGGAACTCTCCCCAGGCTGCGAGCTCTCCTAGATCCATTCGCTCCGCAGTGTGCCACGATTCCTTCGCCAAGCACGGAGGCCCCCGCGCATCCCGCGAGGCTGGCGAAGATCCGTTCAAGCAGCCCCTGGTTCGAGCCTCGCCACCAGCCGCATCTCGACGGACTTGCGGACCACCGCATCCATGGCGGCGCCGGCGCGTCTGCTCCACTCCTCGCCGGAGGCACAGATGCGGTCGGGCTGTCCCGCGGCCTCGCGAAGCAGGTCCGCCATGCGGCGCCAGGCCTTGCGCACGGCGTCGGTCGTCACGTCCGCGAGATCCGGGGCGGCCGCCGCCGCGACGGAGCGCAGGGCGCGCGCGTCCGCCGAGGCCACCGCCTCGCGCGCGAGATCGAGCCTCTGGTAGAGCTCCTCGAGCGCGTCCTCCCCGGGCAGCACGGTCGCGCCGTGGGGCGTTCCGAGCGTGTCGAACACCCATGCCCGCTCCGGCCCCATGTCCGAGCGGAAGTACCACTCCTGTGCCGGGTCCGGCAGGAAGGTCCAGATGTCGTTCACGCGGCTCTCCTCGTCGCGATCCAGGAACCGGGTCACGGGCAGCCCGTAGCGGAGCTGGTGGCGCTTCGGGTCGAGGGTGCGCCGGTCCATCAGAACGAGCGGACGCGTGATCTGCTGAATGGGAATCCAGAGGTTCAGCAGCCAGACGGACGAGTCCGGGTTGCACGCATCCGGTGTCCGGTGCCGGAAGAGGCTCGGAGCGGCGCCCTTCATGAGCTGCCGGAGCGGAGTTCCGAAGACGTCCTGGTCGGCGTGGATGCCGCGGGCGCCGTCGTGGCCGTTCGCGCCGTCCATGCCGCCGGGGTTCACATCGAGCCCGTTCGGCCCCGCGCGTCGCTGGATCAGGCCCTCGCCCGCGACGTGCAGGACGCGGAGCACCCGCCCCTTCGAGAGCGGGAGCTCCCCGCCGTCCAGACTCGAACGCAGCGCGGCGGCACCCGCGTCCGAGACGCAATCTTCGTCGCGCACCCGGGCGAGCGCCGCCTGGAGTGGCTCGTTGCCCGTGAGGTCGATGCTCTCGAATCCTGCCTGCTCCAGGTCGGGTACGGACGTGCGCGGGTCTACGCAGTCGTGGAGTACGCAAGTCCGGAAGTCGAAGGCCTCGCTCGGGTCCGTGCGGAAGGCGAGCGTGCGGGCCCGCAGGAGGCCCGGCCGCTCGTCGTCGGGCCCGACGTTCTCGACGCGGGTGAAGCCGAGGGGCGCGCGAAGCGTGGAGGTCGATGATTCCATGACGCCGATGCCGAGATCCTACCGGAGATCCGCCGGGAGTCTTCTCCCCACTCGTGTCAGACCCTAGTCGGTGGTGCCCGGTCCGGGGGTGTCGCCGAAGGCCGGCCGGAGCTGCCCGAAGAAGTCGCTGGCTCCGACGATCCCGTCTCCGTCGAGGTCGGCTTCGGCGCACGCGGGGTTCGTCCCCACATCGGTGCCCAAGCACGGGCGGAAGATCGAGAAGAAGTCGCTCGCCCCCACCACTCCGTCGTCGTCGAGGTCGACGTCGCACGCGTCGCCGTAGTGCTGCACGCCGGGCAGGGAGGCGTCGTCGTCGGAGCCCGCATCGACGTCCTCCTGGCCGGGATTCTCGACCAGCGTGCAGTTGTCCTGGCCGTCGGGAATCCCGTCTCCATCGGTGTCGGCCGCCCCCGGGAGGGTGAAGAGGCCGCTTCGCAGCACGAAGGAGGTCGAGTTCGACTCCGCGGAGGCCGGCGGCGGCGCGATGGCCGTCTGCAGGGAGAAGCCCGAACTCGCGCTCGCCCCCCCTCCACCCGTGACGAAGGCCTGACGAAGCTGGAAGCTCGGACTGCCCGCGTCGTGCGCCGCCGAAGCGACCCCGAGCAGAAGGAGGCAGAGGGCCAGCGTCGAGGGTCCGACGAATCCGTGCATGGAGACCTTCTTCACCCTGGCCATCTCAGCTGTAGTCCGAAGGCACATAGATGACCGTCATCGACGGATTCACCACGAGGGGAATGTCCTGCGGATTCGTGCCCAGGGAGTCGCGCGAGCAGACCAGGAAGAACGTCGCGCTGCCGGCGGACACCTGGAAGCCCAGAGTCGAGCTGAATGGAACCGTGCCTCCGCGATCCTGAGCCGTGGTGAAGCTGAAGCTCACGTCGCTGTCGAGGATCTGCGCGTCCGAGAGGCTGCAGCGCACCCGCTTGGCCCGCGGGGTGCTGAACGTCCCGCTGGCGGTCACGATGGCAACGCCGTCCCTCGGCGCGTTGATCGTCAGGGTCTGCGCGACCACCGTCTCGGGCGACTCGGGTACGCGGATGCCCGCGGCGCCGTCGACGAAGCTGGCCCCCGCTTCGTCCGCCAGGTCGATCGCGGATAGCGACCCGTCTTGCACCGCGGCCGAGTTCACGGACCCGGCGGCCAGGGCCTCGACGGTCTGCGCCCGCAGCGCGTATGCCACGGAGTTGATCTGCGCCCGCGGTGCGAGCGTCTCGCCGCTGATCTCCAACTCGAGCCACACGAACCCGTCTTCGAAGAGCTCCTCCGAGAAGGAAGGGCTGCCCTGTTCCACCGTGCCGGTGCCGATCGTGAGCGTGAACAAGCCCTTCACGATGTCCACGTCGGCATGGCGTTCCTCGTACAGGAACGCGCCTTGGTCCTGGCTCGAGGGATCTTCCCAGAGTCTCACGACGACGTCGGAGGTCGCGTCGAGCGGTGCACCCGCTGGATCGGTCAGGAATCCCTGGTAGGGAATCGCGGCCGGCACCTGGCCCAATGCCGCAGATGTGTGTAGCGCCAGCAAGAGTGCTGCAACGCGCGCCAGACCGCTGGTGGGTTGGATCCTGGTCATTGAAGCCTGCTCCTGGGGGGTTACGCGTATCATCGATCGCGTCGGCGGCGCGGAGCAAGAAGAAACCGTCTTCGAGAGGGCGGTCGCAGCGGCTCCCCTGGAACCGGCAGCTGGCGGAGCCAACCGCCCACCCTCATTGGGCTTCGGGCAGCTGGCCAGGCGCAGGGTGGAGCTGGACGGGACCGTTCGGGGTTCGAGCAAGGCCGCCTCACCAGCGATGCGAGAACTCCTCCGCCCATCCGATCAGGCCCTCGACCGGGATCCGCTGGCCTCCCGCGCGCACCGTGCCCGACCAGCGGCCGAAGGCGCAGACGCCTCCGGTCGAGACGATTCCCGCGTTCAGGCTCGGTGTGTGGGCGGCCAGGGGCTCGAGCACCAGATCGATCGCGCCGGAACGCTCCGCGACGACGCGCCACGGCTTGCGCCACTCCACCGGGTCGTAGTCCCAGCGCAGGTCCTCCATCACCTTGTGGAGCCGGCCGTCCACCAGGATCCCGTTCTCGTTGGAGCCGGTGCCGCCGGTCCACTTCGCTCCGAAGTTCACGCCCAGCAGGTGGTCCCCCGCGTGGCCCGTCGCGACACCCCAGTTCCAGAAGGCGCGGTACGGCCAGATGCCGCGGCCCCAGTCCTGCACGGCGAACGCGCTCTGCGGCTCGAGGCGGTAGCGGCGCTCACCCGCGCGAATCTCGCCGGAGCAAGGCAGCGCCGCGTGCTTCGAGTTGCACTGGAAACGCGACTCGCTCCAGGGCACCACCACGTTGAGGCTCTCGTGACCGGGCGGGCGCAACACCGCGAAGTCCGCCGCGAGATCGGTTCCATCGCCGGCGCGTCCGCGGAAGCGGACGGCGAGATCGTCGCCGTCGACGCGGTTGGCGTAGTCGATCCCCGCCTTTCGGAAGGACACGCTTGCTTCGACCCGTTCGGGCAGCTCGATGCGCCCCGGCAGCCCGTAGGACGATCCGCTCCAATGGGTGCCGTCGACGAAGTCGGTCAGGGTGAACGCGCAGAACGAGGCGTAGTCGATGTCGGCGAGCGTGACCGAGAAGACGAAGCCCGGCCCGATCCAGTTCCAGAAGTTCCAGCGCTTCTTGCGCGGCCAGTGGCCGGAGAGATTCGCGCGGAAGAGCGGCTGCCTCGCAAACCCAACGGCCTCGGGGTTGAGCCGCCCGCGCGCATCGCAGAGGTCGACCGGCGAGGTGATCTCGCGCTCGGCGTACTCGGACTCGTGCACCCGGCGCGATCCCGGGCGGTCGAGGATCGGAAGGTGGTCGGGGAGGGAGGTCACGTCGCAACTACGATACGCGATCCAGGAGCCGATGCGTGCAACCAGGGAGCCGGCGTCTTGCGCTAGCCTCGATCTCGTCGGCGCTCTGACGTCGACACCGGGAGGATCCGGCATGCAGGCGTGGGCGGTGCAGCTTGCGGCGTTCGGGCTCGGGGCCGTGGGATGGACCCTCGCCGAGTACGCGTTGCACCGCTTCGTGTTCCACGGCGCCTCGGCGAAGCGCCTGGGAGCGGGGGAGCATCGCCGGCATCACGCGCAGGTGGACTACTTCGCCCCGTGGTGGCAGAAGGCCCTGGCCGCCCTGGCCGCGACGTCGATCATGCTGCCGCTGGCCGTCTTCGTGGGAGGGCGCGCCTCGGGCGTCGTCTTCACGCTCGGCTTCGTCACGATGTATCTCACCTACGAGGTGCTGCACCGTCGCGCCCACACCCACCCGCCGCGCGGGCCCTACGGTCGGTGGCTCCGCCGCAACCACTTCGCCCACCACTTCGCCAACCCTCGCCTCGCGCAGGGCGTGACGACGCCCATCTGGGACGTCGTCTTCTCCACGCGTCTGTCCGTGGAGAAGGTTCGGGTGCCCCGCCGACTCGCTCTGCCCTGGCTCGTGGACGGCGCCGGCGAGATCCGGCCGGCCTTCGCGGGAGACTACGAGCTGGTCGGCAGTCGCCACAGCGACGCGGAGACCCGCCGCTCCGATGCCGAAGCGGCCAACGAGAACCGCAGCCCTTCCGCAGGTGGAGCCGGGCAGGGGCCGGCTTGGACCTGATCCACCCCGAGGTCACCGAGCAGGCGCTCTCGATCCTGCGCAGCCTGGACAACGTCCACGGGTCCCTGGTGCCGCTGCTGGCTCTGGTGGTCTACGTCCATTCGACCGAGATCCAGAACCGGAACTGGAACGGAATCGCCGCGGGTCTGGCTCTCTACGCGGTCCACTGGCTGGTCGAGATCGTCAACGCGGTGATCCAGCACCTGAGCGGCCACGCGCTCTGGACGGTTCCGGACCACACTTCCTTCCTCATCCTGGTCGGCGTGGGCATCGAGATCAGCCTCATGTTCTCGATCGCGGGCATCATCGCCAGCAAGGCCTTGCCCGAGGATCGTTCGCAGCGCGTCCTGGGCGTGAACGCCCGGGTGCTGGTGGTGGTGGGCTACGCCGCGCTCTTCTCGATCCTGGAGATCCCGCTGGAGATGAGCCCCCACTTCGCGTGGGTGTACCCGTGGTGGGGGGCCTTCCCCGTCTTCGTCACCGAGTACATCCCGTTCTTTGCCGCCGCCGTGCTGGCCCACGACTGGCCCCGGGCACGACAGAAGCGCTTCATCGGAGGGCTCTTCGCGCTCGATGCGCTGCTGCTGGTGCTCTTCGGCCCGATCCTGCGCTGGATCTAGGGGCCGCTGCCGCCCTGCGAGGCCAGCCGGGTGAGCCGCTGCTCGAGCTCCTCGCGCGCGTGCTCGAGGGTCCCATCCTGGAAGGCCACGGTCGGCAGGTAGCCGGGCTCGCCGCTCCACGCGTCCGACGCGTACGCGCCGAACTCGTGGACGCCGGTCCGCCCCCGAGGCTCCCCTTCGCAGAGGTGTCCGAAGCGGCGCACGAAGCGCGTCGTCCAGCCCGGAGACTTCGTCCACCAGGGTCGCTGGAAGAGGGGAAAGAGCGGCAGCAGCGCGTCGTAGTCCGCCTCGGCGGCGAGGAGCAGCCCGGGAAGGTTCGAGTGGAGACGCGCCACCAATGCCCGCAGCCCTTCGGTCACCGGGTGGTCCGGGTCATTGGTCCAGGCGTGCACCGTGTCGAGGAAGACGGCGTCGATGCCATGACGCCCGGCCAGGGTCTCGATGGCCGTGGCCAGCCGCTCTCGCCACTCCGGGTGGCCCGGGTTCAGCCACGCCTGCCACCCGGTGTCGTGGGCGCGGGCCAGGTCCCAGTCCGGCTGGTTGCCGTGGAATCGGTTGCCGGTCGCGCTCTTCAGGTTGGCGCTGGGGTCGAGGCCGGCCATGGCCGGAAGCCAGCGGTTGGCGCAGTTGGCGCCGAACATCGGCATCAAGTGCACGCCCAGGTGCCGCGCCCCCTCGCAGAGCGAGGCGAAGCCCTTCTCTCCGCCCAGCCGCGGCTCGGGACGGTAGTCGCCGTACTGCCAGTAGTAGCGGCCCTCCCAGCCGGGCAGGTAGGCCAGGATCTGCTCGCCGGGAATCCGATCGGCAAGGAAGCGCAGCACGTCCAGCATCTCGTCGTAGCGGAGGAAGACCCGCCCCGAGAAGTGCATGCCGTGGAGCGTCGCCACCATGCGAACGCGTCGCGCCCAGCCGGGAACGTCCTCGCGCTCCTCCCACGACGCGAGTCCGTACGCGCCTTCGACGAAGGCCAGGTGCTGGCGTTCGAGCTCGTCCGGCGAGGCATCCGGTGTCAGGATCCAGGGCGGGGTCTCGAGCTCGCGTGAGAAACGGGATGCAGGCTGTTCGTGGATCAACTCCACGACGCCACGTCCCGAGAGGGGGCCCACCCGCTCCACCGAAACGGCGAAGCGCTTCTCCCGGACCTGCTCGTCCTCGGCGCGCATCCCGAGCAACGCACCTCCGGACTCGATGCAGAGGACCGGAGTGGGAAGCGTGCGCGGATAGGCCAGCAGCTCGCCGTACTCCCCCACCGTGCGAGGCTCGCCCTCCGCGTGGACCACACCCAGCGGCGCCTCGAGATCGCGCACCAGGAGCTTCACGCAGCGGATGGGCTCGGGCGCCTCGGCCCGCACCACCGCGCGCAGCGAGCCCGTCGCGAGCCGATCGAGACGGAGCTCCACACGGCCCGGCTTCCGCTCCTGCTGACCCGCCCAGGCGAGACGTTCCGCCTGCAGCGCGAAGACGCCCTCGCTCTCGCGAGTCTCGACGTGATCCACGGACAGCCCGTAGAGGTTCTCGAGCGTCACGACCTGGACGGACAACCGGAGCCCCAGGGCCGAGACGATCGGATCCCGGAGATCGAAGCTCGCGAACTGCACGCCGGGACCGTAGCGGAGGGGCGGGGTGGAGGAGACGCGGCGATGCCGCGCGGCAACCCCGCGAATTCGCTGGCACGCCGGGAGGGATTCGAACCCCCGACCCCCAGGTTCGAAGCCTGGTGCTCTATCCAGCTGAGCTACCGGCGCGTGCGAGTCAGACGGTACCCGACGGCGCCCGGGTTGTCCGCGGGCGGCTTCCCTGGCCTCGTGCATCCGAGCGCCTCGATCCGGCGAAGTCTCCCGTGACGCCCAGCAAAGGACCGGACCGATGGACGCCAGCCTGCGCAGCTCGAGGCGAAGCCTCTCCCCGGCGGGAGCGCTCGTCGTGCTGACTTTCGTTTCCGCATTCTTGCTCGTGGAGGACGCGATGGCGACCGAGGAGCCGCGTTTCATGGTCGTGGAGAAGACCGAGGCGTTCGAGATCCGGCGCTACGAGCCCATGGTGGTGGCCGAGATGGACGCCGGGAGCGACTTCGACCGGGCGGGCTACGAGGCGTTCCGTCCGCTGGCCGGGTTCATCGGGGGCAACAACCGGCGCGCCGACGAGATCGCCATGACCGCGCCGGTGATGCAGGAGCCGCGGCCCGCCGAGGATGGCGAGCGCATTGCGATGACGGCCCCCGTCACCCAGCAGCCCGATGGAACCGGCAACCAGGTGGTGGCTTTCGTGATGCCGGGGAGCCTGTCGCTCGAGGACGTGCCGCGGCCCGCGGACGACCGGATCCGCATCGTTCAGGTGCCCGAGCGTTGGATGGCGGTTCGCCCGTACCGGGGCGGATGGAGCCGCGCCCGATTCGACGCCGAGGAGGCGGCGCTCCTCGCCGGGCTCGAGGCCCAGGGCCTCACACCGGCCGGGCCCGCGATCTTCGCGCGCTACAACTCGCCGTTCAGCATTCCCTTCTTCCGGCGCAACGAAGTGATGGTGCCGCTCGCGCCCGAGGCCGTCGCAACGGACGGGTAGGGCTCGGCTCGCTCGGCGGGCCCGAACGCGCCATGCTGGCATCCCATGGATCCCGCCCGCGCCAATCCCCTCGCGTCCAACCCGCTGCGAACTCGCGGCGACCTCGAGCAGGCCGTTCGCGATCTCGTCGAGCCGCTGCTCCCTCACATGAGCCCCGGCCGCGCGCGGGTGCGGCTCGGGAGCTTCGGCGCCGTCTTTCCCATGGCGGACGCCGAGCTCGAAGGCTTCGCCCGGCCGCTCTTCGGCCTGGCTCCCCTCGCCGCAGGCGGCGGATCCTTCGCGCACTGGGAGCGCTGGCGCGAGGGGCTGGCCTCGGGGGTCGACCCCGACCACCCGGAGCACTGGAGCTTCTACGAGAACACGGCCCAGACGATGGTCGAGCAGGCCGCCATCGGCCTCGGCCTGGCGCTCGTTCCCGAGGAGCTCTGGGAGCCGCTCTCGGGCCGGAGCCAGGAGCAGCTCGTCGAATGGCTGCGCCGCATCGAGCGCTTCGATCCCGTCCCGAACAACTGGCAGTTCTTCCGCCTGCTGGTGCAGCGCGGGCTCGCGCGCGTCGGCGTCGAGATCGACGAGGCGGCGCAGGAGCGCTCCCTCGCCATGCTCGACGGCTTCCATCTCGGCGACGGCTGGTACGAGGACGGGAAGGGCGGGGCGCGCGACCACTACGTCGGCTGGGCCTTCCACGCCTACGGGCTGCTGTTCGCGAAGCTCCTGCCCGAGCACCCGATGAGCGCGCGCTTCCGCGAGCGGGCGCGGCTCTTCGCGAGCGACCTCGAGGCCTGGTTCGATCCGACCGGAGGGGTCGTGCCCTTCGGGCGCAGTCTCACCTACCGCTTCGCCGCCGCGGGCTTCTTCTCGGCGCTCGCCCTGGCCGAGGAGGAGGCGCTGCCCTGGGGCGTGGTGAAGGGCATCGTGGTCCGGCAGCTGCGCTGGTGGTCGCGGCTCCCCATCTCGGATCGCGACGGCGTGCTCTCGATCGGCTGGGCGTACGCGAACCCTTGGATGCGCGAGGGCTACAACTCCCCGGGCTCCCCCTACTGGGCGATGAAGGCGTTCCTGTGCCTCGCGCTCCCCGACGGCCATGCCTTCTGGCAGGCGGAGGAGGTGCCTCTCGAGCCGCGCGAGAGCGACCAGCCTCGCGCCGGCATGCGGCTCGTGCGCAATGCCGTGCACGCCGTCGCCCTCTCGGGAGCCCACGGGACGGAGAAGCCCTTCGAGCACTCGGCCTCGAAGTACGGGCGCCTGGCCTACTCCTCGCGCTTCGGCCCCTGCCTCGAGAGCGCGGCGTGGGGCCACGCCTTCGCGGGCGACTCGGCCCTCGTGCTGACCGAGCCGGGCACTCCGGCGCGCCTCGTCCGCGAGATCCTGGCCTCTCAGGTGGAAGACGGACTCGTCTACTCGCACTGGTCGGCGGGAGAGGGCGTCCGGGTGCACACGGTCCTGTGGGGCGATGCCTCCTGGCACGGCCGTCTCCACCGGGTGGAGACCGATCGGGCCTTGCACACCTCGGAGACGGGCTTCGCGGCCGGGGGTTGGGACGTGATCCGCTCGGGCCTGCATGCCGACGGAGGGCTCGCGAGGGTGGAGGCGGAGGAGGGCGTGAGCGAGATCCACGATCTGTCCGGCGGGCGCGAGGCCCGCGCCCAGCCGCTCCCGCCCAACGCCAGCCTCACCCGCCCCTATGCGGCCGTCCCCGAGCTGCGGCTGCGCGTGGAGGCGGGGGCCCATGAGCTGGCTTGCGCGGTCTACGCCGGGGAGGGCCCGAGCTCGGGAGCGGCGCCGCCGGTGCCCGAGGCCGCCCGGCGAATGCTGCTCGCTCGAGCCATCGGTTGAGCCCTGGGTCTCGCGGGGAGCGCCGCGCGAGGCTAGTTCGTCTGCAGCCCCGGTGGCACCCAGCTGCTCGCCATGGGCTCAGGCTCGTCCTTCTCCCGATCGGAGGCGGGCGCGCCGTCGAGCTCTCTGATGCGCCGGCGAGCCATTGCCAGCAGGGCCGTGGACATGCCGAAGCTCAGCCAGAGCGCCTTCTCCCACTCGAAGGGGCTCACCAGCCCCGCGAAGAGCCAGGTGAGGAACACGCCCTGGAAGAAGGTCGCCTGGCCGAAGAGGTCCCGCAGCTGCTCGTCCGCACGGCGGGCGAGGGCGAGGCTGCGCACCCGTGAGAAGTCGATCCACGTGAGCAGCACGATCACGACCCACGGGATCGTGCCGGCCAGGCCCGTGGTCGCCAGGAGGCGGATGTAGGAGCTGTGGGGCACCGGGGTCATCGGCGCATCGGGATAGGCGACGTAGAGCCATTCCTTGAAGGCCTTGATCCCGCAGCCCGAGAGGGGGTAGTTCAGGAAGGCCAGCATTCCATAGTACCAGCCCCGGATGCGTTCGTTGTCCGTCGAGAAGCGTGCCAGGTCGCTCGCCTGCTCGCCGATCGTCGAGATCCGATCGAAGTAGGTCTCTGGCGCGAAGACCACGAAGGCGAGCACCCCGAGCACGACGGCCGGAATGGCGAATTGCAGCAGGTCGAGCCGCCGGAAGCGCAGCAGCAGAAAGCCCCCCAACACCAGCAACGACAGGAACCCGGCCCTGGATACGGTCTGGACCACGGCGAGCAGATTCGTCCCGATGGCGAGGATCGCGACGGCCTTGAACGCGAGGTTCTCGGTGGTCACGAGCATGTAGCTGGCGATGCCGATGGTCGTCACGGCGTACAAGGCCGAGAGGTTCGGGTTGCCGCCCAGGCCACCTCCTCGTTCGTAGTAGGTGTCTGCGGCCCCCAGGCCCGCGATGGTGGTTGCCGCCCCGATGGTTCCGCCGATCACGAGGGCCCACACCACGATCTGGACGTCGCGGGGTTCGCGCACCACGAAGGCCAGGACGTAGTAGAAGAGGATCAGCGAGATCACCGTGACGGACGAGTTCACGACCTGGCTGATGCCCACGCCCATGATGAAGGCCGTGGCCAGGCTCGGAAGCACCGCGAACCCGAACACCGCGGCCCAGACGTTCTTCGCGTTTGCCGGAAGCCCGGATCGCTGGCCCAGGAGCTGAAGCGCCGCGAAGCCGAGCAGCGCGATCGTGAACAGCTTGTTCGCCGAGATCGGGATGCCGAAGCTGAGTGAGGCGAACCCCTCGGCGACCGTTCCGACCGACAGGAAGAGGAAGAGTCGGACTAGAAACTGGAGCATGGTGATGTGCCTGCGGGCCGGGGGCCCGGTGCGCAAACTCGCTGCAACTTATCGAACCCACTGGGGTTTCGCTTGAGGCGCTTCAACATGGCCAGGCTCGGAAGGGGCAATTCGCCCACGCCCATCGCTCTCGAGAGGTCCGCTCCCGCATCGCACCTGTGAACGGGATTCGTCCCAGGGATTCGCCGCCACGCCACGGACTCGCGAAGTCGACAGCGGAAACTGCCACGCTGTGCAGTGAGCGACGTCGCTTCACTCGGCCGGAATCGGTCTGCGTTCCGTTCGCGCATGCCACGCGCGCGAGCCCGCACGCTCACAAGCCCCCGTCCGTGTGCGGGAACGATCCGGCGGCCGAGTTCGGCATGCCTGCGCTCAGCTACACGTGATGCGCGGGGCGCGGCTTCAGGGGTTGAGCATGTCCGTGGGCCAGAACGGACGGAACTGCGGGAACAACGCCTTCATCTGTTGCACCCGTAGAGCGTGGGCCGGGTCCTCCGCCAGGTTCTCGAGCTGCAACGGGTCGTTCACCAGGTCGTAGAGCTCCGGCGCTCGTACGGTCGGCGGCGTCGTTCCCTTCGCGTGCTCGGTGTAGACCCAGTTGCCGTCGTGGACGCTCAACCACTCGCGACCCCCCGGCCAACCCTCGGTGTAGATGTGGTTGCGCCAGGGGGCGGTGGTGCCTTCCAGGGTTCCGACCAGGCTGTCGCCGTCCGGCACGTGCGTGAGCTCGGCGCCGGCCAGCTCGGCGAACGTCGATGCGAAGTCGATGGTCCCGACCAGGCGATCCTCGTTCCGCGGGAGCGGTGCGACCTCCGGATAGCGGATGATCAACGGGATCCGCGTCGCCTCTTCGTAGGGCTTGAACTTCGCGAGGAGGCGGTGCTCTCCGAGGAGGTAGCCGTGATCGCTCGTGAACACGATCATGGTCTCGTCGAGAATCCCGTGGTCGCGCAGACGCTGGACGATGGCCGCCACCGCTTCGTCCACCGCCTGCAAGGTGCGGAGCATTCCCTTGCGCCAGATCTCCAGCTGAGCCTCGTCCTGGAACGCGAGGTTCTCGAAGTACCACGGCTTGTCCGAGACGTCGGCCTCGTTGAGGCTCAGAGGCTGGAACGGGTCCAGCCCTGCGAAGAGGCTGGCGTGCCGAGGGGCCGGCTGGAACGGGGCGTGGGGCGCGACGGGGACGAGGTGCAGATAGAAGGGCTCGGTTCCCGCGACGGACTCGTCGATGAACTCGATGGCCTTGTCTCGAAGCAGGTCGGTCGAGTACTCCTGGGTACCCGGGTAGTTCACGAGCTGACCGTCTTCGACGAGGCTGAAGTCGTAGTAGTCGGAGGAGCGGAAGGTCGTCCAGACGTCCCAGCCCGGCGGGTGGTAGGGGACGCCGTTCTGCCAGAGGATGCCCCAGCCGTTCAGGTACTTGCCGAAGTGCCCGGTGCGGTACCCGGCCGAGTCGAGCCAGGTGGCGAGCGTCGAGGTGTCGTCGAGGTTGGGGGCGCCGTTGACGCTCGAGTTGGTCCCGTAGACGGTGTGATTCGTGCCGTACTGGCCGGTCAGGACGCTGGCACGACTCGGGCTGCAGAGCGGGGTCGGGGCGAAGGCGTTGTCGAAGGTCACCCCCTGCGCCGCCAGCTCCGAGAGCACGCTCGGCATGATCACCTCGCCCGGAGGCGCGTGCTCCGGGCCCACCATGTCCCAGCGCTGGTCATCGGTCATGATGAAGATGATGTTGGGCCGCGGGAGCTCGGGCTGCGGAGCGCGCTTCTCGGCCCAGCGCTCGAGGAGATCGTGCGTGCACCGCGAGAGGGCCGCGGCGTCGACCGGAGTGCCGGGGGCACCGACGGCGGAGGCGCACGAGGGCCCGACCCGCGGGAGCTTCGTGCCGGTCGCGTCGAGGACGACGTCGACCTGGCACTTCGTCTCGATCTCGTCGGTCACGAACGAGAATGCCTGGTCCGCGGCCTCCGGGCTGTCGCCCAGAACCCGGCGATGGAGGCGTCCCCAGGCGTAGTGCCAGACCGCCTGTCCCAGCTGCTGCTGGCAGTTGATCTGAGGGCCAGTCCCGGGTCCGGTGGGTCCGGGGGTGGTCTCGATCGCCCCGTAGGCCAGCGTCAGGGCGTCGTTCATCAGTGGGCCCGAGCAGGCCGGGGGCACGACGCCACAGTCGTCGGACGAGCCGAACATCATCAGCTCGTTGTTGCACCGGACCGCCTGCTTGAGGTCGTCCCGAAGCTGAATCGTCTCCTCGATCTCGGTGCACTGCTTCGGCGGCCGAGGGCGGGACGCGTCGGCCGGCGCGGCGAGGCCGACGAGCAGACAAGCCGAGAGCCCGACCAGCAGGTAGGAGGGGATTCCGAGCCCGGGGTACACGAAGGGCAGAGAAGGAAGACTTCGCATCACGTCCTGGGGTGGGAGGACGGGGGGCCTTCGTGGCAGCGAAACTGAACATCTGACGGCTCCGGAGGCCGGGGCGGCACTTTCGCCAGCGCGTCCGGGTACTTGCACGCCGATCGGGGGTTCTCGAAGCGCCCACTTCCGCCGAAGTGGTCCCCCGGGGGCCGGCCTGCGTCGACGCCACCACCGGGACGTGTGCGAGACGATTCTCGCTCCGTCCCCATGAGCGCTCCGTCCAGCCGCCACCCCCTCAGGACCGGGTCGAAGCGGGTCGATGAGGGTGTGTCGGCCGATCCATCGTTCCGCCGGGCCGCGTGATGGGAGGGGAACCCATGAGCTGGGACCTGATCGCCCACCGACGAGTCGTCGACCAGAACGGCAACGCCAAGGAGCCGCCGGTCGGCGAGTTCACCGCCGTCAAGCAGTGGGTGAGCGAGCAGCTCGACGTGGAGTGGCTGGGCCCGTTCTGGTGCGGCCTCGCCGGCGAGGGCTTCTCCATCGAGATCAACGTGGGCAGCTTCGACTCGAAGGCCGGCGACCCCATCGACAGCCTGGGCTTCGAGGTCCGCGGCTCGGGCGACGCCCTGACCGTGATCGCGGAGTTCTGCCAGCGCAACCAGCTGGTGCTGCACGATCTGGCCACGGGCGCGGACATCGACCTCGACGACCCTTCGGATGTCGGGGGTCGGGCCGCCGAGGAGCATCGAGAGGCCTCGCTCGAGCGTGCCCTCGAGCGCCACGGCGACTCCGTGCCGGCACCCACCGCGGAGCCCGGGAGCCTCGCCGAGGCCAAGGAGCTGGCGAAGAACTCGGGCTATTTGCGCGACCAGCCCATCGAGCACATGGAGTACGTGCCGGAGGAGTCCGGCAACAACTTCGTGATCTGGAACGATCGGCTGCTCTTCACCGGGCACGTGAGGCCGGAGATCGCCGCGGGATTCCAGACGGACCTCGAGACGAAGGGTTTCTTCCGCGTGCCCGACGAGAGCGTTCGCGCCGCTGGCCCCCCGCTCTGGTTCGAGAACCTGACCCGCATCGAGAAGGATCAGAGCCGGCCCTGCATCCGCGTGCGCGGGCGTGACACCTCGCGCGTCCGCCGCTCGTACCCGATCCTGTTCGCGGACGACGGGAGGCGAGACGCGTTCCTCGAAGTCCTGCTCGCCCGCATCGACCGTCCCCACACGACGCTCGAGGGTGTGGCGCGGCCTCTCTCGAGTCTCCTCGCGATCCCCTTCGTGTTCGCGGCGCTGGTCTCGGGGCTCGGCTACGCGTTCCTCGAGCGAGCCACGGCGAACGCGGTCGCCATGGGGGTCGGTGGCCTCTTCCTCGCCCTCTCGCTGCGCACGGCCCTGGGCAAGCCCGCGCAATGGGACCACTTCGTCTACTCCGAGGAAGACTGACCGGTACGGGCGATCGACCGTGCAGGTGCTTGCACCAGGGGCGAAGTTCCCGGTGCGCTCAGTCTTCGACGCACCAGACTCCCTGATCGGTCGCGCAGAGCGCACCGCCGACGTTCCAAGGACCCACATCCTGCTCGGCGGGATCCGTCTCGAGCCGAATGGGCGTGCCCACGCCCACGTCGCTGGTGAAGCTGCTGCAGTTGGCGGGCCCCGTATGGGCCCAGCCGGCTTCGTCCACTGGAGGCCCCGGGACCTCGCCCTGCTGGAAGCCCCGGAAGGGGTCGTAATAGAGCCCTGAGGGGTCGGCGAGCTCGTAGACCGAGGCCACGTGGAAGCCCGGGTCGCAGACCGTCCCGGCTTGTGCGGCGGTGATGGCTCCCGCCTTCAGGTAGTACCTCCGCAGCCCCCGCGGCGAGCAGCTGCCGTCCGAGCACTGGTTGCCCGCGCTGGCCCGGCCTCCGAGGATCGCCACCTCGGTCGTGCGCGTTCCGGCGTCGGAGACGGTGTTGTGGGCGTAGAGGCTTCCGGTGCCCATGCGGATGCCGCTGCGCCCCACCTCGGTGACCCGGTTGGTGCGGACGATGCCGTGGCTTCCGATGTCGATCCCGAAGTCCCCGCAGTTCGCGACGAGCAGGCGTTCCACGCGGACGTGCGCTCGGAGCGAGAGACAGCTTCCGCCGAAGCCGCGGACCGTCCCGTTCTCAACCACGGTCCGGTCACCGCCCAGGAGGACCAGCGGGGCAGAGACACCCGCGCTTCCGCCCCCGCCACAGGCGGCGGGGGCACAGCTTTCGGGGCCGCGGATCTGGAAGCCGTTCAAATCGAGATGGACGTCGTCGACCAGGAGCCGGATTCCGTCCGTCGAGGCGGGAACCACCAGGTCCGACGTCAGCACGTAGCGGCCCGGGGTGGAGACACCGAAGGGGAAGCCTCCTTCGGCATCGACCTTTGCCTGGTTGATCTCGATCGCGCCGTCGACAGCCTTCACCGGGAGCGACAGCAGCAGGATCAGGGGGAGGAGGGCGCAGGGGCTCCGCATGTCATTCCTCTTTGCAGCCCCCGCATGGCGCAGGGTCGCCGAACCGGGGGGCACTCGCCAGCCGCGGGCCTGGCGGAGCCTTCGCTAGGCGGTCGCGGAGGGGTGTCGCGCGCCGCGTTCGACGAAGCGCAGATACGCCTGCGGCGGGAAGAACGCCAGGGCGACGACGGCCGCGGTGCCTGCGTGGAGGACGATTCGAACGACGGCGAGCAGGGGCCGGCCAGCCGCTGAATCGATGGCCTGCTCGATGGCCGTCACGAGGCAGATGAGGAACAGGCCCGCGCTGCCGAGCGTCCACAGCCAGAAGCGGTGGGTGACGATCGGCTTCGTGAGACCGAGGACGAGCTGGCGTCGGGAGCGTCGCATCTGCATGGCCGACTCGAGGGTCGACCACAGGAGCGGCACCCCGAAAGCGAGGTGGGTGGTTGCCGCGAGTGGCATGGGAAGGGCCGTCTCCGGCCAGGCCTGGAACCGAAGGACGGCGATCCAGTCGAGAACGATCACGACCGCCACCGTCCCCGCGGCCAGACGCCGCGCCTTCGACGCCGGGCCGAAAACCTTCCACAGGAAGGCGCCGAGTCCGATCAGCGCCACTCGCTCGAGTCCGTCGGACAGGGCCAGCCCGGCGATGGCGAGGGCTGGTGACGTCGTCTGGAGGAGGGGCGCTGCCGCATAGCCGACGAGGCCGAGGCCGCCTACGAAGATGATCGCGCTCCCCCACGCATGCGTCGGGAGCCCTCCCTCCTGGATGGCCGTTCGCGCCAGGTGGATGCCGGCCCCGAACCCCGCTAAGGCGAACAGCGCCCGGCTTGCGAGTACGAGAGAGTCCAGCATGAGAGCGGTTTCGGCGCACGGGAACGACCACTTGAGTGAGGCGCCCTTTCCCTCGCATCGACGCCTGGGATACGCTCGCGCCGTGAGCCAGCCCCTGCCCGACACGCTCGACGTCATCGGCCCCGACACCTTCGCCCAGCACGGCTACCCCCACGCCGCCTGGAAGCGCCTGCGGAACGAGGCGCCCGTCCACTGGTTCGACCTGCCCGGGGGCGTGGGCTTCTGGGCGATCACCAAGCGCGAGGATCTCGTCTGGATCTCGAAGCAGCCGAGGCGCTTCATCAACGCGCCGCGGCTCGCGATCTTCGAGCAGGGAGCGCCGGTGAAGGGCCCGCGCACCATGGCGCGGCATCTGCTCAACATGGATCCGCCCGAGCATGCGGAGTTCCGAAAGGCGGCGAGTGGCTGGTTCACGCCCCGCGCGATCCAACGCCGCGCGGACGAGGTGCGGCGCATCGCCCGCGACCTGCTCGAGCCCATGGCGGGCGACGGCGAGGAGCGCGAGGCCGACTTCGTGGGCGAGTTCACGGCGCCGCTCACCCTCCACGTGCTGGCCGACATGCTGGGCGTTCCCCGCTCGGACTGGAAGCTCATGTTCCAGTGGACCAACCAGATCGTGGGCTCGGCCGACGAGGAGTATCAGACCCAGTCGCCCGATCCCTTGATCGCGGGGCCCCAGTCCGCGCTTCAGGGCATGTTCGAGTACTTCCAGGCGCTCTCCGCCGAGCGACGCAAGGAGCCCCGCGACGACATCGTGAGCGTGCTGGCCAACTCGACGATCCAGGGCTCGCCGATGCCGGCCTTCGAGCTGATGTCCTATTACGTGCTGCTCGTCATCGCGGGCAACGAGACGACGCGAAATGCCGCGAGCGGCGGCCTGCTGGCGCTGATCGAGAACCCGGGCGAGATGCAGAAGCTGCGCGACGAGCCGGGCCTGGTGCCGACGGCCGTGGAGGAGGTCGTGCGCTGGACGACCCCCGTGATCCAGTTCTGCCGCACGCCCGTCGAGGACGTCGAGATCCGCGGCCAGCAGATCAAGGCGGAGGATTCGCTCTGCCTGCTCTATCCCTCGGCGAATCGGGACGAGGACGCCTTCGAGGATCCCGACCGCTTCCGGGTCGATCGCAAGCCCAACCCCCACGTGGGCTTCGGCATCGGCGAGCACTTCTGCCTGGGCGCCAACCTGGCGCGCCTCGAGCTGCGCGTGATCTTCGACGAGCTGGCGCACCGCATGGAGAGCGTCGAGCTCGCGGGATCCTTCGATCGCATGCGCTCCTGCTTCCTCGGCGGCGTGAAGCGCATGCCGATCCGCTACCGCCTGCGGCCCTGAGAGGCCTTTAGGAGAGACGATGAGCCGCATCTTCGGACCCGTGCGCCAGAACGGCTACGTGGTCCACGACATCGAGGCCGCCCTCAAGCACTGGACCGAGGTGCTCGGCGTCGGGCCCTTCTTCTACTTCGAGCGGGCTCCCATCCTCGACTTCTCCTACCGGGGAGAGGCCTCGGAGCTCGAGGTGAGCATCGCCCTCGCCAACTCGGGCGACCTGCAGATCGAGCTGATCCAGCAGCGGAACCAGGCCCCGTCGAGCTACCTCGACTTCCTCGCCACCGGGCGCGAGGGGCTGCAGCACGTCGCGTACTGGAGCCAGGACTTCGACGCCTCGCTCGCACAGGCGAAGGAGCACGGCTTCGTCGTCGAGCAGTCCGGCTGTGCAGGCAGCGAGGACGGGCGCTTCGTGTACTTCGAGAACCCGGGCCACCCGGGAACGATGGTGGAGCTGTCGGAGGTCAGCGGCCCGAAGGGCGCGTTCTTCGCCCACCTGGCCGCGCTCTCTCGCGACTGGGACGGGAGCGACCCCATCCGGCGTCACTGAGCGTCGGGATCGCTCCAGTCCGCGGCGGGCGGCGTACGCGCCGGCGCGTCGGGCGGCGTGCGCTTGGGGAAGTTGAAGATCGGGAAGACCGGCAGGAAGCCGTTGTCGGCCACGTTCAGGAAGCCGATCTGGACCCCTCGGAGCCGGCGCGTGACGTTCAGGAAGCCCACCTGGACGACGCCCCGGTCCGACACGTTGATGCCGCCCACGTCCACCATCGCGAAGTCGTTGGTGGTGTTGACGAAGCCCAGGTTCACGCCGGCGTCCATCGCCTGGACCTGGTTCACGAAGGCGGCGTTCACGCCGCGGTCGCGGCCCGTGTGGTGGTTGATCACGCTCGCGTGACAGCCGCGCAGGTCGCCATCGAGGCGGCCGAGGCCGAGGACGGCGCCGAAGCCGGTGAGATCTCCCGTCCGGCTCTGGGCGATCACGCCGAGATCGACGCCGCGCACGCGCTGGTTCCGGCCGTAGAGGACCGAGAGCCGGATGCCGTTCACGTGCGGGTCGTCCGGCGCGCGCACGCCCACGGTCGAGAACTGGAGCGGGGCGTCGGCCCATGCCGGGAGCGCGACCCCGAGGACGACGGCGAGAAGGAGGGAGGGTCTCGTCATGGGGTCGAACGTAGCACCGGGGTCCGGAGCCGGGTCAGAGCGAGAGGTCGTCTCCGGATTCCTCCGGGGTCCCTCCTCCGTCGGCTCCTCCGAAGGCCAGCACGCCGCTCGAGTAGGTGGTGCCGAAGGTGCGCGCGAGGTTCGCCGTCTGCACCAGCGCCGAGCGGATCTGCTCGACGGAGAGGCTCGAGAGCGGATGGATGAAGGCCGCGTAGAGCACGCCGCGGCTCGTGGCGTAGCGCGCGTCGAGGGCGGTGTGGAAGTTGGCTTCGAGCATGATCGCGACCTGTTCCGCTTCGATCTCACCCACCGAGGCGATCGGCGCGACGAGGCGCATGCGGTCGGCCGCGACGTCGGAGACGCACGCCATCTCCACTTCGTCGAACACGAAGCTGCGTCGCCCCGGCGCCCCCGTGAAGGACGAGGTCAGCTCGGCGATCTCGCCCTCGAGCCGTTCGCGAGTCATCGGCTCGGGGACGGTGCTGCAGGCCACGAGAGAGAAGGGGGCGAGGACGACGAGAAGGAGGAGGCGCATGGGCGAAGCATACCGCTCGAGGCGCGCGCGCTAGGCGGGCGCGCCCACACGCGTCCGTGGGCCCTACTCGTCGCCACGTCTCGCTGGCGCGATCGCCCCCGAATCACGTGATCGGCGGGCGGGGCCTCCCCGAGCCGGCGCCCCGGAAGCGCTCCACCTGCTCGCCGAGTGCGTCCGAGTCGGCGAGGAGGAGCCCCATCGCTTCGTCGAGACTCGCCACGTGGGAGGACCACTCCGTCGCCGCCCGTCGGAAGACCTCGAGGGCCAGCTCGATCTCGTCCGCCTGGACACGTTGCTCGGCCGTCTCCTTGTCGATGGCCGCGGTTCGCTCGGCCACGCTCCCGGCGTGCTCGGACAGACGCAGGGTCTCCGAGCGCTGGGCTTCGGCGGTGAGGCTGGCCTCGTGGCTGAGGTCCCGGATGCGCTGGATGCTGTCCAGCATCGCGACCCCCGTCTCCTGCTGCTCCGTCGTGGCTCGGCTCACGGTGGTCGCCGCGGCCGCCGTTCGGGCCGCCTCCTTGGCGACGGTCTCGACTGCGTCTCTCGATTCGGAGACGACTCTCACGATGTCGTCGGCACGCTCCTCCGAATTCCGAGCTTGCGCGGCCATCTCTCCGAGGCTCGCCGCCGCCTGGTGGACCAGCTTCGTTCCCCGGCCGACCTGGGCGGCTCCCTCCTGGGCT